>JBOHSA010000146.1:0-8039 GCA_050732995.1 Gemmatimonadales bacterium | reverse complement strand
GGACTCGACGCCCCCGCCGCGCGCGCGCGGGTCACCGACCGCCGCGGCACCCTCGTGGGCACGGCCGGGCTGCTGCCGCTCGGCAGCGGCTTAACCCTCGGCGGCGAGGTCTGGGTCCCGCTCTCGGAGCCGGCCGACTTGCAGATCGACGTCGAAGTGGGCCGGGACCGCGTGAGCCGCCGCCGCGTCCGCCTCACGCCCCCCAAGCGCTGGACCGTGTACTGGCTCGCCGCGAACCACACCGACCTCGGCTACACCGACCTCCAGGAGCGCAGCCTGGAGATCCACCGGCAGAACCTCGACGCGGCGCTCGCGCGCCTCGCCGAGCACCCCGGTTCCCGGTGGACGGCCGAGTGCGCGTTGCAGGTCATTTCCTACGTGGAGAATCGCAGCCCCGCCGCCGCCGCCGCCCTGCTCCAGGCGATCCGGGACGGCAAGATCGGGTTTCAGGCGCTGTTCGCCAACCTGTTGACAGGGCTTCTTGATCACGAGTGCTTCGCGCGCGTGGTCTGGCCTGCCGGCCTGCTCGCGCGCGAGCGCGGCCTGACCTACGTCGCCGCCCAGCTCACCGACGTTCCGGGACAGCCGCTGACGTTCCCGATGGTGCTCGCGGAGAGCGGCGTCAAGTACCTCGCGACCGGGGTGAACCCCGAGCGCGCGCTCCCCCTTCTGCCGCGCGCCGAGGCGGAACGCTACCGGCTCACGGGCGAGTGGACCGCCTACCCGCAGCTCTACTGGTGGGAGGCGCCCGACGGCAGCCGGGTGCTCCACTGGCGGGCTTACCACTACGGCGACGCGATGCGCTTCGGCTTCGGCGAGGGACCGGACGAGATGGGGCGCCGCCTGTCCGAGTGGCTGCTCGGCAACCCGGTGTTCCTGTCCCCGGCCTGGCGCTACGACGTCGCGCTGCTGTACGGCGCCGACTGGCGGGACAACGCGCCGGTCCGGGAAGAGCTCATCGCGAACGTGGAGGAGTTCAACCGGCGCTACGCGTTCCCGCGCCTCGTGTCGGGCCGGGCGGAGGATTTCTTCCGCGAGCTTGAGCGGCGTCACGGCCCGCAGATCCCCGTCCGGCGCGGGGATACGGGCCTTTACTGGGAGGACGGGGCGGCGTCGACCGCGGCGGAGCTCGCGCGGTTCCGGCGGGCCCAGCTCGCCGCCCGCGCCGCGGACCTCCTGGCGCTGTGGGACGAGCGCGTGGAGGCCCGCAATCCGGACGGCGCCGACCGGATCCGCGAGCGCGCGCTCGAGCGCCGGGCGATGTGGCGGGACCTGTTGCTGTTCGGCGAGCACACCTGGGGCGCGGATGTGAGCGTCTCCGCCCCCGAGGCCCGGCAGACCATCGCGCAATGGACCTACAAGAAGCGCTTCGTCGACAGCGCGGCGGCCGCGGCCGAGCAGGAGGTGGCGGCCGCGCTGCGCCGCATCGGCCGGGCGACCGACGCCGGGCGGGGCCGTCTCGTCTTCAACGCGTCCACCTGGGACCGCTCCGATGTCGTCCGCGTGCCGGACGGCGCCGGCCGCGCGCTCGCTTTCGGCGACCGGGAACTCCCCGCCGTGGACCTGCCCGACGGCTCGGCACTCGTCGTCGTGCGCGACGTGCCCGGCCTGGGCTATCTCGCGCTCGGCGAGCACGACCGCGCGGCCCAGCCGCCGGTGGACGAGGGCGAGGCGCTGGAGGGCGAAGCCGGCGGGTTCCGCGTGAGCCTCGATCCGGCGACCGGCGCGATCCGCTCCCTCCGGGGGGGGGGGGAGGAGCGGACGGCAAGGAGCGCGTGAAGCCGGGGAACCCCTGGTCCGGGCTGAACCAGCTGGTCCACGCCAGTGGGGGCCTCCGGTCGGCACTCTGGACGACCGGGGACCGGAACGACCTCCGCGTGCCGCCCGAGCTCACCCTGGCCCAGGCGGAGCTGGTCCGCGCGCGGCGCGAGCGCCTGCCCGGCATCGGCGTACGGCTCGTGGCGGAGCGGCGGCTCGCGGGCTACCCGAGTGTCGTCTCGACGGTCACGCTGTACGACGAGCTGGACTGGGTGGATATCGAGAACCACATCGAGAAGACGCCGACGCTCGATAAAGAAGCCCTGTACGTCGCGTTCCCCTTCGCGTTCACCAAGCCGAGCGTCGAGGTGGAGGTGCCGCTCGGACGGATGGCCGTGGAGCGCGACCAGCAGCCCGGGAGCGGCCGCGACTGGTTCTGCCACACCCACTGGGTGTGGCTCACCGAAGCCGCCGACGGCGTGCTCTGGAGCGGCGCGGACACGCCGCTCGTCACGCTGAACGATCTGTTCCGCGGCGAGTGGCGCCGCCGGATCGAACCCGACGGCACGCTGTTCGCCTACGTGCTCAACAACTACTGGCACACCAACTACGCGGCACGCCAGGGAGGGGGGGGGAGGGGGGGGGGGAACGGTGGGCTGGGGCTGCGCTTCCGGCTCTCGCTGCTCGCCCCGGGGGACGCAGCCCAGCCGGTGCGCCGCGGCTGGGCGGCGTGTGATCCGCTGTACGTGAGCGAGAGCTACGAGAACACCGCGGGAGGCCCCCTGATCGGCAGGGATCGCGCGTTATTCCTCGCCGACAAGGGCGTTCTCGTGGTCAACGCCAAGCCGGCCGACGACGGCGAAGGCGCGGTGGTGAAGCTCCTGGACGTCGCCGGGCAGGCGCGCGCGGTGGCGCTCTGGCCTGCCGCGTACACCTTCCGCCTCGCCCGGCGCGTGAACCTGGTGGAGATGAACGGCGATGCCCTCACCGTCGGCGGCGACAACCGGGCCACGGCCGACCTCAAGGCCTGGGGCGTGGCGGCGGTGCGGCTCTTTACACCGCGCGAGGCGTCGGGTTAACGTCGAACCATGTCCAAACCCACCACGCTGGCCGACCTGAAGCAAACCGAATGGGGCAGCCCCGCCCGCATCCGCCGGACCGTGAAGGACGAGATGCGGGAGAATCTCGTGTGCCTGCTCGAGAACGGCGCCCCGCTCTTCCCCGGGATCGTCGGCTACGACGACACGGTGATCCCGCAGCTCGTCATTGCCGTGCTCTCGCGGCACAACTTCATCCTGCTCGGCCTACGCGGCCAGGCGAAGAGCCGGATCCTGCGCCAGCTCGTCACCCTGCTCGACGAGGAGGTGCCGTACCTCGCCGGCAGCGAGGTGAACGACGACCCGTTCCACCCGATCTCCAAGTACGGGCGCCAGCTGCTCGCCGAGCACGGCGACCGGGCTCCCATCGCCTGGCTGCCGCGGGACGTGCGGTTTGTGGAGAAACTGGCCACCCCGGACGTCACCATCGCCGACATCCTCGGCGACGTGGATCCCATCAAAGCGGCGCGGGGCGGGCACCTCCTGTCCGACGAGCTGACGATGCACTTCGGTCTCCTGCCGCGCGCCAACCGGGGGATCTTCGCGATCAACGAGCTGCCGGACCTCGCCGGCAAGATCCAGGTGGGGCTGTTCAACATCATGCAGGAAGGCGACGTCCAGATCAAAGGCTACCCGGTCCGGCTGAGCCTCGACGTGGCGCTCGTGTTCACGGCGAACCCCGAGGACAACACGGCACGCGGCAAGATCATCACGCCGCTCAAAGACCGCATCGGCTCGGAGGTCGTGACCCACTACCCGCACACCATCGAGCTGGGCACCGCCATCACCACGCAGGAGGCCTGGCTCAGGCGCGACGGCCGGCCGCTGCGCGTGCCCGAGTTCATCACCGACCTGATCGAGCGGATCGCCTTCGAAGCGCGTGAGGACAAGCGGGTCGACCGCCGCAGCGGCGTCTCGCAACGGCTCCCGATCAGCGTGCTCGAGAACGTCGTCTCGAACGCCGAGCGGCGCACCATCGCCACCAAGGAGAAGGCCGTGGTGCCCCGGGTGTCCGACGTGTACGCCGCGCTCCCCGCCGTCACGGGCAAGCTCGAGCTGGAGTACGAAGGGGAGTTGCAGGGCGCCGAAACAATCGCCAAGGACCTGATCCGCCGGGCCGCGGGGAAGACGTTCGAGGCCCGGGTGGGCGGCGCCAACGTGGACGACATCGTGCACTGGTTCGACGAGGGCGGAGCGCTCAAGATCTCGGTCGACGAGCGCGCGGAGGCCTGTCTCAAAGGCTTCAGCGTCGTACCCGGGCTCCTCGACCTCGTGGACCAGACGGGGCTCGCCGGCAAGAAAGATCCCGCCACCATGGTCGCCGCCTGCGAGCTAGTGCTCGAGGGCCTCGTCGCGGAAAAGCGCATTTCCCGCAGCGAGGAGCTGGGCTACGCCCGTGCCCGGACCGAGCCCAAGAGCGGGGGCGGAGGCCCTCCCTTCGGTAAGGGAGGCCCGGGCCCGAATCTGTTTACCTGACACCCGACACCTGAGACCCGCCTTCCGGAGCGCCCCATGGGTAAGCTGGTCCTCGGCCTCATCTTCTTGTTCGTCGCGCTGCTTACCCGGACGCGCAACCGCATCGCGTCAGTCATGGAGCGCGTGCTCGTGCCGACCGAAGGCGGCCTCCCCGTCCTCAACCTCGGCGAGCTGCGGCGGAACCTGCGCCAGCCCTGATGGCGTCCCCCCCCTCCCGGCCCGTCATCACGATCACGCGCCAGTACGGCTCGGGCGGCTCGGACATCGCGCGCCTCGTCGCCAGCGGCCTCGGTTGGACCGTGATCGACAACGAGTTCGTGGACGAGGTGGCGCGGCGCGCCGGCCTGCCGCCCGACGAGGTCGCGCAGCGGGAGGAGCGGGCCCCCGGGCTGCTCGAGCGCCTCGCCCGCACCCTCGCCGTGGCGTCCCCCGAGATGTTCATCACCACCACCGGTGTGCCGCGCGTGGAGGAGGACGAGGCGACGATCGTGCAGCTGACCGAGCGCGTCATCGCCGAAGCGGCGGCCCACGGGCGCGTCGTGCTCGTCGGTCGCGGCGCCCAGGCCCTGCTGGCGCAGCGGGCGGACGCGCTGCACGCCTACATCGTCGCGTCGAAACCGTGGCGCATGAAGCTGGCGGTCGAGCGGCTGGGCGCGGACCCCGCGACGGCGGAGAAGGTCGTGGACGAGACCGACCGCCAGCGGGATCGCTACGTCAAGACCTACTACGGCCGCGCGCGGCAGGACGTCACGAACTACGACATGGTGCTCAACGCCGAGAAGCTGGGGTTCGAGGGGGCGGCGGCGCTGATCCTCACGGAGGTGAAGCGGCACAGGTGGGCATAACGTGGGCATAACGCGGAACGGAGCGGGGCAGCTCTGTTCCGCGTTCCGCGTTCCGACTTCCGCGTTCAAGTCTTTCTCAGCTCCGGAACTCTCCATCCCGCCACGGCGACCGCCAGCGCGCACACCAGGCCTCCCGCCGCCACCGCCCACCCCGCGCCGACGCGCTCGGCGAACGCGCCCGCCTGAAACGCGCCGAGCGGCGCCATCCCCACGAACACGAACGAATAGAACCCCATGACCCGGCCCCGCAGGCCGTCGGGGACGAGCGTCTGGATCATCGTGTTCGTGAGCGCGTTGTTCACGATCATCGCGCACCCGGCGAGGGCGACCAGTCCGAGGGAGAGGGCGAACGAGCGCGACAGCGCGAAGGCGAGCACGAGCAGCCCGAACGCCGTCCCGCCCGCGATCATCAGGCGCCCCTTGGGCAGCCGCCGCCCGGTGACGGCCACGGCGAGGGCGCCGAGCACCGCGCCCAGGCCCACGGCGGCCATCAGGGCCCCGTAGCCCTTAGCCCCGACGCGCAACAGGTCGCGCGCAAACACCGGCATCAGCGTGAGAAACGGGAACCCGAAGATGCTCAGCAGCGCCGTGAGCACGATCAGGGTCGAGACCCGCCCGTCGCTCCGGATGAAGGCCACGATCTCCCGGAACCCGTGCCACGCCGACGACTGCACAGGGGGTGGGATGTGGGGCGTGAGCCGCATGGCGAGGAGCCCCACGATCACGGCCAGGTAGCTCGCCCCGTTCAGCAGGAAGCAGAGCCCGACGGCGCGCGTGCCGCCGCCGCCGGCGCTCATCAATGCGCCCGCGATCACCGGTCCGAGCACCCGCGTCGCGTTGAACACCGAGGTATTCAGCGCGATGGCGTTCATCAGATCGTCCTTCCCCACCATCTCGACGATGAACGACTGCCGCATGGGGATGTCGAACGCGCTCACCACACCGAGGAAGGCGGCCAGACCCATCACTGCCCCGACGGTGACGTGGCCGCTCAAGACCAGCGCCGCGAGCGCGAAGGCCTGGACCATCTGGAGGGTCTGGGCGATGATCACGGCCCGGCGCTTGTCGGTGCGGTCCGCCACCACGCCGGCGTAGAGCGTGAACAGCAGCACGCCGAGCGAGCCGAGCGCGGCGACGAGGCCGACGTAGAACGGCGAGTCGGTGAGGAGGAGCACGAGCCAGCCCTGGGCCACCGACTGCATCCAAGTGCCGGTGAGGGAGACCGTCTGGCCGAGGAGGAACAACCGGAAGTTGCGGTGGGCGAGGGCGCCCAGGCCGTAGCGTCTGGCCGCTTCGGTCATTGCGGGAAAGCTCGCCACCGTCCCACATTTCGGGTAGAGCGATGCGCTACACCACCTACAGCCGCTACCTCGCCGAGCTGGCCGACACGGTCAACCTCCAGGCGCTGCTCGACCAGCTCGCCGACTTCCTGCTCCAGTCGGGCTTCGCCGGCGGGCCGTACGCCCATCCCTTCTGGGGCGAGTTCGGCGAGGAGGAGCCCGACCGCTCGCTCGACGCCCTGCGCCAGGCGATCCTCCAGGCGCTCATGGACTCGGGCCAGCTCACACCCGAAATGCTCAAGGTCCTGCGCGGCGAGTCCACCGGGGACCCGCAGCGCGACGCGGACCTCGAGCGCCAGCTAGCGGAGCTGCTGGACAAGATCGTCCAGAAGCTCATCGAGGAGGGGTACCTGAGCGTGAAGGACGTGCCCCAGATGCCCGCGGGGCAGCAGCCGTTGTTCGGCCCGGCCGGAATGGCGCGCGAAGCCGCGCAGCAGGTGCAGTTCTCCCTCACCGAAAAGGGCATCGACTTCCTCGGCTACAAGACCCTGAAGCACCTGCTGGGCAGCATCGGGAAATCGAGCTTCGGGGCGCACGAGACCGAGCACCTGGCGACGGGGATCGAGGCCGAGGCGGCGAGCAAGCCCTACGCCTACGGCGACACCCTGAACCTCGACGTCAACGCGACCCTGTCGAACGCGCTCGAGCGCGAGGGCCCCGGGGTGCCGATCAACCTCGAGTACGAAGATCTCATGGTGCACCAGGCCGAGTACCGCTCGTCCTCCGCGACGGTACTGATGCTCGACTGCTCGCACTCGATGATTCTGTACGGCGAGGACCGGTTCACGCCCGCCAAGAAGGTGGCGCTCGCGCTCACGCATCTGATCCGCACCCAGTTCCCGGGCGACACGCTGCGGGTGGTGTTGTTCCACGACACGGCCGAAGAGATCCCGCTGGGGCAGCTGGCGCACGCGCAGGTGGGCCCCTACCACACCAACACGGCGGAGGGGTTGAAGCTCGCCCGGCGGATTCTCCTGGGGCAGCGCAAAGACATGCGGCAGGTCATCATGATCACCGATGGGAAGCCGTCGGCGCTGACCCTGCCCGACGGGCGGATTTACGTGAACTCGATGGGGCTCGACCCGCAGATCCTCCAGGCCACCTACCGCGAGGTCGCGCTGTGCCGCCGCAGCGGGATTCTGATCAACACCTTCATGCTGGCGCGGGACCGCAGTCTCGTGGAGTTCGTGAAGAAGGTCTCGGCGATCTGCCGGGGGAAGGCTTATTTCACGAACACGATGACGTTGGGGCAGTTCATTCTGATGGATTTCATGCGGCGGAAGACGCGGCGGGTGTCGTAGACCTAGCGCTCCACCGCCTCGTAGATCATGCGCGACAGGTCGGCCACCAGGGCGTGCGCGAGCGGCTCCTCTTCCAACCCCCGCGTGAGCACCATCCTGCTCGCAGCGTGGAACCGGGTGTGGGCGCCGAGCAGGACTGAGTCTGGGGGGGGGGGGGGGGGGGGGGGGGGGGGGGGGGGGGGGGGGGGGGGGGGGGGGGGGGGGGGGGGGGGGGGGGGGGGG
>JBOHSA010000145.1:0-5900 GCA_050732995.1 Gemmatimonadales bacterium | reverse complement strand
CTTTCTCGCCTCCGACCTCGCCAGCTACATTACTGGGCAGGTACTGGTCGTCGACGGCGGGATGGTGATGTGAGCGACATCCACGTCCCCCCCCCCCGCCCCCCCCGCTTTCCAGGCACGCGTCGGTGACCGCCTGCACCGCGGCGCCCATGGCGAATTGGGAGAAGAGGTCGTAGCGCCGGATCTCCTTCTTCTCCATGAAGCGCCCGGCGTCGAAACCCTTCACCTCGCACGCGAAGCGCACCGGCAGCTGGGCCGGGTTGAACCGCGTGATCGGCCCCGCGCCGGACTGGCCGGCGACGAGCGCCGCCCAGGTCGTGGCGACGTCGTTCCCCAGCGGCGTCACGAGCCCCAGCCCCGTGACGGCCACGCGGCGCGGCGCCAATTACTTCCCCATCTTCTCGTGGAGGTACTTCAGGGCCGCCCCCACCGTGCGCAGCTTCTCGGCCTCCTCATCCGGGATGTCGATGTCGAATTCCTTCTCGAAGGCCATGACCAGCTCGACGGTGTCGAGGCTGTCGGCGCCGAGGTCCTCCATGAAGCTCGCGTTGTCGGTGAGCTTGTCGCGCTCGACCCCCAACTCTTCCACGATGATGTCCTTGACCTTCTCTTCGAGCTGCTTCATGTCCATGGCCATGGGTGACCCTCAGCGGAGGTAAAGGGGGGGGGGGACGTGGATGTCGCTCACATCACCATCCCGCCGTCGACGACCAGTACCTGCCCAGTAATGTAGCTGGCGAGGTCGGAGGCGAGAAAGAGCACTGCGGCGGCGATATCTACGCCACCGCCCAGGCGGCCCAGCGGGATGTTGGCCAGAAGGAACTCCTTGGCTTCGGCCGAGATGCCGCGTGTCAACTCGGTGTCGATGTAGCCGGGCGCCACGGCGTTCACCAGCACGTTGCGCGACGCCAGCTCCTTGGCGACCGATTTGGTGAAGCCCACCAGGCCGGCCTTGGACGCCGAGTAATTCGACTGCCCTTTGTTGCCGTTCAGCCCGACCACGCTCGTGATGTTCACCACGCGGCCCCAGCGGCGCTTGATCATGCCACGGGCGGCGTGCTTGGTCATCAGAAAGGCGCCCTTCAGGTTCGTATCGATTACGGCGTCCCAGTCGGCTTCGCTGATGCGAAACAGCAGGTTGTCCCGCGTGAAGCCGGCGTTGTTGACCAGGACGTCGATCTGGCCGAAGTCCTGCTCCACCGCCGCGACCAGCCGCTCGACGTCCGCCGCGACCCCCACGTCGCACGCGTAGCCCCGTCCCGTCGGCGTGAACTCCTGTGCCACCTTGGCCGCCGTGTCTCCGTCGCGCGCGCACAGCGCCACCCGCGCCCCCGCCCCGTGCAACGCCTGGCAGATGGCGTGGCCGATGCCGCGGGTTCCCCCCGTGACGAGGGCGACTTTGCCGGTGAGGTCGAACTTCATTCCGCTCCCCTTCGCGTCACGTCCCCTCCTCCATGAACTTCGCCACCTCATCGGCGCTTCCCAGCGACGTGACGCGCGCCCCCGGAAGGATTCGCTTCACCAGCCCGGCGAGCACCGCGCCCGGGCCGATCTCGACGAAGCGGACGCCGTCGCCCGCCACCGCCGCCGCCTTCTGCATGGCCGCCACCCACCGGACCGGGGCGGTGAGCTGGTCGGCGAGCAGGCGCCGGGCGCGGTTCGCGTCCCGCACCGGCTCCGCCGTGGCGTTGGCGATCACGGGAAATGCCGGGTCCCGGAACGGCGCGCGCTCGAGCGCGAGCTGCAGCCAGTGCGCCGCGGGGCCCATGAGGGGCGAGTGGAAGGCGCCGCTCACCTTCAGCGCCACGACCCGCTTCGCGCCGCGCGCCTTGCATTCCTCTCCCGCCCGCGCCACGGCTGCGGGGTCGCCCGAGATCACCGTCTGGTCCGGCGCGTTGAGGTTCGCCGCGACCACGACCGCGCCCGAGCCCGACACGGCGTGGCACGCCGCTTCGACTTCCGCCGTCGCGAGCCCCAGCACCGCGGCCATCGTGCCCGGCCGCTCGGTGCCCGCCTGGTGCATCAGCTCGCCGCGCCGGCGCACGAGCTTCGCGGCCTCGGGCGCCGCGAGCGCGCCGGCCGTGACGTACGCCGAGTATTCGCCGAGCGAGTGCCCGGCCGCGGCGACGGCGTCCGAGACCTCGGCCCGCACCACCGCGAACACCGCCGCGCTGTGCGCCAGGATCGCGGGCTGGGCGTTGTGCGTGGCGGTGAGCTCCGCTTCAGGGCCCGCGAACATCAGGCGGCTCAGGTCGGTCTCCAGGGCGTCGTCGATCGCCTGCAACGTCTCGCGCGCGGCCGGAAACCGCTCCGCTAGGTCCTTCGCCATCCCGACTTTCTGCGCTCCTTGACCGGGGCAGAGCCACACGAGCGGCACGCGAGCGCAGGGGAAAGTTGGAGGGCGCCGCTACCAGCGCACGACGGCGCTGGCCCAGGTGAACCCCGCGCCGAACGCGACGAGCATGACCGTCATCCCCGGCTGGAGCCGGCCGGTGCGCACCGCCTCGTCCAGCGCGATCGCGACCGACGCGGCCGAGGTGTTACCGAACCGGTCCACGTTCACGTAGACCTTGTCCATCGGCATGCCGGCGTGCTTGGCCGTCGCCTCGATGATCCGGATGTTCGCCTGGTGGGGGATCATCAGGTCGATGTCCTCGCTCCGGAGCCCGGCGCGCTTGAGCGCCTGATCGCTCGCGTCGGCCATGGACAGCACCGCCGCCTTGAACACCTCGCGGCCCGCCATCTTGATGTAGTACGAATGGTCCTTGAGCAGCTCCGCGCTCGGCGGGTGTGTCGCGCCGCCGCCCGGACGGTACAACAGCTCCGCCAGCGTGCCGTCCGACTTCATGTAGGAGGAGAGGATCCCGCGGCGGTTGGTGCTCTTGCGCAGGATCGTGGCGCCGGCGCCGTCGCCGAACAGCACCGCCGTGGTGCGGTCGGTCCAGTCCATGATGCTCGTGAGCTTCTCCGCGGCCACCACGAGCACGTGCTCGGCCTGCTCGGACGCCACCAGCCCTTCGGCGACGTTCAATGCGTATATGAACCCCGCGCAGGCCGCGCCCACGTCGAACGCCGCCGCGTTCTTGGCGCCGAGGATCGCCTGGAGATCGCATGCCTGGGAGGGGAGGAGCCGGTCGGGCGAGGCGGTGGCGTACACGATCGCGTCGAGGTCGAGCGGGGTGAGCCCCGTCTCCTGCAAGACCTGCAGCGCCGCCGCTTTGCCCATGCAGGCGTTGGTCTCGTCCTTGCTCGAGACGCGCCGCTCGCGGATGCCGGTGCGCTCGCGGATCCACTGGTCCGAGGTGTCCAGGATCGTGCTGAACTCGTCGTTGGTCATCACGCGCTGCGGGACGTAGCGGCCCGTGCCCCACAGCTCGGCGAACGGCCGTTTCACGCGACGGCCCCTCCCCCCGCGCCGGCGCGCGCGAACTCGGCTCCGATGTCCTGGCTCAGGTGGCTCGTCACCGCCTGGGCCGCCACCCGGATCGCGTTCTTGATCGCGCGCGCGGGCGAGGAGCCGTGACAGATGATCGCCACCCCCCGGACGCCGAGCAGCGGGGCGCCGCCGTACGTGGAGTAGTCCAGCACCTGGAGCACGTTGACCATCTCGGGGCGCTGCAGGATGTCGGGCGCCTCACGCTTGATCAGCGACACGAACACGCGCGCCGCCGACTCGTAGAACTTGAGGACGACGTTGCCGACGAACCCGTCGCACACCACGACGTCGAGCGGCTGGCCGCGGTACTCACCGTTCGGAATGTCCCGGCCCTCGACGTTGCCGAGGTAGCGCAGGCCGGGCGAAGTCTTGAGCAGCTGATGCGCCTCCTTCACCACGGCGTTCCCCTTCTCGTCCTCCTCGCCGATGTTCAGGAGGCCCACGGTGGGCGCCGGCCGGCCCAGGACGTCTCGGGCGTACACCGAGCCCAGATGGGCGAAGCCCACCAGCTCGCGCGGGTCGCAGTCCACGTTCGCCCCGCCGTCCAGCACCAGCACGGGCTGCGACGCCGTGGGGAACAGCGCGCCGATCGCTGGCCGCTCGATGCCCGGATGGAGCCGTAGGAGCAGCGTGGCCGCGGCCATCACCGCGCCGGTATTACCGGCGGAGATGAACGCGTCCGAGGCGCCTTTTTTCTGGAGGCCGAGCCCGACGGCGATGGAGGACCGGGGCTTGCTGCGCACGGCGGCGAGGGGCTTCTCGCCCATCCCCACCACGTCGGGCGCCTCGACGATCTCGACCCGGGACCGGTCGAGCCCGGGGTAGGCGGCGAGCGCCGCCTCGATATCGGCCGTCCGGCCCACCAGCTGGATGCGAAACGCGCCGGGCAGCTCGCGCAGCGCCTGCGCCGCCCCTTCGATCTCCACCCGGGGAGAGTTGTCCCCGCCCATCGCATCCAGCGCGACCCGGATCACGCTCAGGCGTCCTCGACCGCTACCCGCTGCTCGCCCTTATAGTAGCCGCACGTGGGACAGACGCGGTGCGGGCGCTTCAGGTCGCCGCAGCGGGGGCACGGCTGCAACGTGAGGCGCGGCGCCTTGTAGTGCGTGCGCCGCGCGCGCTTTTTCCGTTTGGACGTCCGTCGCTTGGGTACCGCCATCAGACCCTCGTCAGGCGCGGGGTTTCCCCTTCAGGGCCGCCAGCGCCTGCCACCGGGGAGCAGTGGCGGGCGGGCAGCCGCAGGGGCCCGCGTTCAGGTTCTGGCCACAGCGCGGGCACAGCCCGCGGCAGTCCTCCCGGCACAAAACGTACCGCGGGACGGCGAGAATCACCTCTTCCCGCACCGCCGGTGTCACGTCGATCACCCGCGCGTCCCGGGCGAGCGGGTAGGCATCCGGGTCGTCGGCCGCCTCGGCTTCCGGGGCGAACAGCACCCCGACCTCCGCCGCCACCGGGACCGGCACCGCCGCGAGACAGCGCCGACACTCTCCCGCCACGACCGTGCGCACCGAGCCCTGCCAATAGAAGCGCTCCGCCCCGGTCGCCTGCAACCGCCCGGCGACATCGATCGGCTCGGCGAATACGACTCCAGCCCCCGTGAACAGCGGGTCGTCGGCGGCGAGCTCCGCCCGGGTTTCCACGGGGCCGCGGGCCAGCTCGCGCAGGTCCACCTGCAACATGGACAGCGAAGCTAAACCGTTGTGGGACTTAGGTCAAGCGAACTTCACCGGCTCGGCGCGAGACGGGCCCATTGCTCGGCATCGAAGAAAAACGCCACCTCCCGCTGCGCGCTTTCCGGGGAGTCGGATGCGTGAATCGCGTTGCGCTCCGTGGACTGGGCGTACAAGCGGCGCACCGTGCCGGGTTTCGCTTCCGCGGGGTCGGTCGCCCCGATGACCTGCCGCAACCGCGCCACCGCGTCGTCGCGCTCCAGCGCCAGGGCCAGCGCCGGCCCCGACGTCATGAAGGTCACGAGCGGGCGGAAAAACGGCCGCTCCCGGTGCACCGCGTAGAACTCTTCCGCTTCGGCCGCGGTGAGCCGGATGAGCCGGGCGGCCCGAAGCCGGAACCCGTCCCGCTCGAGCTGGGCCAGGATGGCGCCGGCGTGGCCCGCGGCGAGGGCGTCAGGCTTGATGATCGCAAGGGTAACCATAGGCTAGAAAGCTAAGTATTCACACCGTCACCAGTCTGCGAATCAGATCCGCCCTCGTCAGAAACCCCACCACCACTCCCTCGCGCACGACGGGAAACCGCTCGACCTCCTTGTTGTTCATCAGATTCGCGACCTCCGAGAGGGTCTGGTCTTCCGATAGGCAGAGCACGGTGCGGGCCATCGCGTCCTTCACCGGGATCAATGTGGGATCGGCGGAACCGTGCCCGGGTGGGGGGGGGGGGGGGGGGGGGGGGGGGGGGGGGGGGGGGGGGGGGGGGGGGGGGGGGGGGGGGGGGGGGGGGGGGGGGGGGG
>JBOHSA010000144.1:0-9998 GCA_050732995.1 Gemmatimonadales bacterium | reverse complement strand
TCACTCCACTGTTCGGCGGTGATGATGCGACCTTCGCAGTACCAGACAGTTTGGCTGTTCACGACCTTCAAGCCGCAGGGAACGCTGACGGCATGAGGCCACGCAAAGGTGTTGAAGTTGGCCGCACTCACCCCCCGCCACGGCCGGCCCGAGCAAGACTCGCTGCGGAACGCATAGAATCGGTCCCCTCCGCGTGTTTCGGGCGACACATCGCCCGCTCCCCGCTCCATGTTGGGTCCCCCGGCGACGGGAGGTCGCCGGCTCACACCCGACAAGGAGACGCCCATGTCTCGTCATACCATACGCCCGCTCGGGACCGCGGCGGCGGTGACCGCCCTGGCCCTGGTAGCCTGCACCGACCGAACCTCGCCGGCCGGCCCCCGTACCCTCCCCGATGCGCCAGCGGAGGCCGCCGCCCGCGCCCCGGCGAACCCGAAGCCCGAGCGGCTCGCCCGGCTGTTCGCGCGCGCGCTCCAAAACCCGGCGTTCCGTGCCTACGTCAAGGCGCAGCTCGACGCTTCCCCGTTCCGCGAGCACAAGCTCCAGTTCCAGCAGTTTCTCGGCGCCGCCGGTGGCCGCGCGGTCCGCGCCCTCGCCCAAGAGAACGGGCTCGCGGCATCGGACGTCGAGCGGGAGGTAACCGCCGCCATCGCGCTGGAAGTGTACCTGCCGGTCCCGGCCCATCGCGCCGCCTGGACGGGCGATGAGAACATCCTCGTCGCAACCGCGATCGCCGACGGCGAGGCGCCCGTCGCCTTCGACCCCCGCGGCGCCCGCCGCCTGTTGCACCCCGATGTGCCACCCACCACCCCGGTCCTGGCCGTCGTGCCGCTCGAGACCGACTTCACGATCAAACCCCAGGCCGTCGTGTGCCTGCTTTCCACGGTGGGATGCGAGGACGAACCGCCACCCCCGGAGCCCCCACCGCTCCCACCGCCCCAGCCGAGTCCGCCGCCACCCGGCCTGTACATGACTAAAGCCCATTTCGTGCAGGATTTTGAGGGTTGGTTGAAGGGCAACCCCGAATTTGAGGCCCATATCCTGGGGCAGAAGGGTCAGACGGATTCGCTCACGGATTACCAGTGCGCGGGCGAGCACGCGGGCGGGCCCTATGCCTTCGACCAGAACGGCAAAGACTGGAGCGGCACGGTCCTGTTGTTCAGCGGGACCCAGATCGCCCAGTACAACACGCAGCATCCCAATCAAAACTTCCGCGTGTTTTTTGTGGAAGACGACGACGAGGCGTGCAAGATCAAGGCGAACAAAGACCTCATGAACGAGCTCATCCGGGCCGTCGACGGCAGCAACGGGTCGCTCACCGCCGGCAACGATTCGAGCGACACGTCCGCCAAGAAGTTCAAGTTCGCCCTGGCGCTGCAGAAGGTCCTGACCGCGCTCGCCTCGATCATCAAGTCCAACGACGAGCTGATCGGGAACGCGGTGGAAGACGACATCGCGCTCGAGTTCCACACCGGCTACAACTGGATCGTGAAGGGGAAGAGCAACGCCACGAACGGATGGGTCAACCTGGAAATGCGGTGAGTCCGCCGAGGAGATCTATGCGTGCACTGGGAGGAGGGCGGCTCGCGCTGTGGCTGCTGGCGGCCGCGACGACACAGGTGGCTGGGCAATGGAGCGTCACACTCGAAGCCGGCGTGGGGCGGTTCAGCGGTTCCGCCGAGCGGGCCGACTCGACCAGCTCGACCACGCTCGGGCCGTTCCGGCCGTTCACCTACGGGGTCCGCCTCGCTCGCGATCAGGGCGGCGTCAGGCTCGGCCTGCGCCTGCTCTACGCCCGGTGCGGCCTCGCTGCCCGGCGCGGCGGCATTGCGTCGGTGTACTTCGACGACATGCAGCTCGTCGAACTGACGCCCGAGCTCTCGGTGCGGGTCCTCCGCATCGGCGCGGGCGGGAGTCTGCGGCTCGAGGCCGGCCCCGCTCTACACGTGTGGGTGATCGAGGACCTGCCGGCGCGGACCCGCCTGGCGGGCTCCGCGGCCGTGGCCTGGGACTGGCCGCTGGCCGACCGGTTCGCCGGCACCCTGCGCGCCGGGGGAACGCTGAGCGCCTCGGTGTGGGACCCGGACGACGGGTTGCCCGCCGGTTTTTCCCGGCGCGCGACGCGACGCTTGGGCGTCGCGCTCGGGGTGCGCTATCGCCTGTGATCCGAACGCGAACGGCCCGGGGCGACGCTCCTATCCCCGGGCCGCTTCGCGTTGGCACTCTCCCCGTCTTACCCCGTCCTCCCCCATCCGCCCCCGTCTCTTTTTTATTCTCCCGTCAGCAATTTCCGCCTGAGCGTCGTCAGCCGCCGCTTCAGCGAGCCATCGTAGATCCGGTCCCCGATGCGCACCACCACGCCGCCCAAGATCCCCTGGTCGGCGCGGAAATGGGCGCGGACTTCCTTCCCGATCGCCGCCGTCAGCCGTTCGACGATCTGTTCTTCCAGCCGCGTGTCGGGTTCCGCCGTGAGTGTGACGGCCGCATGGACCCGGTTGAGTTTGAAGTCCACGAGGCCCTGGTACTCCTGCGCCATCTCGCCCAGCAACCCCTCCCGGCCGCGCCGCACCACCGCCTGGAGGAACCGGATGAACTCCGCCGGCGCCGCGCCTTCCAGGCCGGCGGCCAGGATCCGCGCCTTCGTGGCCTTGGCGACCCGGGGGGACTCGAGGGCGATGGCGATCCGCTCGTCCGCCGCCACCGCCCCCGCCAGCGCCTCGAGCAGGCGGCCGAAGGATTCGACCTGGCCGGCCCCCTTGTCTTCCGCCGCCGCGAACAGCGCCTCGGCGTAGTTGCGGGCGACGGTGGTGGATTTCACCGGCTGCGCTCGAGGCTCGCGAGGTAGTCGAGCACCAGCCGCCGGTTGGCGTCGGAGTCGAGGTTCGCCTGGAGGAGCTTCGACGCCGCCGCGATGGAGAGGTCGACGGCCTCCTGGCGCAGGGCCAGGATCGCCTTCTGCTTTTCGTCGTTGATGTCCCGCCGCGCGCGCGCCAGCAGCTGTTCGTACTCCTCCCGCCCCCTGGCCAGGAGGGCCGCGCGCTCCTTCTCGGCAACGACCTTGGCCTTGGTGACGATCTCCTGGGCTTCGGCCCGAGCCGCCGCCATGGCCTTCTTGTGCTCTTCGAGCAGCCAGGCGGCTTCCGCGTTAGCCCGGGCCGCCTCTTCCAGCTGCTGCTGGATGCGCCGCTCGCGCTCTTCGACTGAGCGCAGGATCGTGGGCCAGGCATAGCGCCACAGCAGAAGGAGCAGCAGCCCGAAGACGAGGAGCGTCCAAAAGATCAGCCCCTCGTTGATGTCGAACGGGCCGAGTCCACCCCCCCCCCCCACCCGTGCCCCGTGGTCGACCTCCTGCAGCAGCAGGACCAAGCCGGCCATTACAGCAGCTTGAACAGGAGGGCGAAGACCAGGGCTGCGAGCGTCGCGCCTTCGATCAGCGCCGCGGTCAGGATCATCGCGCCGCGGATGTCGCCCGAAGCCTGGGGCTGCCGGGCGATGGCCTCGACCGCCTGGCCGCCGATCCGGCCGATCCCGAGCCCCGCACCGATGATCGCGAGCCCGAGCCCGATCCCGGCGCCGAGCAGCGCGTTGGTGTTCTTCGCCACCTCGGCCGCCTGCGCCGCGTCCTGAACCAGCATGAGCATGGTGTGCATGTCATTCCTCTAGGAGTGTGTATACCCTTAGCCTCTTAGCCTCTTAGCCCCTTAGCCCCTTGTCGTTCAATGCTCGTGCTGCATCATCCCGATGAACACCGAGGTGAGGAGCGCGAAGATGTACGCCTGGAGGAACGCCACCAGTAGCTCCAGGCACATCATGAACAGCGTGAACGCCACCGCGCCGGCCGCCACCCCGTAGCGGATCGCGGCGGGTGCCGTCCCGAACACGAAGATCAAGCCGAGCAGCGCCAGGATCACGAAATGTCCGGCGGTCATGTTGGCGAACAACCGCAGGGTGAGCGCGAACGGCTTCACGATCTTACCGATCAGCTCCACCGGCGTCATGATCAGCGCCATCAGGACCGCCCCGAGTCCCGTCATGCCGGGCGGAATCATCACGATCGTTTTCAGGTATCCCCGGGGCCCCAGGGCCACGAGCCCCGAGATCTCGACGGTGAGGAAGGCCGTCAGGGCCAGCGCGCCCGTGACCGCGACGTTGCCGGTGGCCGCAGCGCCCCACGGCATGAGGCCGAGCAGGTTGCAGTACAGGATGAAGAAGAACAGCGTGAGCACGTAGGGCGCGAACTTTTCTCCGCCGTGCCCGATGTTGGCGACGGCGACGTCGTTGCGCACGAACAGCACCATGGCCTCGATGGCCGCGCCGAAGCCCGCCGGGGCTTTCCCCGTCCGGTGGCGCCGCTCGATCTGCCGGCCCGCGATCCACATCGTCAGGAACACGAGGAGCGCGGCGACGACCATGAACACCACGTGCTTGGTGGGGGAGACGTCGATGCCGAACAGGTGCCAGCCGGTCGGGAGGTGCCATTCCCCCAGGCCGAACGGCAGCTCCACCACGGTGGCGTCGCTCGTGTGGTGCAGGATCATGCCGCCGATGTCGGGAGAGGGCGCCTGGCTCATTTGAGAAACCTGGTCTCCAGGAACAGGAGCGGCAACAGCACGCCGAGGTAGCCGAGTGACGCCGAGAGCGGGGGGAGCAGGTCGCGGTGCGTCGCCGCAAGCCCGAGCACCAGGCCCAGCGCCAACGCCCGGATGGCCATTCCCCCAAGCCAGCGTCCCAGGAACACCGGTTGCGGCGCCCGCATCGCGGGCCGGAGCAGCGCCACCGCCGCCACCTGCGCGACCATCGCCACCGCGCCTCCGATCCCGGCCGGGACGCCTCCCAGCCCTATCGCCACCCCGATCAGCGCGGCTCCCACCCCGAGGAGCGCGCCGTACGGCTTCACCTGTCCCGCGTCCCGCGCTCCGAGTCCCGCTTGACTCGGTAGTAGATGCTCAGGAACCCCGCTGTCCCTCCGACGAACCCGCCCGCGATGGCGAACACGGGTCGAGTGTGCAGCCAGCCGTCCACCACCCACCCGATCGCGCCGAACGAGAGAATCGCGAGGGCGAAGCTCAGCGCCACGCCGAAGTAGGCATAGCCCTGGCCGTAGCTCCGTGCGTCGCGCGCCCGTTCGTCTTTAGGGTCCTGGGGGGCCATGGCCGCGGGAAACTTAGACGCTTGTGAAAAGTTTCGCAAGCAAACGGCAAACCCTGCAACTTTATGTGGCACTTGGGAGTAGGATGTGGTATTCTACGCCCCAATGGCCCCGAACCCCGCCCCCGTTCCCCGTCCCTCCCCCCCTTCGGGCGATGTCGAGCTGCTCGAGCGGCTCGCCGCCGCGCGCGCCGACCTCTTGGCCCAGGTCGGCCGCCGCATCGTCGGACAGCGCGACGTGCTCGACGGCATCCTCACGGCCATCTTCTCCGGCGGCCACGCCTTGCTGCTCGGCGTGCCCGGCCTCGCCAAGACCCTCATGGTCCAGACGGTGAGCGAGGCGCTCGACCTCCAGTTCTCCCGCATCCAGTTCACGCCGGATCTCATGCCGTCCGACATCACCGGCACCGAGATCATCGAGGAGGACCAGGCCAAGAAGCGCGGGTTCCGGTTCGTGCGGGGGCCGGTGTTCGCCAACATCGTGCTGGCGGACGAGGTGAACCGCACGCCGCCCAAGACCCAGGCGGCCTTGCTCCAGGCGATGCAGGAGCATCAGGTCACGGCCGGGGGGCAGACGCATCACCTGCCCTCGCCGTTCTTCGTGCTCGCGACCCAGAACCCGATCGAGCAAGAGGGCACATATCCCTTGCCCGAGGCGCAGCTCGACCGGTTCATGTTCGAGCTGCGGGTGGGCTATCCGTCGAAGGCCGAGGAGGAGGCGATCGTCGAGGCGACGACCGGGGATCTCGCGGCGGACGTGCGGCCGGTGCTCACGGCGGAGGACGTCCTGGCGTTGCAGCATCTGGTGCGGCGGATTCCCGTGACCAAGGCGTTGGTGGCGGCGGCGGTGACGCTGGTGCGGATGACGCGGCCGGCAGACGCGGAGGCGCCGGGGTTCGTGAAAGAATACGTGTCGTGGGGCGCGGGCCCGCGGGCGTCGCAGTATCTGGTGCTGGGGGCCAAGGCGCGGGCCGCGCTCGACGGCCGGCCGATGGCGGACTACGACGATCTGCGCACCGTGGCGCCGACGGTGCTGACCCACCGGTTGGTGATCAATTTCGCCGCCGAGGCGGCGGGGCGGACGGCGGTGGATCTCGTGGCGGAGCTGGTGGACGGAGGGAAGTGGCTGGCGCAGTAGCCGACGGAGGAGGCTCACCATGACACGACTCGTTCCCTTCCCAATCGCAGCCTTATTGATCGCCGGGCTGTGCCTCGTGCCGGCATGCGACGGGGCGGCGCCTGCCCCCGGATCACCGACGGACGCCCTGGTCGGCACCTGGGGTGGGAAGGATGCGGGGCTGATCGTGGACGACACGAGCGCCCACGGGCACATCGGCTGCACCTACGGCAACGTGCACCAGCCTTTCGTCGCTGGCTTGGGGGGTTGGTTCGACGTGCCGGGAGAGTACAACATCACCGCCCATCCCGTGGACCTCGGGGTGCTGCACCCCGCCCGGTTCACGGGGTGGACAGACGGTCGGGTCATGCTGCTCGCCGTCGCGCTGACCGACACGGCGGTGCGACTGGGGCCGGTCCGGCTCGTGCTCGGCCAAGAGCCCGGGATGACGATCTGTCCAATCTGCCGAGGGGCCGGGTCGAAGTAGGTCTGTTGACGAGTGCTTCGCAGGCTCGTTTCTCCAGGACCTAATTGATTGGCAATCAATGTGTTGACAGGCGGTTGATTTGCGCGCCTAATACTACCCTTCCGCGTGATTCTGGATGGTCCATGTGCCGCCGTCGCTCGAGCTGCGTTGCCTTGGTACTCCCCTCCTGCTAGCTCCCGGCGGCGACCAGGTCCGGTTCCGCACCCGCAAGCACTTCGCCGTCCTCATTCGGCTGGCGCTCGAGCCGGGCAAAAAGCTCACCCGCGACTACTTGATGGATCTCCTCTGGCGCGACGCCCCTGCCCGGCTCGCCCGCCACTCCCTTGCGCAGGCCATCTCCATGGTCAAGGCCAAGGTCGGGCGCGAGCACCTCGCGATTCAGCGCTCCGCCATCGCCCTGGCACCTGGGGTGGTCGATGCCGATGTCCACCATCTCGACGGCGGCGACCTCCAGGTCCGCGGTGAGTTCCTGGACGGCTTCGAAGTGCCGGGAGCGCGGCCGTTCGAGGATTGGAAAGACGAGTGGCGCGCCAAGCTCGCCCCCAAAATGCGCGATTGCCTGGTCCGGCACATGGATGCCGGGCGGCGGATCGGCGACTTCACGACCGTCGAGCGGCACGCCCAGGTGCTCTACGAGCTGGACCCGCTGTCCGAGGACGCGGTGCGGGGAGTGATGGAGGCGCGCGCCTGGGTCGGGGATCGGACCAACGCCCTGAAGGCCTACGCCCGCTTCGAGCAACAGCTCGCTCAGGAGCTGGACGCGAAGCCGAGCGCCGACCTCGCCCGCGTGGCTGTCCTGTTGCGCGACGGGCGACGGGCGCCGCCCGCCCCTCGCCTGAGCAGCCCCGGTGGGGACGCATCCCCGCCCGAGCGCGCGGAGAAGCGCTTCGAGGCGGAAACGCTGATCGGTCGGGAGCGGGAGTTCTCCGCGTTGTACGACACCTGGCTCGAGGTGCGGCGGCGATCCCCCCGCACCGTCGTGCTGACCGGCGATCCCGGCGTCGGCAAGACGACCCTGACCAACGCCTTCGTCTCCACCTGCCAGATGGAAGGGGCGGTGGTGGCGCGCGCCCAGGCGTACGAGGCCGAGCGGGATCTGCCGTTCGCGGTGTTGGGGGAGCTGGTCAAGCAGCTCACGATCCAGCGGGCGATCGGCAGCGCCGAGCCCGAGGCGCTGAGCGAGCTCTCCCGGATCACGGCCGAGATCTTCGTCGTCTTCCCCGGCGTTCCGAAGCCCGTCGAATGGTCCTCTGAAGTGATACCGATGCGGTTGGCGGATGCGTTCCTGAAGGCCGTGACGGCCGCATCCGAGGAAAGCCCGGTGGTGCTCGTGGTGGACGACATTCACGCGGCGGACAACGCCAGCGCCGCGATACTCCATGTCGTGGCCCGGAAGCTCGCCGGCACGAGAGTGCTCCTGATCCTGGCCGGGCGGTCGAGCGAGCTGCGCACGGCGGCCGCGCCGGCGGCGCTCACGGCAGACGCGAGCATCGAGGGGATGCGCGCCGTGGAGGTCGACGTCCTGTCCGCCGAGGCGTCGTCCCGCCTCGTGGCCCAGGTGACCGCCGAGGATTCCGGACAGCGCGGCGAGCCGCCGGCCGAGCGGATCCTGCGGGCGGGGGGCGGGAATCCACTCGCGCTCGAGCTGTTGACGAGGGAGTGGGTGGCCCACGGGTCGGAGTCCCTGTTGCGGGACCTCGAGGCATTGGACCGATTGCCGGCGGCGGCATTGGGCATTCCGCGCGCGATTCGCACCGTGTTCGATCGCCAGGCGCGGCGGCTCGACCCGCGGACGCGGGCGGCGCTCGACCTCGCGGCGGTGCTCGGCCGCCGCCTGGCGGAGCTCGAGCTCTACCGAGCCGTCAATCTCACCTCGGGTCAGGCAGCGGAGGCGCTCTCGCGGCTGCGCGAGGAGGGGTTGTTGCGGGAGGTGCACGGCGATCTCGAGTTCCGCAACGAGTTGATTCGGGCGCAGGCGTACTATTCAGTGGCGGGGCCTGCGAGGCAGCATTTGCATAGGCGGGTGGGGGAGACGCTAGCCGGGCGATCCGACCAGATCGAATCGCTGAACCTAGAGATCGCCTGGCATTTTCTGCGCGGCGGGCGGTTTGCGCAAGCTCTTCCGTTCGTGCTGGGTGGCGCTACCAGTGCTCTCAGTGCAGGCGCACCTCATGAAGCTGAACAGATTCTGCACGTGGCACTTCAGGCAAGCCTGAACTCAGACCAGCTAACACCAGCCCGCCTGTTGCTTGGAAAGGCTTTGATTGATCAATCCAAGGCGGTGGCCGCCATGCCGGTCCTCCAATTGCTATCTTCAGAAGCGAAACTCTCAGCCAGGGAGGTTGCCGAGCTCGCCCAACTTCAAGCAACCGGAGTATACCTCCTCAATTGTGAGGCCGGCGACCTGCAATGCGAAGCGGCAGATAGAGCGCTTGCAGCTGCTCATGCTGCTGGACACCTGGACTTGCTTGGGAGAGCGCTATTCTTATCTGCCCAAGCCGGTTCTGAGGCAGGTAACGAGGGCCGCATCCGATCGGCCCTGGTGGAACTTGAACAACTGCTATCCGATCCAGCTGCTCGAAACGACGGCTTCATCCGCTACGCGGTCGCCTACTGCAACTTTAACTTTGGTGACATCAAGCGAGCCTCCTCGGAGCTTGAGGAAGCATTTCGGCAATTGGCCGGGCCCACTGACTACCCGACTCTGTCTAGTGCCTACAATGGTTACGGGTTGTGCAAACAGTTCTTGTGCGAGTTCGACAGAGCCCACGAAGCATATGAAGAGGGGCTTAGACTGGCGAGAAGAATGGGAAACGATGCTAGGGCATCCATAACACTGGGGAATCTTTGCGGGCTGTACTCCATCGTGGGGCGGTTCGAGGAGGCCATTGAGGTCGGCCGAAGGAGCATAGCACTTGGGAGAAACGGCGTAAGTCAGCCCAAACTCGTCTCCTCGTATATGAACTTGGCTGAGGCCCTCATCCTCGCCGGCAAACCCGAGAAGACGCAAGAGATTCTCGATGCTGCTACTCGCTCGCTGGCAGAGGCGAGCACCTGGAAGACGCGAGTCGTTTATTACTGCGAGAGCGCCAATGTCGCCCTCATGAGAGGTAACCTCGGTTCAGCACTTGAGTCAGCTAGACTCATGGAGAAGACCGCTTGGGGTAGAGAGAGTGCGGTCCCGGAGAGTGGCATGTTTAATCGACTTAGGATTTTCAGAGCGGCTTATGACGAAGACTACATAAC
>JBOHSA010000143.1:0-45450 GCA_050732995.1 Gemmatimonadales bacterium | reverse complement strand
CCCCCCCCCCCCCCCCCCCCCCCCCCCCCCCCCCCCCCCCCCCCCCCCCCCCCCCCCCCCCCCCCCCCCCCCCCCCCCCCCCCCCCCCCCCCCCCCCCCCCCCCAACGGCTTCGCCAGGGCGATCGCGGCGGCGCCGAGCGCGAGGTTCACCGCCGCCGTGATCCACAGGCCCCAGCGGATCCCGACGTGCTCGATGAGGAACAGGCCCGCCACGGCCGTCCCCACGACCGCGCCCAGCGTGTTGATGCCGTACAGCTTCCCGAGCTCGGGCTTGAGGAGGTGGCGATCCGAGCCCATGAAGGCCCGCGTCAGGACGGGGAGCGTGCCGCCCATCAGGGTCGTCGGGACGAGCAGCACCAGCGCGGCGAGGCCGAATCGCAGGGCCACGCTGGCCCCACCGCCGGACGCGAGCCCCAGCGCCCCGGCCGCCCCGACGTATACCCTGTGCGCGAGCGCCAGCACGAGGGGGGAGAGCACCCCGAAGGCCGCGATGGCGATTTCGAGCCACCCGTACAGCGCGGCCGGCTTCGGGTGCCGGTCGCCGACGCGCCCCAGCAGCCAGGCGCCCAGGCCCAGGCCGCCCATGAACGCCGCGACCACCGTCGTCACCGACTGGATGGTGGACCCGAAAGTCTGGTACAGCACCCGGACCCACAGCAGCTGGTAGACGAGCCCCGTGGTGCCGGACAGAAAGAAGAGGAGACGGTACCCGGCGGCGGCGCTAGAACGCATGCAGCTCGCGCATCGCCCGCGCGAGATCGTCTACCTGCGGCAGGATGAAGTCCTCCAGGTCGGGCGCGTAGCCCACGAAGGTATCGGTGGACGCGACCCGCCGGACCGGCGCGTCGAGCCAGGAGAACCACTGGTCGGCGATGCGCGCCGCGAGCTCGGCGCCGTACCCCCACGAGAGCGAGTCCTCGTAGGCGACGATCACCTTGTTCGTCTTCTGAACCGACCTGCCGATCGCGTCCCAGTCGACGGGCGACAACGAACGCAGGTCGATCACCTCGATGCTGACGCCGTCCTTCTCCTCCAGCTCCTTGGCGGCGACGAGCGCCCGCTGCACGACGGCCCCGTAGGTGACGACGGTGAGGTGGGTCCCTTCCCGCACGACCTTGGCCTTGCCCAGGGGGATCATGAAGTTGGGCCCGGGGTTCGGCGCCTTGTTGTAGGTCTGGCGATACAGGTGCTTGTGCTCGAGAAACAGCACCGGGTCGTCGCACCGGATGGCCGTGCGTAAGAGGCCGTTGGCGTCGAGCGCGGCGCTGGGGCACACGACGCGGAGCCCGGGGACCGACGTGAACACCACCGCGCCGGTCTGCGAATGGTAGATCGAGCCGCCTTTCAGGTAGCCGCCGTACGTGACGCGGACGACGACCGGGCAGCTGAACGCGTTGTTCGAGCGCCAGCGCAGGGTGGCCAGCTCGTTGCGGAGCTGGTGGTAAGCGGGCCAGATGTAGTCGAAGAACTGGATCTCGACCACGGGCTTAAGCCCCCGCGTCGCGAGCCCGACCGCCCGGCCCACAATGTTGGCCTCGGCGAGCGGAGTGTTGTACACGCGGTCGCCGCCGAACTGCCGCTGCAGCCCCCACGTCACCTTGAAGACCCCGCCCTTCCCTTTCACGTCCTTCAAGTATTGCTCCCGCGAGACGTCCGCCACGTCCTCGCCGAACACGAGGATGCGCGGGTCGCGGGCCATCTCGTCCTTCATGCAGGCGTTCAACAGATCGACCATCGTGGTCGGCTCGCCGGTGAAATGGGGGTCGTCCTCCGTGTCGAACTGCTCCGACGTCGGGTCGACGTCGGGCGAGTAGACGTGGAGCAGCGCCGTCTCGGGTTGGGGCTGGGGTGCGGCGAGCGCCAGGTCGGTCGCGACCTGGATCTCCTCGTCCACGTCGCGCTTGATGGCCTCGAACTCCGCCGCGCTCGCGACCCCGTCCGCCACCAGGCGCTTGGGGAAGCTCGCGAGGCAGTCCTTCTTCGCCTCTTCCTCCCGCTCGAGCGGCGGCTTGTAGAGGATCTCATCATCCGACAGGGAGTGGGAGTAGGGCCGGGTGACATGGGCATGGACCATCGCCGGGCCCCGGCGCTGGCGGCACCAGTCGGCGGCGCGCCGGAGCACCTCGTAGGACGCCACCGGATCGCAGCCGTCCACCTCCTCGAGGAGCAGGTCGGGGAAGTTTCGCACGAGCTTCGACACCGACCCACCCGCGGTCTGGACCTCGATCGGCACGGAGATGGCGTACTTGTTGTCCTCGATCAAGAACAGGACCGGGAGCTTGAGGTTGCTCGCGGTGTTCAGCGCCTCCCACCACTCCCCTTCACTCGTGGTGCCGTCACCGGCGGAGCAGTAGACGATCTCGTCGCCCTTGATCGGTTTCTCCGTGACCGCGTCGATCCGATCGTAGCGCCGCCAGGCTTCGGCGCAGCCCACGGCCTGGAGAAACTGCGTGCCGGTGGGGCTCGATTGGCTGACGATGTTGAGCGCCTTGTGGCCCCAATGGGACGGCATCTGACGCCCGCCCGAGTTCGGATCCTCGGCCGCGGCCACGGCGGACAAGAGCATCTCGGTCGGGGTCATGCCGAGCGTGAGGCACAGGGCGCGGTCGCGATAGTAGGGATAGAACCAGTCGGAGGCGGGCTTCAGCACCTTGCCCGCCGCCACCAGCACCGCTTCGTGGCCCGCCCCGGAGATCTGGAAGAAGATCTTGTTCTGGCGCTTGAGCTGGATCTCCTTGTCGTCCAGCCGGCGCGACAGGAGCATGAGCCGGTAGATGTCGAGCAGGTCCGCCTTGGTGAGGGCGGTGCGCGAGGGCCGAGGCGGTGTGCGGGTGCGCGTCGCCATGGCGGGAAAAATACCCCTGGTCAATATTTCATGCCATGGATCTCGAAGCGAAAAAGACCGTGCTGCGGCATTTCCCCTATGGGCTCTACGCCGTCACCGTCGCCCGCGCCGGCGAAGAGCACGGCATGACCGCGAACTGGGTGAGCCAGGCGGCGTTCGAGCCCCCTATGGTCGTCGTGGCGGTGGAGAACACGTCCAAGACGATCGACATGATCCGCGACGCGCATCACTTCGGGATCAACGTGTTGCGGCAAGAACAGCGCGAGCTGGCGGGGAAGCTCGGTCGTTCGTCGGAGCAGGCCCCCCAGAAGCTGAAAGGGATCAAGACGAAACCGGGTCCGGCCGCCGGGACCCCGATGCTCGCCGACGCCCTGGGATGGGTGGAATGCCGCGTCGTGGCCACACTCCCCGCCGGCGACCACACGCTCGTGTTGGGAGAGATCGTGGCCGCCGGCGTGGAGCACGCCGACGCCAAGCCCCTCACGCTGCAGGAGGCGGGGTTTAAGTACTCGGGATAAGGGCTTAGCCTCTGTTCCCATAGACGACCTTCCCCCCCACGATCGTATACCGCACCTTCGCCTGGCCGAGCGAGTCCGGCGCCAGCGCGAACAGATTCCGATCGAGCACCACTACATCCGCCAGCCGACCCGGCTCGAGTGTGCCCCACTTGCCTTCGGCGAACATCGCGTAGGCGTTGGCGGCCGTGTAGGCCTGGAGCGCCTCTCCGAGCGTGATCTTCTCCTCCGGTACCCAGCCCTCCGGATGTTTGCCGTCGAGCGTCCGGCGAGTGACCGCGGCGTACAGGCCCTGGAGGGGGTCGAGCGGCGCCACGGTCCAGTCGGAGCCGAAGGCGAGGATCGCGTGGCTGTCGAGCAGGGAGCGGAAGGCGTAGGTCGTCTTGATCCGCTCGGGCCCGATCCGCTTCTGCGCCCAGCGGCCGTCGTCGATGGCGTGGTAGGGCTGCATGGAGGGGATCACGCCCAGCGCGCCGAACCGGGGGATGTCCGCGCGGCGCAGGTGTTGGGCGTGCTCCACACGGAATCGCCGGTCGCGCGGCCCGTGGGCGCGCGCGACACTGTCGAAGATGGCGAGGAGGACGGCGTTGGCGCGCTCACCGATGGCGTGGACGGCGACGTACAGGCTGGCCGAGTCGGCCGCGCCGATCCAGGCGCGCAGGCTGTCCTCCGGCGTGACCATCTCCCCCGTCGTGTGCGGCGCGTCGTTGTAGGGGGCGAAGAACAGCGCGGTGGTCGAGCCGAGCGAGCCGTCCACGTAGCCCTTGACGCCGTCGATGCGGAGCCAGTCGTCGCCGGGGCCGGAGCGGGCCACGGTGTCGGCCAGGGCGCGCCAGGCGTCGAGCGGAAAGTGCAGGTAGGCCCGGAGCGTCAGACGGCCCGCGTCCCGGATGCGCCGGTAGCTCCCCAGGTCCGCGGCCGGCGTGGACATGTCGGCGATGGCGGTGACCCCGAGCGCGGCGGCGTGGGCCAGCGCGCGCACCAGCGCCGAGTCCCGCTGCTCCGCGGTGGGCTCGGGGATCACGCGGAGGACGGGGTCCATCGCGTTGTCCTTGAGCACGCCGGTGGGCTCGCCGCTGCGGCGGTCGCGCACGATGACGCCCCCCTCGTAGTCGGGGGTGCTCTTGGTGATGCGGGCGGCCCGCAGCGCGAGGCTGTTGGCGAGCGCCATGTGGCCGTCGAGCCGGCTCACGAACACGGGGTTCCGGGGCGTGACCGAATCGATCCAGTCGCGCCGCGGCAGGGGGGCGCCGGCCCAGCGCTCGTGATCCCAGTCCCCGCCGGTGATCCACGCGCCCGGCCGTAAGGTCCGCGCGTACTCCTTGAGCCGGCGCACGAACTCACGCGGCGAGTCGCTGGTGCGCAGGTCCACGGAAGCGAGTTGGAACCCGCCGCTCAAGAAGTGCGTGTGCCCGTCGGCGAAGCCGGGGAGGACCAGCCCGCCGGCCGCGGAGAGCACCTCGGTGCCCTGGCCGACATAGCGCGCGATGCGCGCGCTGTCGCCCACGGCGAGGATTCGGCCGTCCGCGATCGCCACCGCGCCCGCCACCGGCCGACCGGCGCGCTCTCCACCGGCCCATATCTGGCCGCCGGTGATGATGATGTCGGCTTGCGCGCCGCAGCCGGCGAGACCGACGCTGAGCACCCCGACGACCACGGCCAACGGCGCACGGCGCACGGCGAACCTCCTAGCGGAGTTTGGAGATGCGGCGGATGGCTTCGAGCGCGGCGACGGGATCGGCGCCCGACTCGGTCTTGCCCTTCGCGGGCCCGAGCGCGTCCCGGATGTCGAGCAGCACCTCGAGCAGGAGCTGCTCGCGCTGATAGGCGGCGTCGAGGTCGGCCATGCGGCGCTCGTCCCCCGCCCCGCGCGCCCGCTCGTAGGCGTCACGATAAATGGTCTCGAGGTTCTTGAGAATACGATCGCGGGGCCGAGCGGTCATGAGCAGGAAACCTAAGACGGCGGCGGAATGACGGAAGGACGGACCCCTGCCTCCCGACATGGCCTCTCCAGGTGATCCGCTTTAGCTTCCTGACATGAGCCTTCAAGGCAAGCAGGTGCTGTTCTTCGCCGGCCCGCTGTATGAAGATCTCGAGCTGTGGTACCCCAAGATCCGGCTCGAAGAGGAGGGGGCACGGACGACCGTCGCGGGGGTCGGCGAGAAAACCTACACGGGCAAGCGCGGCTATCCCGTCACGGTGGACGCGAACGTGGACCAGGTGGACGCCGCCCGCTTCGACGGGCTCGTGATCCCCGGGGGGTTCGCCCCCGATCAGCTGCGCCGCTTCGACCGGGTGTTGGACCTGACCCGCGAGATCTACCAGGCGGGCAAGCCCGTCGCTTTCATTTGTCACGCCGGCTGGGTGCCGATCTCGGCGAGAATCCTCAAGGGCAAACGCGCGACGAGCGTGCGGGCCATCCGGGACGATATGGAGAACGCGGGGGCGCTGTGGGAGGACAGCGCAGTGGTGGTGGACGGGAATCTGATTTCCTCCCGCACGCCGGCCGACTTGCCACAATTCTGCAAGGCGTTGATCGCGGCGCTACGCCAGGGGCCGCACGACTAGCCCGCCCGGCACCTTCGGTGCGAAGTAGGTCGACTTCGGCGGCATCACGTCGCCCACGTCGGCCACCGCCAGCACCTGGTTCACGCGCGTCGGGTTGAGCAACACCGCGGCCGCCGCCTTGCCCGCCCGCACCGCCTGTAGCGCCTCGGCGGCGTCGGCCTTGTAGGTGAGCGTCGGGGTCGCCTGCCCCGCCCGCAGGATCTCCTGCACCACCAACGCTTCGACCACCGCCACGTCGAGCGAGCGAACCGCCTCGGTTCGCCCCAGCTCGGGCAAGCCCGCGAGCGGCGCCGCGGTCTTCAGGACGAGACACAACTCATAGTCGCCGGGCCAGGCCACGAGGCACGCCGTGCCCCGGGCCCCCGCCCGGGCCAGCAGCGCGAGGTGATCGGCGTCGGGCGGTATCTGGCTCACTTCGAACCGCGCTCTCCAGCGCTCGGTGAGCTTCGTGGCATCGCGACCGGCGCCGTAGATCACGCGGTGCGTCGCGAGCACCGTCAGCCCCGGGTCCGCCACCGATACGATGAAGGCGAGCAGCCGGTCGGCGGCGGGCCGCTCCCGCGCATACGCCACTGCGGTTTCGTAGCGATGATGCCCGTCGGCGATGTAGAGCGGAAGCCGCGAGCCGTGCGCCGCGAGCCGGGAGGCGTCGGCCCCGGAGACGACCCAGAGTCGGATCCCGACCCCGTCGAGCTCCGCCCGGGCGTCGGGCGGCCGCTGGACGACCCGGGCGAGCCCGCTCGACAGCGCGCCGTCCGGGTCCGGGGCGAGCACGAGAATGGACTCGAGGCTCGTCTGCGTCGCCCGGAGCAGGGCGAGCCGGTCCGCCTTGGGGCCCGCATGCGTCTTTTCGTGCGGCCGGACGCGACGGGTCTCGTACGGCTCGGCGGCGAGCGCGGCGAACATGCCGAGCCGCGTCCGGCGCTCGCCCGTGGGCAGGGTGAAGTCCTGAGCCACGACGTACACCGCGGGCGCCGCGTCCCGCACCAGCACGCCCGCCCGGCGCCACTCCGCCAGCCGCTCCGCCGCGCGGGCATACGGGTCCGCGGGCGCCGCGGCTTCCGGCAGGACGAGGTGGACGATATTGTGGGGGTCGAGCGCCGCGAGCCGGGCGCGCTCGTCCTTGGAGATCACGTCGTAGGGCGGGGCGAGCCGGCGGCTGAGCGCCTCCTCCCCCGCTCCCGGGTCGCCGTAGCGCTCGCCCCGGAACGGGGTCACCAGCTCAGGCAGCGTCGGCGTCACGACCACACCGCGTCATCAGAGGTCCCCGTGAGCTTCCGTGATGCCCAGCAGGCCGTCGACCGCTGGATCGCCCAGTACCAGGAAGGGTACTGGCCTCCGCTCAGCATCCTTGCCCGCCTGACCGAGGAAGTTGGCGAGCTGGCGCGGGAGATCAACCACCGCCACGGGGCGAAGCCCAAGAAGGCCTCGGAGGCGGAGGGCTCGATCGCCCTGGAACTCGCGGACATCCTGTTCGTCGTCCTGTGCCTCGCCAATGCTCAGCAGATCGACCTCGACCGGGCGTTCGACGAGATGATGCAGCACCTCACGGTCCGCAATGCCGAGCGCTGGACCCGGAAGACGCCCTGAGCGCAATGCAGTGGTCCAGGTGTTTCTTCACGTCGCCCAGGGACAGCGCGAGCAGCGGTACGAGGGCTTCGTCGGGCGTGCGCCCGAAGGCGAGGTAGTCGGTCTCGAGGTGGCCGACGGGACGCTCGGAACCCTCCCCCCCACCCCAGCAGAGGAACAGCAAGGCGGCGCCGAAGCGACCCTCCGCGTCGGGAGCGGGGTCCACGAACGTCGACACCGAATAGGGCTGGCCGTCCGAGCCCCCGAACGCGGGCGGGCGCGCGTGCACGCGCTCGTAGCCCCCCAGGGTGGTGTCGTCCGTCAGCGACGCCGTAGTGACTCCCGCACGACGTTGCCCACGATGAAGAGCACGTTGGCCGGCCGCTCAGCGAGCCGCCGCATCAGGTAAGGGTACCAGTGATCGCCGACCGGCACGTACACGCGCACGTGGTAGCCCTCGCGGCGCAGCGCGTGCTGCAGGTCGCGGCGCACGCCATACAGCAGCTGAAACTCGAAGCGGTCGGCGGAGATGCCGCGGCGCCGCGCGAACGCCTTCGCGTGGGAGATGATCCGTTCGTCGTGGGTCGCGAGGCCCGGATAGGTTCCCCGCTCGAGCAGCCGCTCCATACAGGCGACGTAGTTCGCGTCCACGTCCGCTTTCTTCGGGAACGCGACGTCCGCCGGCTCCTGGTAGGCGCCCTTGCACAGCCGCACGCGGGCGCCCAGAGCGATCAGGCCCTCCCCATCCTCCGCCGTGCGCCGCAGGTAGGACTGGAGCACCACACCCACCGCGTTCCCGAACTCCGGATGGAAGCACCGCCGGAAGAGCTGCAGCGTCTTCTCGGTGTAGGTGGACTGCTCCATGTCGATCCGGACGAAGGACCCGTGGCTCTGCGCCTTCCGGATGATCGCCCGCATGTTGTCGATACAGAGCCGCTCGTCGATGTCGAGGCCCATCTGGGTCAGCTTGACGGAGACGTTCGCGTCCGCGCCCGTGGCCCGGATCCGGTCGAGTGTCTGGAGGTAGACGTCGCGCGCGTGACGCGCCTCGTCCGCGCGCTGGACCGACTCGCCTAGGAGGTCGAGGCTCGCCGAGATCCGCGCCTCGTTGAGCGTCCGCACGGCCGCCACCGCGTCGTCCACCGTCTCCCCGGCGACGAAACGGGACGCGAAGCGGCGGGCGAGGCCGTTGCGGCGCACGAACCCGAAGATCCGACGCTGCTCGCTCAGCCAGATGAGAACCGCACGCAGCATCAGGTGTCGGGGGTCAGGGGCCGGGGGTCAGGGGTCAGGGATAAAACTTGGTGTTGCGGTGGGCCTGGTCTAGCAGCACCTCGCACGGGGCGAAGCGGGGGCCGTAGCGCTCGGCGAGGTGCTCGAGCTCGGTGACGAGCCGGGCGGCGCCGAGGTCGTCGGCGTGGCGCAGCGGGCCGCCGCGGAACGGGGGAAAGCCGAACCCGAAGATCGCGCCGATGTCCCCGTCGCGCGGGGAGCGCACCACACCCTCGCCGAGCGCCCGCGCCGCTTCGTTGAGCATCCCCAACACCAGCCGTTGCAGGATCTCCGCCGGCCGGGGCCCGCCGTTGGGCTGAACACCGAGCAGCTCGTACACGCCGGGGTCGACACCGCGTTTCTTCCCGCCGCGGTAGAGATAGAATCCGCGCCCCGACTTCCGACCCAGGCGTCCCGCCTTGACGAGGGCGGACACGCCGCCGGTGGACGGCAGCCGCTCTCCGTACGCGGCCTGCATCACGTGCGCCACCTTTGCGGCCACGTCGAGGCCGACTTCGTCGAGCAGCGTCACCGGACCCACGGGGAAGCCGAATCGCACGGCCATTCCGTCGATCTCCTCGATGGACGCTCCCTCGGCGAGCAGGTGGCCGACCTCGTTGGCGTACGGCGCCAGGATCCGGTTCACCCAGAAGCCCGGGCTGTCCTTCACCACGATCGCCGTTTTCCCCATCCGGCGGCCGAACCCGACCGCCGTGCTCACGACCCACGGCGCGGTGCGGTCCCACGGGATCACTTCGAGCAGCGGCATCTTGGCCACGGGCGAGAAGAAGTGCATGCCGATCACCTGCGCCGGGCGCGCCGCGGCGGCGGCGATCTGGCCGATCGGGATGGTGGACGTGTTCGAGGCGAAGATCGCGCGGTCGCCGGTCGCGCCCTCGATCTCGCGCAGCACCCGCTGCTTCACCGGCAGGTCCTCGAACACGGCCTCGATCACGAGGTCCGCCCGGCCGAACCCGGTGTAGCCGTCCGCGCCCGACAGCAGCGCGACCAGGCGGGCTTGCTCGTACCGCGTGATTCGCCGGCGTTTGAGCCGGTCGTCCAGGATCTCCCGCGCCGTCCGGAGCCCCAGCGCGACGCGGGCGAGATCGGCGTCTTTCATCCGGACATCGACGCCCGCCTGCGCGACGGCGGTGCCGGCGATGCCGGAGCCCATGAAGCCCGAGCCCACGACGCCGAGCCGCTTCACCTCGAGTGGGGAGGGGGCGTCGGGGACGCCGAAGTCCTTCTTCAGCTGGGTCGTGGCGAAGAAGATCTGCACCAGCTTGCGGGAGACATCGGTGACCGCGAGGCGGCCGAACTCGCGCGCCTCCCGCTTCAAGCCCTCGCGGATCCCGTGCTTCAGCCCGTACTCCACGACCTCGAGCGCGGCGAGCGGGGCGGGATAGTGGCCCCCGGTGCGCCCGAGCACCTGCTTGCGCGCCGCCCGGAACACGAGGCGGCGGCCGAGCGGGTTCCCGTCGAGCAGCCAGCCGACGATGCCTCCCACGCGCCGCCGCTTGGGCCGCCAGCCGCCGGCCATCCGCTTGGCGGCGGCGATGGTGATGTCGTGGAGAATCGGGGGGGCGACGAGCTCGTCCACCATGCCCGCGCGGAATGCTTTCTGGGCGCGCTCGGTCTTGCCCGCGAGGATCATGTCGAGTGCGGCACGCGCTCCCACCAGCCTGGGCAGGCGCTGGCACCCCCCGGCGCCCGGGAGGATACCAAGCTGGATCTCCGGGAGGCCGATCTGCGTCTTGGGATGATCGGTCGCCACCCGGTATTGACCGGCGAGGGCGAACTCGAACCCGCCGCCCAGACAGGCTCCGTGGATTCCAACCGCGACCGGCTTGGGGAATCGCGCCACGCGGTCCAGCATGTCCTGCCCCTCGGCGGAGAGCCGCTCGGCTTCGGCGGCCGAGGTGAGCTTGACGAACTCCTCGATGTCCGCGCCGGCGATGAAATTGTCCGGCTTGCCGGAGAAAAAGGCCACTGCCTGAACGGCGGGGTCCTGCTCCAGGGCCGCGAAGGTGATCAGGAACTCGTCCTTGACGGAGCGGGAGATGACGTTGACGGCTTGGCCCTTGCAGTCCATGACCACGATCGCCACGCCGTCCCGCACGTCCCAGGTGAGGGCCGGCCCACCCTTCATCCCGTCTCCCGCCATCAGCGGCGCTCCAGGACCATCGCGAACCCCATCCCCCCCTGGGCGCACACCGACACGAGGCCGAACTGGACGTCGCGGCGTTTCATTTCGTTGGCCAGGGTGGTCACGATGCGACCGCCGGTCGCGCCGAAGGGATGGCCGATGGCGATCGACCCGCCCATGACGTTGATGATGTCTTCGTTGATCTCCCACCCCTTTTCGGCGAAGCCCTGGAGATTGGACAGCACCTGGGCGGCGAAGGCCTCGTGGAGCTCGATCAGCCCCAGGTCCCGCCACAGGATGCCCGCCCGTTCCAGCGCCTTGGGCACCGCCCACACCGGCGCCTGGAGCAGCTGCCAGCCGGGATCCACCGCGGCCACGGCGTAGGAGCGGATGAACGCGAGGGGCTCATAGCCCCGCGACCGGGCCGCCTCCTCGCTCATCAGCAGCACCGCCGACCCGCCGTCGGTGAGCGGTGAGGCGTTGGCGGCGGTCACGCTGCCGTACTTCCGGTCGAACACGGGCGTGAGCGGGGCCATCTGCTCGAGCGAGGCATCGGGACGGACGCCGTTGTCCAGCGTCACGACGGGCTCGCCCGGCCGGGCCGGGAACCAGGGGGCGATCTCGGCCGTCAGCCGGCCGTCCGAGGTCCCTTGGGCCGCGAGCCGGTGGCTGCGCAGCGCCCAGCGGTCCTGCGCCTCGCGGCTGATCCGGTTCTCCTTGGCCATTTTCTCGGCCGACTGGCCCATCGATTGCCCGGTGGACGGCTCGGCGATGGCGGGCGCGACGGGCACGAGGTCTCGGGGCCGGAGGCGGGCGAAGGTCCTGAGCCGGCGCGCCACCGTCTTCGCCTTGCTCGCCTCGACCAGAATGTCGGCGAGGCGGCGGGAGGCGAGGATCGGAATGTCCGAGAGGGACTCGGCACCGCCGGCGATGATGACGTCGGCGTGGCCCAGCGCGATCTGGTCGTGCGCGGCCGTGATCGCCTGGTTGGCAGAGGCGCAGGCGCGGTTCAGCGAGTAGGCGGGAATCTCTTTCGGGAACTGGGGGAGCAGGCTCACTTCACGCGCGATGTTCGGCACCAAGGCCGACGGCACGACCTGGCCGAAGATCATCTCGTCCACCTCGGCGCCGTCGAGCTCGGTGCGGTGCAGCAGCTCGCGGGCCGCGTGGCGCGCGAGGTCCACGGCGCGGGCGTCCTTCAGCGCCGTGCCGGCCTTGCAAAACGGCGTGCGACAGCCGGCCACCACCGCGACGCGACGATCGTTGCGTCGGACCATTAGATTCTCCCTCCGGACGGAGCAGGGAGCAGTACGCTCCCCGGAGAGCGGCGTGTACTGCTCCCTGCTCCGGGATGAAACCTACCACCATGCCCGTTTGGAGGGGAATTGGCCGCCGAGCTGGCCTTCTCACACCAATCGCGTGCCGCCACGCTCGCGCGCATGGCCGCCGAGCCGGTGGATCTGCTTGTCATCGGCGGCGGGATCACGGGCGCCGGGATCGCGCGGGACGCGGCGCTGCGCGGCATCCGCACCGCGCTCGTCGAGCGGGGGGACTTCGGCGGCGCGACGAGCTCCAACTCCTCGCGGCTGATCCACGGCGGGTTGCGTTACTTCGAGCAATACGAGTTCGGGTTGGTGCTCGAGGCGAGCCGGGAACGCCGCATCCTACTGCGGCTCGCACCGCACCTCGTCCGCCCGCTCCCGTTTCTGTTCCCGGTGTATCGCGGCTCGCGTGTGCCGCCCTGGCGGCTGCGCGCCGGCATGTGGCTCTACGACCTGCTCGCGGCCTTCCGCAACGTCCACCCGCACCGCTGGCTCGGCCCCAAAGCCGTGCGGCGCGCCGAGCCGGGGCTGCGGGACAAGGACCTGCGCGGCGCGGCGCTGTATTACGATGCCCAGACGGACGACGCGCGCCTCGTCCTCGCCACCATGCGCGGGGCGGCGCAGGCAGGCGCCCTGGTTGCCAGCTACGCCGAGGTGACCGGCCTGTTGAAGCCCGACGGCCAGGTGCGCGGCGCCGTGGTGCGCGACCGGCTCACCGGCCAGAGCGTGCACGTTCGGGCGCTGGTCGTGGTGAACGCGACGGGTCCGTGGGTGGACCGGCTGGCGCGGCTGGACCGTCCCGATGCCTCGCCCCTGCTGCGCCCGACCAAGGGCGCGCACGTAGCGGTGCCGCGCCGGCGGATCGGGCATACGCATGCCGTAACCCTCACCTCGCCGCTCGACGGCCGCGTGATGTTCGTCCTCCCCTGGGGCGAGCTCTCCTACATCGGCACGACCGATACCGACGACGCCTCTTCTCCAGACGACGTGCGCACCTCGGGGGCCGACGTCATCTACCTGCTCCGATCGGCCAACGCCTATTTCCCGCAGGCTCGGCTGATGCCGAGCGATGTCGTCTCGACGTGGGCGGGACTACGGCCGCTGCTCGCGCCGGACCGTCAGCTCTCGGCCTCCGCCATCTCGCGGGAGCATCGGGTGGTCGAGAGCCCGGGTGGCCTGATCACGATCGCGGGCGGTAAGCTCACCACGTACCGGGTCATGGCGCGGGACGTGGCGGACCGCGTAGCGGAACGGTTGCACCGCTTGGACGGCCGGCCCGTCGGCCGGCGGCCACCGACAGACCGCCTCCCGCTCCCCGGTGGCGAAACGGCCGATCTGGAGGTGCTGTTCGAGGCCGCGCGCGCGCGCGGCGCGGCGGAGCGAACCGCCCGCCACCTGGTCGCGAGCTATGGCAGCGAAGCGGCCGCCGTGCTCAACCTGGTGGATCGGGATCGCTCACTCGGCAAGCCGATCGTCCCGGCCGGAGCGTCCGGGGGGCGGCCCGAGATCTGGGCCGAGGTGGTGCACGCGGTCGAGCGGGAGATGGCCCTCCGCCTGGAGGACGTGCTGATCCGCCGCCTGCACTTGTTCCACGAGGACGGGCGCAACGGGACGGAGGTCGCCGCGGCCGTCGCCAGCCGGATGGCGGAGCTGCTCGGCTGGGACCACGCGCGGCGGGAGGAGGAGGTGGCCGACTACGTCGGTGCGGCCCGGCGCGCCGGCGCGTTCCTCCAGGAGGTGCCGCGGGCCAGCGCCGCTGGTTCTTGATCCGGCTGCGCGCCAGGTCCCCCTGTGCTGTGGACGTGCCGCCGCAGAGTCAAGGCAGGACGCCTAGTGCGCATCCACCCCGCTCCCCGCTTCGATCTCGCCCAGCGCCCATGTGCACGCCGCCTCGTCCGGCCATCGGCATCAGGTGACCGCCCGACCGGCGAGCTCGCACACCGTGTGGGGGACCAAGGGTTGCATTACCTTGGCTCCGATGCGATCCGCCGCCGGCACCCTGCTCGCGCTCGTGATCGGCCTCGTGGTCGGGGCTGCGGCGGCCGCTTCGGGCAACGAGACCGTGTCAGCCGCCGTTTCGGCGATCGAGCCGGTCGGCACCCTGTGGATCAACGCGATCCGCATGACGGTGATCCCCCTGGTCGTCGCCCTGGTGATCACGGGAGTCGCCTCCAGCCCGGATCTGCGCCCAATCGGCCGGCTGGGCGCGCGCGCGATCCCGGTGTTCCTGGTGTTGCTCGTGGCGGGCGGTGTCTTCACGGCTGTGGTCGCCCCGCTGTCCCTGGACCAGCTGGTCATCCCGCCTCAGGTCGCCGCGAGCCTGCGGGCGAGCGTGAGCGTCGGCGCGGCGAGCGCGGGAGTCCGGGAAATGCCCTCGCTGGTTCAGCGGATCGTGGAGATCGTGCCGGCGAATCCCGTGCGGGCCGCCGCCGAGGGGGCGATGCTCCCGCTGGTCGTGTTCAGCTTGGCGTTCGGCATCGCGGTCACTCGTCTCACGCCGGCGCAGCGCGACCCCCTGGTGCGGTGGTTCCAGGCGCTCGCGGACGCGATGCTCGTGCTCGTCGGGTGGGTGTTGGCGGTGGCTCCCATCGGGATCTTCGCGCTGGCGCTGGGCCTCGCGACCCGGATGGGCCTCGGGGCCGCCGGCGCGCTGGTCCACTACGTCGCGACCCTCTCGGCCGTGCTGCTGGTGTGCACCGCGGCCCTGTATCCCGTGGCGGCGCTCGTCGGCCGCATCCCGGTCCGCCGGTTCGCCGCCGCCGCCCTACCCGCGCAGGCGGTGGCCTTCAGCTCGCGGTCCTCGCTGGCGGCGTTGCCGGCGCTGATCAAGGCCGCGCGCGAGCGCCTCCAGCTCTCGCCCACGATCACCGGGTTCGCTCTCCCGCTTGCCGTATCGGTCTTTCGGGTCAACGTGCCGATCGCCTGGGTGGTGGGTGTGCAGTTCCTCGGGAAGCTCTACGGCATCCCCGTGGGCGGCGCCGAGCTCGCCGGGCTCGTGGTGACGTCCACGCTGATCAGCTTCAGCGTCCCGGGCATCCCGAGCTCGAGCTTGTTCCTGCTGGCCCCCGTTCTGGTCGGGATGGGCCTGCCCGCCGAAGGGGTCGGGATTCTCATCGCCGTGGACGCGATCCCCGACATCTTCAAGACGACGGTCAACGTGACGTCGCACCTGACCGCGGCGGCCGTGCTCGCGCGGGTCGAGGCGCCTCGGAGGGCCGAGACCACCTAGCCGGTTCGAGCCGGGTGGGGTACGATTGGACAGCTCTCGTCAGTGAGACCACGATGAACCGGTTCTATGTCGTATTGCCGACGCTCGCCTGCCTCACCCTCTCTCTCGCGCCCCGTGCCGAGGCCCAGAAGCCCAAGCGCGACAGCTACGTCATTACCGCCGCGGAGATCCAGGAGTCCGGCGCGACGAACGCGTACGAAGCGATCGAGCGCCTCCGGCCCCAGTTCCTGCGCCTGCCGAAGAGCTCGCGGCTCCCGGGCGATTACGAAACGGACTCCGGGCGCGCCGGCATCGTGGTATATCGCGGCGACACGAACCTGGGGAACCTCGACGTGCTGAAGCACATCAACGCGGCGGAGGTGCAGGAGATCCGGTATTACCGGCCCACCGAGGCGAGCGGCAAGCTGGGGATCATGGACGGCAGCGCGGCGATCGTGCTGACCCTCAAGCCGTAGGGCCCGCCCGCCGGATCGCGTCATACAGCGGCCCGCCTAACGACCGGCGGCCTCCTGGCGCGCGAACGCGACGATCTTGGTGACCGTCGACCAGTTCCTGCTCGTGGCGGAGACCCCGAGCTCGTGCTCGATGAAGCTGTTCGGAAAACCGTAGAAGCCGCTCTTCTTGCGACGGCTGACGATGAACACCTCGAGGTTCTTCATCGCGAAGGCCTCGAGGACTTCCTGGGCCGACCGCAGGGGGAATCGCGGCTTGCCGAGCGGTTTGCGGGACAGGAAGGTCACGTACAGCTTCGCATCCCGCTCCCGCGCGAAGCGCTTGAAGGGCGCGCCTTTGACGATCCGCTCGACCTCGCGCACCGTTCGGAACACGACCTCCGGGTCGTCGCCCAGCAGCTTGCGGAGCTGGAGACGGATCCGCTGAAAGAGGGCCGGCGCGCCGTTCGCCGGCCCCTCGAACATGACGTTGCCGCTCTGGATGTAGGTCCGGACGCCCCGGCCCCCCGCGGCGGCGAACGCGCGCCTCAGATCCTCCATTCGCACGCTGGCGTGTCCCGCGACGTTGATCGCGCGCAGGAACGCGACGTACGCTCGGCTAACGGACGACCGCGCCCGCGGCATTCCGGCACCACCGGATGAAGTGAACGGTCTTGAGGATCACATCGGACATGGGGTAACGCCTCGGAGAGATTGTTCCCGACCGGTCAGCGGGACGACGGGCCGTTGGCACTGGCGATCGCGAAGGTGGGTATCGTCGAGAGTCGCGTGGTCACCGAGTTGGCGATGAAACACTCCCGGTGCGCCTCTTCGTGCATCGCGGCCAGGTCCTGTGCGGTCGGCTCCGCTCCGGGGCCGAAGATCGTGTGGGGGTGGAGCGTCACGGCGGTCATCGCCGGCCGGCCGTTCGCCCCCCGGTCCATGACCCCGAGGGCCCGATCGCGATAGGTCTCGACGCAATACCCCCGCTTGGCCGCGATCGAGAGGAACCAGAGCATGTGACAGCTGGCGAGCGAGGCGACGAAGGCCTCTTCCGGGTCGACCGCGTGGGCATCCGAGAGGGGCACCGGCACGACGTGCGGTGAGCTCGACGCCGGCACGATCGTTCCACCGTCGAACTCCCACCGGTGGGCGCGACTGTAGCGGCCGTCTACGAAGCGCGCGTCCCGGCGATCCCACACCACGACGGCCACGTACTCACTCACCGCGCCCCCCCCCCCCCTCACTCCCCCGCTGCCGCCCCGAGATGCATGCGTCGCTCCACCCGCGCGTACCCCTCCGCCTCGCTCCCCCGCGGAGTCCAGAGCGACACCACGATCCCGGTCAGAAACGACAACGGAATCGTCACGAGCGCCGGGTTCTTCAGCGGGAACCACGCCGTGGCGTGCTTCAGGATGTCCACCTGCACGGTGGGCGACAGGTAGATCAGCCCCAGCGTCGTCACCGTCCCTACCACCATGCTGGCGACGGCGCCGGCCGTGGTGAACCGGCGCCAGAAGATCGACAGCACCAGCGCCGGGAAATTGCCGCTCGCCGCGATCGCGAAGGCGAGCGACACCATGAACGCCACGTTCTGGCCCTTGAACGTGATGCCGAGTCCGACGGCGAGCACGCCGAGGCCGAGTGTCGCGATCCGGGCCACCTTCAGCTCCTCTGCCGTGTCCGCCGCCCCCCGGTGCACCACGTTCACCCACAGGTCGTGCGACAACGCGGCGGCGCCGGACAGGGTGAGCCCGGCGACCACGGCCAGGATCGTCGCGAACGCCACTGCGGCGATGAAGCCGAAGAACGCCCGGCCGCCCAGGAACTCGGCGAGCAGCGGCGCCGCCATGTTGCCGCCGGGCTCGACGCCCCGGATCGCCTCGGGGCCGACGAACACCATCGCCCCGAAGCCGAGAATGAACGTCATCAGATAGAAGAAGCCGATCAGCCCGGTCGCGTAGAACACCGACGTCCGGGCCGCCTTGGCGTCCGGCACCGTGTAGAACCGCATCAGGATGTGCGGCAGGCCGGCGGTGCCGAACATCAGCGCGATTCCGAGCGAGATCGCGTCCCACGGGTTCGACACCAGCCGGCCGGGGGCCAGCACGCCGGCGCCGTACCGCTCCGCCGCGGCGGCGAACAGCGCCGCCGGGTTCATGTCGAAGCGCCACAGCACGAGGAGTGCCAGGACCGCGGCGCCGCCCAGCAGCAGCACCGCCTTGACGATCTGCACCCAGGTCGTGGCCAGCATGCCCCCGAACAGCACGTAGGCGATCATCGCCCCGCCTACGAGCACGATGGCGTACTCGTAGGGAATCCCGAACATCAGCCGGATCAGGCCGCCCGCGCCCACCATCTGCGCGATGAGATACAGGGCGACGGTGGCGAGCGTGCCGACCGCCGCCGCGATGCGCACCGGCACCTGGCTGAGCCGCAGCGCGACGACGTCGGCGAAAGTGTACCTCCCGAGGTTCCGCAGCGGCTCCGCGATGAGAAACAGCACCACGGGCCAGCCCACGAGCCAGCCGGTGGAATAGATCAGCCCGTCGAAGCCGGTCGTGGACACGAGCCCGGCGATGCCCAGAAACGACGCCGCGCTCATGTAGTCGCCGGCCAGCGCCAACCCGTTCTGCCCCGCGGTGATGGTCCGGCCCGCGGCGTAGAAGTGCTCCGTCGTGCGCGTGCGTCGCGCCGCCCAGTAGGTGATCCCGAGCGTGACGGCGATGAACAGGAAGAAGAACCCCATGGCGACCTGGTTCGGCTCGCCGATCGCGGTGCCCACCTGCGCCGCCTGAACGAGGCGCGTCATTCTCCGAGCCGATCCAACCCGGTGTCGTAGTGCGCGTTCGCCCAGCGCACGTAGACCCAGGTGAGCAGCCACGAGGCGACGATCACGAGGGCGCCGAGGAGGATGCCGAGGCTCAGGCCCGGGACGAGCAGGCGGGCGAGCACCGGCGGGGCGAAGGCGATGAGGCCAATGAAGCCGAAGTAGAGCACGAACGTCGCCGCGGTGAGCGTGAGGGCCACCCGCCAGCGGGCCGCCGCCAGCTGCCGCAGGCGCTCGTGCCGGTCGTCCAGCGCCCCGTTCATCGCCACCCCCGGAGGCTGCGCACGAAGTCGTGCAGTACGAGGAACTTCTCGAACACGATCACGCCTTTGCGCTTGCGGCCGAACTCGCCGAACAGCTCGCGCAGCCGCCCCCGTCGCGTCACGTAGAACCGGAACGTCTCGGCGAAGTCTTCCTGCGGGTGCGTCGCCGCGTAGCGGCTCACGTAGTCGGCGAGCGTCGTGGCCACGCGGCGCCGCTCGAAATCCACCCAGTGCGCATCCGCTACCCGGTAAGCCTTGCGCACCTCGCCGAACGCGCGGCGGAACCGCCCGCTGCGCGTCCACGACCAGTGATGATACAGGAACGAATGCCCCAGCTCATGGAGGATCAGGCCGGTGAGCATGCTCCACGAGATCTCCTCCCGGCTGCGCTTGCCGGTGACGTAGCGGCGCTCGATCTCGATCACCTTGGGCGCGAGGTGCGACACGCCCGACACCCCCGGCCGCAGCATGACGCGGTAATTCCAATCCATGATGCGCGAGACGACCAGGAGCCGCCGCGCCCGTCGCAGGGCCCGCGGAATCAGGTCCCGTCCCGTCGCGTCTTCCCCGCACCACGGACAGGTGTCCATCCAGTCGTCCACGCCCCGGTCGCAGTGGGGGCAGAGGTTGTGGAAGCGGTCCCAGCGCCAGCGCTGCGCGCGCCCGCACCACGGGCAGTGCCGCATCGGGTACATCAGCCCGCCGCCGCACCGGCGGCACCGGCGCTCGTACTTGAACCCCTTCGGCGCCTTGAGCGGCTCGAGGCTCGAATCCGTGTCCTGGATGTCGCGGCCGCACCAAGGACAGAAGGAGAAGCTGTCCGAGACCATCCAGCGGCAGTAGCGACACTCGCACCCGGTCACCTTCTGGACGTCGCGCCACTCGAGCCGCCGGCTGCAGTTCGGACAGAACGACCAGAACCGCTCCAGCTCGGCCCGGCAGCTCGGGCAGCGCAGCTCGGGTTTGGGGATCTCGCGGATCATCCGCGTTCGCTACCGCGCCAGCGCCTCATCCACGATTCTCTGAATGAAGTCCGCGTATTTCATCCCCGCCTTCTCCGCCGCGTTCGCGAGCTCGTGCTCGCACGCGACGAACGGATTGGGGTTCACCTCGAGCACGTACACCTCGTCGTCGTGCGTCAAGCGCAGGTCCACCCGCCCGTAGTCCTGGAGCCAGAGGGCGTGGAACGCGGTGGTGCAAATCTCGCCGATCTTCGCCGTGACCGCGTCGGACAGCCCCCGGGCGAACACATTCTTGATCTGTTTGCGCTTGCGGTAGTCCTCGTCCCACTTGGCCTTGTAGGTGGCGATGCGATGCTCGCCGGTCTCCGGCTCGCCGAAGGTCATCTCCACGATCGGCAGCACCTCGAGGCGATCGTTGCCCAGGAGCCCCACGTACAGCTCCCGTCCCTCGATCAGCTCCTCGACGATCGCCGCCTGGGTGTGCTTGTCGTGGATGAAGCGCACCCGCTCGGCCAGGCTCTCGTCGTCCTCCACCACCGACGCCTGGGCGATTCCCACTGAGGCGTCCTCGAGCAGCGGTTTGACGATCAGCGGGAACCGCAGCTCCGACGGGCGCATGGGCTTCTCGCCGGGATGGAACTCGGCGAAGGCCGGCACCCGGATCCCATGGTAGGCGAGCACCTTCTTGGTGAGCGATTTGTTGCGCGCCACGAGCAAGGCGGTGGGGGAGGAGCCGGTGTGCCGGTAGCCGTGCATCTCGAGCACCGCGGCGACGGCGTATTCGTAGCGGGCGTGGCCGCGGAACGCTTCGCAGCCGTTGAACACGAGCTTGGGCTGAAACGCCGCGAGCCGCTCCAGCAGGCGACCGAGGTCCTCCTGAATCCCGACCATCAAGACGTCATGCCCTTTGGCCAGCAGCGCCCGGCCGACGTCGTACTCGGCCTCTTCGACCTTCCCCTCCGCGACCTCGCGCCTGTACTCGGCGTCGTCCCAGTCGGGGTGCGGGGTGTCGAAGACGACGGCGATCTTCACCGCCCCACCCCCGCCCCAGCGCGGAATGCGGGAATGCGCAATGCGGAATTGCGGTGCAGGGTCATTCGCGGCACGATGCTCACCTTGACATTCCGCACTCCGCATTCATGTCTTCACTCGCGCCATATCCCGCCCCACGGTCCGCCATCCGATCAGGATCACCAGTCCCCCTACCACGCCCACCGCGGGGAGCAGCAGCATGGCCCGCCGCAGGTCGAACTGATCGGAGAGATAGCCGACGAGGGGTGGGGCGATGGCGTCGCCCGCGAGGTGGGAGAACAGGACGTACGCCCCGATGACGGACGAGCGCACCGCCGCGGGGACGACGTCGAAGATCACCGCCGACAGCGGCCCATTGTACCAGGTGTAGAAGAAGAACGTCGTGAGGATCAACGGACCGAAGGTGTCGACGCGGTCCACCAGCAGGAGGGCGCCGCACACGGGCGCGCCCAGGATGAATCCGGCCCCGGCGGCGACCACGCGACCGCCGGCGAAGCGCTGCAACAGGCGGTCGCCCAGCTGGCCGCCGGCGAGCGCCCCTACCACCCCGCCGGCGAGCGCCCACATGCCGAACGCGGCGCCCACTTGTGCCACGCTGAGGCCGTGGGTACGCCGCATGAACGACGGCGTCCAGGCGATCAAGCCGTTCATGGCGAAGGTGACCATCGCCCCGCCGACGAACACCCAGATCAGCGTCGGGGTGCGGAGCACGGTCGCCGCCGCGTGCAGGAACTCTTCGAACGCGGTCGCGGCGACGCCGGTCGCCTCGGTGGTGCGCTGGATCGCGAGCGGGATCAGGCGGACCACGGTCCAGGCGACGCCGCCGCTCACAAACACCGCGAACACCGCCGTCGGGACGTCCGCGGGTAGCCCTTCGAACAAGGCGAGCACGCCGCTCACCACGGCCCCCGCGGCCGAGAGTCCGATGAGCGGGGCGGCGAGGTGCAGAGTGCGGCGCACGCCGCGCGTGATCCAGGCGCGCAGGGTCGCGACGAGCCCCGCCGGCGCGCGCTGCTCGGGCTCGCGCAGCCGCGAAGCCAGCACCGCAAGGAGGAGCCCTGGCGCCCCCATGATCAGGAAGGTGTGCCGCCAGCCGTACCGCTCCGCCAGGACGCCGCCCAGCCAGATGCCCGTCAGTCCCCCCAGCGCCATCCCGACGGAGTAGATGCCGATGGCGAACGCGCGCCGCTTCCCCCGGTAGTACTCCGCGATCAGCGCCTGCGCGGCGGGCCCGTAGCCCGCCTCGCCCACACCCACCATGGAGCGGCAGAAGAACAGCTGCCAGAAGTGCCGCACGAAGCCGCCCAGCGCCGTGAACACGCTCCACAGCCCCACGCCGAACGTGATCACGGCGCGCCGCGACTTGAGATCGCCGATCACGCCGAGCGGCAGGGCCGCGAGCGAGAGCACGATCACATAGGCCGAGCCGAGCCAGCCGAGCTGCTGATCGGTGAGCCGGAGGTCACGCTTGATCGGCTCAAAGACGGCGAAAACGACGTTGCGGTCGGTGTAGTTGAGGACGTTGATCAGCGTCAGCAGCCCGAGGGCGTAGGCGGCGTACGCCCCGGGAGAACGGGAGGAGCCGTTGGCGGACCCGGCCGCGTCAGGACGCGCGGCCGCCAGTCGCCGCCTCCGCCCGGGCGTCCCGGTCGGCCTTCGCCTGCCGGTACTCCACCGTGAGCTCGCGCATCATCTCCTCCCGCCGCAGGTACAGGCGCTTGAGCGGGCGCGGCTTCCGCTTCGCCAGCGCGTATGCCGCGAGGATCGGGAAGCCCACGGTGTTGTCGAGGTAGCAGACGACGGTGCCCGGCAACTGGTCGGGGTCCACTTTGCCCCAGCTCACGGCCTCGGCGGGCGTCGCGCCCGACAGGCCGCCCGTGTCCGGGCGCGCGTCGGTGAGCTGGAGGTAATAATCGTGCCCCTTTTCGCTGATCCCGAGCACCTCCTGGATCTGCGGCTCGGTCTGGAGCACGAAGTTTTTCGGGCTGCCGCCGCCGACGATCAGCACCCCGCTCTTGCCTCCGTGCACCTTGGCGTGGAACACGATGGCCGAGGTCTCGTTGACGTCGGCGCTCACGTCGAACCGCAGCTTGCTCCCGGTGAGCGCCTGCTCCGCCACGTTCATGCCGATCGAGGAGTCGCCGGGCGAGGACGTGTAGATCGGCACCGCGCACTCGTGGGCGATGGCGAGCACCGACTTGCGCCGCAGGCCGAGCGCTTGCTCCCGCTGGCGGATGTAACCGCCCAAGCGGTAGTGGTACTCGGCGGTGCTCATGGGGCGCTGGAACTCCTCGCGCGCCGACACGTCCCGGATGTAGCGGTCGGTCGAGAGCAGGACGTCGTAGTCGAAGAAGATGTCGTAGATGCGGACGACGCCTTCCTCGCGCAGCTCCACATCGTCGGCGAATGGCGTGCCGCGGTGCATCGCGAGCCCCAGCCCGAAGTGCGCGTCGTGATACAGGTTCGCGCCGGTGGACACGATCCAGTCGATGAACCCCGCCTCGAGGAGCGGGATGATGGTGGACATCCCGAGCCCCGCCGGCGTCATCGCCCCCGTCAGGCTCATGCCCACCGTCACGTCATCCGCGAGCATCCGCTCCGCGAACAGTCGGCACCCCTCGGCCAGGCGGCCCGCGTTGTAGGCGAGGAACGCGTTATCCACCAGCTCGGGCACGCTCTCCCGGCCGGTGATCGGCTTCGGATCGATGCGCGGGCCGCGCAGGAACTCGTTGTGGGTCGGCATGCGCTCAGCGTCTCACGGCCTGGAAGGAGCGGGTGCGCCGCTCGCGCGCCCGCACCACGAGGCTCACCGCCTCCGCCGGATCATCGGTGAGGTGAAACAGGTCCAGGTCCTCGGTGGCGATCTTTCCTTCTCCCGCCACCCGCGCCCGCAGCCAGTCGGCCAGTCCCTGCCAATAACTCCGGCCGAACAGCACGACCGGAAAGTGCTTCACCTTCCCCGTCTGGATCAGGGTGAGGGCCTCGAACAACTCGTCCATGGTCCCGTAGCCGCCGGGGAACACGACGAACGCGGTGGAATACTTCACGAACATCGTCTTGCGCACGAAAAAGTAGCGGAAATAGATCGCCCGCTCGACGTAGGGATTCGTGCCCTGCTCGAACGGCAGCTCGATGTTGCATCCGATCGAGAGGCCGCTCCCCTCCTGGGCGCCGCGATTGGCCGCCTCCATGATTCCCGGCCCGCCCCCCGTGATGATAGGAAACCCTTCGCGCGCCAGCAGCCGCGCCGTTTCGACGGCCCGCTCGTAGAACGGGTCGTCCGCCGGGATCCGCGCCGAGCCGAAAATGGTGACCGCATTGCTCACGTCGGAGAGGGTGTCGAACCCCTCCACGAACTCCCCCATGATGCGCAGCACGCGCCACGGATCGGTGCTCGTGAAGGCCGCGCGCTCCTTGGGCGGCGGCGGCGCCGAGAGGAGGCGCTCGTCCTCAGTGAGGGAGCTGCGTGGCGAACCGCTCGAGCGCTGAGACATGGTCGTCCTGCAGGTTATAGAAGAAAGGAGAGAACCGGACGTGCCCCGGCCGCGCATCGACGATGACCCCGCCCTCCGCCAGATGCCGCACCGCGGCGGCGGGGTCGGGCGCCGGCAGCATCACGATCGCGGAGCGGTCCTCCGGCCGGCCCGCCACTTTGGGCCGGAACCCCAGCGTCCGCGCCCGGGTGATCAGGTCCTCGGCTAACTCTCGCGTCACCTGATGGATCGCGGGGACCCCGATCTCCTCGATGTACTCCAGGCCGCCGAGCTGCGCGTACACCGCCGCCAGGGACGGCGTGCCCAGCTCGAAGCGCCGGGCGTCGGGGTGCAGCTCCAGCGACCGGGGATCGAAGGAGAACTGGTCCCGATGGGCGAACCAGCCGGCCACGGCCGGCGCGAGGCGCGGCGCCAGGTCCCCCCGCACGTAGAGAAACACGATCCCCGTGCCGCCCAGCAACCACTTGAGCCCGCCCGCGACCAGGAAATCCACCCCCAGCGCCCCGACGTCCACCGGCACCTGCCCGACGGACTGGTAGGCGTCGATCAGGCACAGGGCGCCCCGGGCGTGGGCGGCCTCGGCCACCGCCCGGATGTCCTGGATCGCCCCGCTCGTGAAGTAGACGTGCGAGGTGGCGACGAGCGCGGTGCGGTCGTCCACCGCCCGCGCGATCGCTTCCACCGGCACGGTAATCCCGTCCCGGCTCTCCACCAGCACGACCTCGATCCCCCGCGGGCGCTTGGCTAGCCACTGGTAGGCGACGGTCGGGAAGTCGAGCGAGGTGACGACCACCCGGTTGCGCCGCGAGTAGTCGAGCGATTCAGAAACGGCCGCGAGCGCCGCGGACACGCTGGGCGCCAGCGCGATCTCCTCCGGGGCCGCCCCCACGATCTTGCCGTAGCGCGCCCGCAGCTCGCTCAGGCCGGCCCACCACACGTCATACCAGGCCGACGCCCCGCGTGCCTGCCACAGATCGAGGAATTCGGCTACCTTGCGACGGGTGCGGTCGCCCAGCGCGCCGAGCGAGCAGGTGTTCAGGTAGATCCGGTCCCGGAAGATCGGGAATTCGTCCCGGTAGTGGGCGAGCGCGTGAGTCCCGGCCCCGGCCCCGCCCGCGCCGGATGGCGATCGCGCGGCGGGGCGGCTTGCAAGCGTCATAGGCGCTCAATATACAGAGCACATGCAGACTCCCGCGAGTTGGTCGGCGCTGTACGTCGGGTTGACAGTGCGGGCTCTGGTGAACCCCCGGCTCGCCGTCGACCTGTTGCGGCTCGGCTGGAGCTTCCGCGCGCGCGACTGGTACCGGCGCGCCCCCTTCCTCCCGCTCCCACCCCGCGAGTACATCCGCTGGCGGATGCTCACGGCGTACGGCGATGCCGCCGCGGTCCCGCCGGTCGAGGACGTCGTGCGATTCGCGCGGTGGCGGAGAGAGACGATGCGGCTATGAACGACGTCGAACAGAGACGTCGAACGCGTGCGGCGAACGACGCCGCAGCAGTGAAGCGCCGGGCGGCGGCGCTCGGGTTCGCCCAGATCGGCGTCGCGACGCTCGAGCGCAACGCGCACGCCGCCGAGCTCGATGAGTGGCTCGCCCAGGGCTATGGCGGCTCGATGACCTACCTCGAGCGCCAAGCCGCTAAACGGCGCGAGCCCGGCGACATCATGCCGGAGGCGAAGGTCGCCGTGGCGACTCTCACGAACTACTACCACGGCTCCCCTCCCGCTCACTCCGACCCGGCGCCCGGCGTCGGTCGCGTGGCCCAGTACGCCTGGAGCGCCGACTACCACACGGTGCTGGGCCGCCGGTTGGAGCAGCTTGCTACGGCCATTCGGGAGATCGCGCCGGGCGCGCGGACCCGGTGCTACGTCGACGCGGGGCCCGTACCCGAGCGGGAGCTCGCCCAGCGCGCGGGGCTCGGCTGGGTCGGCAAGAATATGATGCTGATCCATCCCAAGCTCGGGTCCTTCACGTTTATCGGCGTCGTGCTCACCGATGCCGACCTCGCGCCCGACCTGCCGTTCGCGGCGGATCGCTGCGGCACCTGCCGCGCCTGCCTCGACGCCTGTCCCACCCAGGCGTTCGTCGCGCCGCACGAGCTGGACGCGCGGCGCTGCATCTCGTATCTCACGATCGAGCGCCGGGGAGCATTCACCGCCGAGGAAGCAGCGATGCTGGGGAACTGGGTGTTCGGATGCGACGTCTGTCAGGACGTGTGCCCCTGGAACGTGAAGTTCGCCGCAGCGTCCACGGATTCCACGCTCGCGCCCCGGGCGGACCTCGCCGCTCCCGACCTCACGGAATTGGTGAGCCTGGACGCCGGCACGTTTGCCCGTCGGTACCGCCACACGCCGTTCGAACGGCCGGGGTGGTTCGGAATGCGGCGCAACGCGGCCGCCGTGCGCGCGGGGAGAGGGACACCGACGTGAGCGAGACGGTCTCCGCCGCCCACTCGGAGCAGATCAACGAGATCCAGCGGCGTCTGGCCGAGGGGCTCGCGAAGATCGACCCGCACCATCGGCTGCTGGGCCGGCCGCTGAGCTACCGGGTGATCGACGGCCGGACGCTCGAGATCACGTATCACGACGTCGCCGGCATCGCCGAGGCGGAAGTGCTGGGGGTGAAGCGGCTGATCGGCGATTGTTACTGCACCGTGAGCCCGCAGACAGCCGAGAGTATCACCGTGCGGTTCGTGGCGGGCCTGAAGTAGCGCCGCGCGCTCGCTGACACGGTGCTCACACTGCTGCCCGCATGACCAACCGTCGCCCTTCAAACCTTCCCGGGAGCTCATGATGCTCGCCCGCGCCTGGATCCTGCTCGTCTTCGCCGGCCTGTTCGAAGTCTGCTGGGCCATCGGCCTGAAATACTCGCACGGCTTCACGCGCCCGGGCCCGAGCGCCGTCACGGTCTTCGGCATGATCATGAGCTTCATCCTGCTCTCTCAGGCGCTCAAGATCATCCCGGTCGGCACGGCGTACGCGGCCTGGACCGGCATCGGCGCCGTCGGCACCGCCCTGCTCGGCATGCTCCTGTTCGGCGAGCCGCGCACCGCGCCGCGACTGCTCTGCATCGGCTTGATCGTGGTGGGGATCGTGGGGCTGAAGCTCGTCAGCGCTCCCGCCCCGGCGAGCTAAGCGCGGCAGGAGGTCTTCCGCCGACTCGGGCCAGGGATAGACTTGTGGGTTCCACCACCCGAACACCTCACCACCCCGTGGAGCTTCCCATGCGTCGCCTGATTATCGCGTCGTTGCTTTGCGCCGGCCTCGTCTCGCCGGCGAGTGCCCAGGAGCCCTACAAGAAGCCGCCGCAGGTGATCGTGGACATCCTCGACGCCCCGCCCCCGCCGGTCGCGATCGTGAGCCCCGATCGCCGCTGGGTGCTTCTGGGAGAAGTGCCGAGCATGCCGCTCATCGCGGAACTTGCGGAGCCGATGCTCCGGCTCGCCGGCGCCCGCGTCAACCCGCGGACCAACGGCCCCCATCTGGCGCAGCGGCTCACCGGCTTGCTGCTCAAGCGTGTGGCGGATGGCGCGGAACGCCGCATCCAGGTACCCGCGAACGCCCGGCTGAGCTACGTGACCTGGTCCCCCGACTCGCGCCGGATCGCGTTCGCACACACCGGAGGCACCGGAATCGAGCTGTGGGTGGCCGACACGACGGGCGGGGGGCGGGCCGTCACGCCCGCCACGCTCAATACAGCCGGCGGCGCGCCCTGTCAGTGGCTGTCGGACGCCGCGCGGCTCGTCTGCGAGTTCGTGCCCCAGGGGCGCGGGGCCCCGCCCGCCGCGGCGGCGGTCCCCGTCGGGCCCACAATCCAGGAGACCTCGGGCCGGGCGGCCGTCGTGCGGACCTTCCAGGACCTCCTGGAGAATGCGCACGATGAAACGCTGTTCGACTATTACTTCACCACTCAGCTCGTCCTGGTCGACGCCGCGACCGGCGCGACCACGCCCCTCGGCGCGCCAGCGATCTTCGACCGCGTGGACCCCGCGCCCAGCGGCGAGTTTCTCTTCGTCTCCCGGACGGTCCGCCCGTACTCCTATCTCGTGCCCGCGGGCCTCTTTCCCAAGCAGCTCGAGGTGTGGAACCTGAAGGCCGAGGTGGTCCGCGAGATCGCCAAGCTCCCGCTCGCCGAGAACATCCCGGTGCGCGGCGTGCGCGCGGGGCCGCGCGCCGTCGCGTGGCAGCCCGGCGCTCCGGCGACCCTGGTCTGGGCCGAAGCGCTGGACGGCGGCGACCCGCGCACCAAGATCGCGTTCCAGGACCACGTGGTGCGCCTGTCGGCCCCATTCGCCGGCGAGCCCGTGGAGCTCGCCAAACTGAGCAAGCGCTACGCCGGAGTCGCGTGGGACGGCGCGGGCCTGGCTCTCCTATCCGAGTACGACCGCGACCGGCGCTGGGTGAAGACCTGGATGCTCGACACGAAGGCGGGCGCCGCACCGCGCGTCCTGTGGGACCGCAGCGCGGAAGACATCTACGGCGATCCCGGAGATCCCGTCTTCCGCTCGACTCCCGACGGAGAGCGCGTCATCCTCAGGAACGGTGAGTGGATCTACCTCGCCGGCGCCGGAGCGTCAGCCCAGGGCGAGCGGCCGTTCCTCGATCGGCTGAACCTGCGCACCCAGCAGTCCGAGCGGCTGTGGCGGGCGGACACCGTGCATTACGAGTCGGTCGTGGCGGTGCTCGACGACCGCGCGACCCAGGTGCTCACCCGCCGCGAGTCCCGCACCGAGCCGCCGAACTACTACGTGCGGTCGCTGCCGGGTGGGGGGGTTGGACGGGCGGGCCGCCTGCGGGCCCTGACGGCCTACACGGACCCGGCGCCGCAACTCGCCGGGATCGAAAAGCGCCTCGTCACCTACCAGCGCGAGGACGGCGTGCCGCTCTCCGCCACGCTCTACCTGCCGCCCGGCTACCGGCCGGGCACACGCCTGCCGGTCGTGATGTGGGCCTATCCCCGGGAGTTCGCCTCGGCGCAGGCGGCGGGCCAGGTGACGGCCAGCCCCAACCGGTTCACCCTGATCCGCGGGCCGTCGCACCTGTTCTTCCTGACGCAAGGGTACGCCGTGTTCGACGACCCCAAGATGCCGATCCTCGGCGGCGATACGGCGAACAACAACTATGTGGAGCAGCTGGCGCAGAGCGCGCGGGCGGCGGTGAAAGCCGTGGTCGCGTTGGGCGTGGCTGACCGCGACCGTATCGGCGTGGGGGGGCACAGTTACGGCGCGTTCATGACCGCGAACCTGCTCGCGCACACCGATCTGTTCCGCGCCGGGATCGCGCGCTCGGGCGCCTACAACCGGACACTCACCCCGACCGGCTTCCAGAGCGAGGAGCGCACCTACTGGGAGGCGCCGGAGGTCTACACCCGGATGTCGCCGTTCATGAACGCCGACAAGATCAACGAGCCGATGCTCATGACCCACGGCGAGGCGGACAACAACTCCGGGACGTTCCCCATCCAGTCGGAGCGGATGTATCACGCGCTGAAGGGCTTGGGCAAAACGACGCGCCTCGTGCTGCTGCCGCACGAGGCGCACGGCTACTCGGCGCGGGAGTCGGTGCTGCACACCCTGGCCGAGATGGTCGAGTGGTTCGACCGCTACGTGAAGAACGCCGGCGCGCGGACCGCCGCCCGGGAGTAGGCTACTCGGGCTCCTTGGCCGCGGCCAGGATCGCCGCCGCGCGGTCGAACTGCCGGCCCGCGTCCTTCACGGCGGGGTCGAGCACGGCGGCCAGGCGGAAGTAGCCCTCATCACCCCACTTCGCGAGAGCGATGCGGCGCAGCAGCATCCGCTCCAGCCGCGCGTCGCCCTCGGACGGGATGGTGACCCCCTGGCTCTGGGCGAAGGCGCGGAAGTCCGTCAGCGCCTGGGGCGGGAGGACGGGATTCCCGGCGAGCACGTCGAGCGACGGGTACGCGGCGCCCGCGGCCATGAGGTAGCCGCCGATCCATTTGAGCGGGAGATCGTCTTCCCACACGCGGGCGAGCCAGAGAGGCTGGGGTTCGGGCTCCGGGAACACGACGTCGGGGTACACGCCGCCGCCGCCGTACACCGTCCGCCCCGCCGCCGTCCGGCACGACGGGCGACTCGCGGTGTCACGCTCGGCGCCCGCCAGCCGGAAGTAGTCGCGCCGCGTGACGCCGCGATACTGGCGTTGGACTACGCGCCCGCAGGGCGTCTTCACGTGGCCCGAGACCATCATGATGTACGAGCCGTCCGGCATCGGGAAGAACCGCATCAGGAGCGCCTTGCCGAAGCTCGCCTGCCCCACGATGATCGCGCGATCGTGGTCTTGCAGCGCGCCCGCCATGAGCTCCGCCGCGCTGGCCGTGCCGCTGTTGATCATGACCACGAGCGGATAGCGCTTCTCCCGGCTCCAGAAAGAGCGCTTGACCTTGATGGTGTCCCGGTCGTCCTTGTCCTTTTTGCGGTAGTCTGCCGTGTAGATCACCGCGCCCTTCGGCAGGAACTCCCCGGCGGCGTCCGCCGCCTGGTCGACGATCCCGCCGCCATTGTCGCGCAGGTCGAGCACCAGGCGCTTCATGCCGAGCTTCTCGAGCCGACCGAGCGCGTCGTGCAGGTCGTCGGCGGTCTTGGCGTTCGCAAAGGTCGTGATGCGGACGTACCCTGTCTCCCGGTCCAGCATCACCGCCACCGGCACCGCCGTCGTTTCATCTACCCGCTCCCGTTTGACCGCGCGCTTCAGCGTGACGAGCGAGCCGTCCAGCCGGCGCCGCTGCAGCGTGAGCGTGACCGTCGACCCCTTGGAGCCCGACAGGCCGATGTCCAGCTCCATGGCGCTCTGGGCCGTGACCGGCAAGGAATCCACGGCGATCAGCTCGTCGCCCGGCAGGATGTCCAGCTTCGAGGCCGCCGAGCCGGGCGTGACGCCCACCACCACGGGCGATCCGCCGACGAAGGCGAAGTCGACCGGCACGGGGTAGAGCTTCCCCGCGCGCCAGGCCGTCTCCTTCTCGGGCGCCAAGCGGGTCGAGGCGACGACGTAGGAGTGGGGATCGGCCGCGTGGACCATCCCCTCAATCGCCGCCATGAACAGGTCGTGGCCGTCGATCGAATCGGGATGGTTGAGCCGGATCTGGTTCAGGACCTGGCTGAACATCTGCAGGTCCTCGTAGGCCGTCCGCTTGCGCAGCGGGCTGGCAGGCGCCGCCGGCTGTTGGGCGGATACGCCGCCCGCGGCCAGCAGCAGCAGGGTCGCGAGATGGCGGGCGCGCGCGGTCATGGCTTCCCCGCGGTCGTGGTCAGCGCGCTCACGCGGGACTTCACCTCGGTCAGCCGCGCGTCGCGACCCGGGGCCCGCGCGAGAAATGCCTGATAATGGTCCAGCGCCTCCGCTGGCTTGTTGGTCAGATCCGCGATACGCCCCAGCAGGTAACGTGGAGCCGGATAGTAGGGCTCGAGCTCCACCGCCCTCCGAAGCTGCCCGTCCGCTTCCTGGAACTTGCCCATCTGCGCGAGTACCGAGCCGTAAGTGGTGAGCAGTCCCGGCTCGTCGCCCTTGATCTCCACAGCCAGCGCCAGCTCGCTCAACGCCGTGGCGGTGTCCCCCGCCGCTAGAGCCACCAAGCCGAGCCGGACGTGCGCCGGGTAGTAGGCGAGATCCTCTTGCAACGCGCGCCCGTACGCTTCGCGGGCCGCTTCGAGGTTGTTCCTGCGCTCGTGAACCATCCCGATGCCGTGCTCGAGCACCGCCTTCGATTCATACAGCCGGACGAACTCCTTGACGTCTCGCTTGCGGAGGTCGTCCAGCGCCAACTCCAGCGCCACCCGTGCGCTGTCGTCGCTGCCGATCAGGTAGAACACGTGGGCCCGGTCCACGTGGATGCTGGCCACATCGTCCTTGAACCGCCCCAGTGCCTTGCGGTACAGGTCCAGCGCTTCGGGAAACCGGCGCTCGCTGGCCGCGAGATCCGCCTTGAGCCACACGGACGCGTCGGAGCCCAGTTCCCGCTCGATGTAATAACTCAGGCTCTGGCGCGTGACCGCGTCGACTTGCAGGCCCTGCCGCCGCAGGTCCAGCTCCCAGTCGGCCGTGAAGAAGCCGACGATGAACTGGCGGTCGAGATCGCGGATCACGAACGGATCGATCATCCGCGCCCGGAGCTCGAGCGAATCGATGCTCTTGACCTCCTTGGATTGCCGCGCCCGGCGGCCGCCGGTGAAGTAGCGGACCAGAAACGACGGGTTCGTCATGAGCAGCGCGATCCGCCGCGCGTACAGCGGCTGGGCCCAGCCCGGGTCGAGCCGCGCCGCCCAGTAAAACGCGGCCGCGGCCTCCTCTGGCCGTTGCTCAAGGACGCGAAGGCCGTGGCGATAGTAGGTCGGCGCGTGGTTGGTGTCGGCCCCGGCCTCCAGCTTCGGGCGCTTGGGGACCTTGCCCTGCGCGGGCACGGCCGAGAGAGGGACCAGCGAGGCGAGCGCCGTGCACAGGGCCACGGCGACGAACGGCACGATCTTACGCATAGCAAGATCCTGCTAGGGTGGCGGGCGCGTAGGCAATACTATCCCGTTTCGCCGCCCTGTGCAAAACGGAACACTCACCGGGACGTGCTCACGGCTTCCCCAGCTTCTCGCTCAGGGCGGTGATTCGTCCCTTGATCTCCGCTAGACGAGGGTCGCGGCGGTGGGCACGCTCAAGGTAGGCGCGGTAGTGTCCGACAGCCTCGTCGGGCTTCCCGCTCATCTCCGCGATCCGCCCCAGTGGGGGGCTGGGTAGTAGGGTTCGAGCTCCACAGCTTCGCCGAGACTCCGTTCTGCTTCCTCGAACTTGTCCGCCTGCGCGAGGATCGAGCCGTAGATCGTGAGCACAACCGGCTCGTCCCTCTTGATTTCCACCGCGAGGGCAAGCTCGCTTAAGGCGGTCACGGTGTCCCCGGCGGCCAGTGCCATCATGCCGAGCCGGACGTGGGCGGGGTAGTAGCCGAGGTCCTCCTGCAGTGCCCGCCCGTAGGCCTCACGAGCTGCCTCGCGGTTGTTCTTCCGTTCGTGAATCATCCCGATGCTGTGCTCCAGCACCGCCTTCGATTCGTACGAATGCACGACCTCCTTCGCTTCTCGCTCGCGCAGGTGCTCCAGCGCCAGTTCCATCGCGACCCTCGCGCTGTCGTCTTTCCCGATCACGTAGAACAGGTGGCCGCGTTCCACAAGGATGCTGGCCGCATCATTTTTGTATCTGGAGAGGGCCATACGATATAGATCCAGCGCCTCGGAGAACTGGTGCTGGCTCGCGGCCCGCCTCGCTTGGATCCACAACGAGGCCGTAGATCGCAAGAGAAAGTCGAGGTCACGGATCACGAACGGGTTGAGCATTCGCGCCCTAAGCTCCAACGAGTCGACGCTCCTCGCTTCCGGCGATTCCGGTCTACGGATATAGCGAAACAGAAGTGATCGGTCAGACAGGAGCAGCGCGATCCGGCGGGCGTACAGCGGCTGCGCCCAGCTCGGGTCGAGCCGCGTCGCCCAATAGAACGCGGCCGCTGCTTCGTCAGGCTTGGTCTCGATGACTTCCAGGCCATAGCCGTAGTACGTTGGCGCGTGGTTGGTGTCGGCACCGGCATCCAGCTTAGGACGCTCTGGGACCTTGCCCTGCGCGTGGACGATCGAGGGAGGAAGGAACGAGGCGATCGCCTCCAAAACAACCATGGCGGCGAACCAAACGATCTTACGCATTGCGATGATTCCGCTAGGATCGCGGCGCGAAGGCAATACTATCCCGTTTCGCCGCCCTGTGCAAAACGGAACACTCACCCGCTCCACACGAGGACCGCGGCGGTAATCACGGCGGCTCCAATGAGATCGAGCCAGATGCCCGCGCGGGCCATATCCCGCGCCGACACCGCGCCCGTGCCGTAGGCCAGCGCGTTCGGCGGCGTCCCGACGGGCAGCATGAACCCCATCGCCGAGCCTAAGGCCGCGGCCGCCATCAGGCCCACCGGCTCGGCGCCGAGCGCAGGCGCGAGCGAAGCGGTCAGGGGCATCGCCATCGCGGCCGTCGCCGTGTTGGAGGTCAACTCCGTCAGGAACACGAAGAACAGCGTCACCGCCCCGACCACGACGACGGGGGGGGCGCCGCGCAGCCCGCCCAAGCGCGCGGCGAGCCAGGCCGCGAGCCCGCTCGACTCGAACGCCGCGGCCAACGCCAGCCCGCCGCCGAACAGGATCAGGACGTCCCAGGGGATGCGCGCCACCGCGTCCCAATCGAGCGCGAAGCGACGCTCGGCGAGCGAGACGGGCGCCACGAACAGCACGAGCGCCGCCGCGATTGCGATGCCGGCGTCCGACACGGCGGGCAGATAGGTCGCCAGCCCAGGCAGGGTGACGCCGCCGAGGACCTTCGGCTCGCGGAACACCCAGGCGAGCGCGGTGGCGGCGAGCACCGCCACCGTCAGCCGCTGGCCCGCGTTCCAGGCCCCGAGCACCACGCGCTCCCGCGCGACCAGCTCGGCGACGCCGCCCAGCGGACCCCGCACCCGGAACACGACGCGCACCAGCAGCAGCCAGCAGACGCCGAGCATCAGCACGGCAATCGGGACGCCGACGGCCATCCACTCGGCGAAGCCCACGGGGCGGCCGGCGAGCGTCTTCGCGGCCGCGGCGAAAATCGCGGTGGGCGGCGTGCCGATCAGCGTCGCCACGCCCCCGATCGACGCGGCATACGCCATCCCGAGCACGAGCGCGGGGCCGAACGCCCGGGCCCGGTCCGGCGCCTCGCGTCGCGCCAGCTCGATCAGCGCCACCGTGATGGGGAGCATCATCGCCGCGGTCGCTGTATTCGAGATCCACATGCTGACGAATCCCGTCGCGAGCATGATCGCGAGCACCACGCGCGAAGCCTCCACCCCCACCAACCCGATCACCGCGAGGGCGAGGCGCCGGTGCAACCCCCAACGTTCGCTCGCCGCGGCCAGAAAGAAGCCGCCCATGAACAGGAACACGATCGGGTCGGCGTAGCTGCGTGCGATCTCGTCCAGCCTGCCCCCCGCCAAGAAGGGCAGCAGCACGAGGGGGAGCAGCGCGGTGGCGGCGAGCGGGATGGCGACCGTGAGCCACCACAGCGCCATCCACACGGCGAGCGCCGCGACGCGCTGTGCGGGAGCCGGCAACCCGGCGGCCGGCGGCAGCAGCAGCACGACCAATGCGGCGAGCGGGCCTGCGACGAACCCGGTCCACGAGCCGGGGGTCGAGCTCCGACCCGCCACCCCTCCCCCCTCCCCGCCGCTCACCGCCCCGCGACCCGCCGGACCACGTCGTAGATGAAGCGAACCCCGAACGTCAGCGCCTCCAGGCTCACGCGCTCGTCATTGCCGTGCACCCCACGCGATTCCTCCTGCGTGACGGGGAACGGCGAGAGGCCATAGCTCGCGATCCCGAGCCGCCGGAAATAGTGGCTGTCGGTGAAGCCGACGAGCATCGGGGTCGTGATCAGGGCTTCGGGGTGCCGTTCGCGCGCCGTGGCCACGATCGCGCGGAACAACTCGGTGCCCACGCCGCTTTCGGTGGCGGGCCAGTTCGGCCCCTGGGGCGTGAGGGTCACCCCGCTATCCCCGATCACTCGCGCCAGCTCCGCGAGGAACGCGGCCGGATCCTGCCCGGGGAGGAGGCGCACGTCCAAGGCGGCGGTAGCGACGGGTGGAATGACGTTGGTCTTGTCGCTCGCCTTGAGCCCAGTGATCGAAATGGTGTTGCGCAGCATCGCGTTGTAGGTCAGCTCGGTCGTGATGGCCCGGACCGCGGCCGTGTCGCGCAACGCGCCGCGGAGGTCGCCGAACCAGCGGCGCATGGTCGAGTCACGCTCGATCGTCGCGAGGTCCCTGAAGTACCGCTCGACCGAAGGCGTGATCACGAGCGGGGTGCGATGCGCCTCGATCCGGGTCAGCGCCCGCACCAACCGGTGGACAGGGTTGTCGGGCGTCGGCCGCGAGCCGTGGCCCGGGGTGCCGCGGGCCGTCACGTCCAACCAGAACGGCGACTTCTCCGTCGTCCCGACGCCGTAGTACTCCACGCGGCCCCCTGCCCCGCCCGCTCCCTGGCCGTCGACACGGATCGTGCCCCCTTCGTTGATCAGGAACTCGGCGTCCCGGACCAGGTCGGCATGCTGCTCGACGAACCACCCCGCCCCGACGCCGCCTCCGATCTCTTCGTCGGCGTTGGCGAGGAAGATCACGTCGCGCTTCAACGGAATCCCGGCGCGCTTGAGGACGAGCAGGGCCATCAGCTGGACGATCCCCTGCCCCTTCATATCCAGCGCCCCCCGCCCCCACACATAGCCGTCCCGGATGGTCCCGCTGAACGGATCGACCCGCCAGAATTCCGGGGAAGCGAGCACGACGTCCATGTGACTCAGCAGGATGATCGGCCGGGCGCTCCCGTCGCCGCGGAGCCGCGCGTACAGGTTCGCCTTGCCGGGCCGCGGCTCGAAGATCCGGGCCTCGATCCCATCCCGCGCGAGCACGCCGGCGAGCCAACGCGCCGCCGCGAGCTCGTTCCCCGGCGGATTGGTGGTGTTGATCCGGATGTATTCCGACACGAGGCCCGCGGCTTCCGCCCCGAGCGCCTTCCACTCAGCGTCGCCGCGCGGCGCTGTGATGAGCGCGACGCGCACCGGCGTCTCCCGCACGGGGACCGATCCCGCGGGCGGGGTGAGGGACGGCGCGGCCGTGCGGCAGCCGAGAACGGCAACAGCGGTCAGCGTCCAGCACGGGCGACGGCGCATCCGAGCTCCTCCGGTAGGGGGGGGGTCGGGCGAAGCTACCGGCCTGGGAACCGCGGCGCTACAGCGCCCGAGTCTCGCCGGGGGCCAGGAGCCAGAGGTCGTCCGGCGGGAAGCCGGCCTCGCGCCACGCGCGCGCGACGCGACGCGGCGGCTCGTCCAACGGCTCGTCGGTGAGCCGGAACGTGCCCCAGTGCATGGGCACCATCACGGCGCTGTGACCCCGCGTCAGATCGCGGAACGCCCCAACCGACTCCTCCGGGTTCATGTGCACCGGTTGCATGAACCAGCGGGGCTCGTAGGCGCCGATCGGCAGGAGGGCCGCGTGGAACGGCCCGAAGCGCTCGCCGATCCGGGTGAACTCGGGGTGATAGCCCGTATCGCCCGCGAAGAACAGCCGCCGCGCGGGCGCGGCCACGCTCCAGCCGCACCACAGTGTCCGGCTGCGGTCGCCCAGGCCGCGGGCACTGAAGTGCTGGGCCGGGGTGCAGCCGAAGACCACGTCGCCCACGCGCGCTTCCTCCCACCAATCGAGCTCGCGCACGGGCTGGGCACCGCGCCGCCGGAGAAACTCGCCGAGCCCCAGCGGCACGATCCAGCGCGCCTGCGGGTGGCGCCGGGCCAGGCGCCGTACGGTGGGGACGTCGAGGTCGTAGTGGTTGTGCGACAGGAGCACCGCGTCAATGGGCGGGAGCGCCTCGAGCGCGACGCCGGCCGGCACCGGGTCGGGCGGCGGCGGCTGCCGCAGCCGCTCGAGGCGCCATTGGAGAAACGCGCGCAGGCGCTGGTCCCGGCCGCTCAGCCAGGGGTTCTGAAATCCGCCGTCGGGGCGGTGGTGCGCAGGAGCCCCGGGGAAAGGAGGGAGAGGGGCCGCGGTCACGCCGCGCAATATAGCAACGGTGTGCCCGCCTACCTCCCCCGACGCAGCCGCCTCAGTGGCGCGCTCGCCGCACGCGCGCCGCTACCGCCGACGAGTCGATGAACACCACCACCGTCACCGTGTCGGTCAACCCATTGCTCGACGCGACGATCTTCGACGAACCGAACCGCTGACCGGTGACGACGGCGTACTGGGCGGTGTCCCGCAGGGTCGCGACGGCCGGATTCAGCGTCTGCCAGGTCACCGTCGGGTTCACGATCGGTTGGTTCTGGGCATCGGTGACCACAGCCTCGAGGGTCGTGCTCTCTCCCTCCGTGATTGTCAGGTCACCCTGGATCGTGACCGCGCCTTGGAACGCCGCGAGCGTCACCGAGTACTGGGTCTCCACGCCGAGCGCGACGGGCACGGCGACGTCCGTGCGAGACTCGGAGCGCACCGAGGCGGGCGGCGCCACCGACACGATGTAGGTGTCCGGGAGGAGGAAGGCGATCCGGTAGTGCCCGGCGGCCTCGGTGCGGCCGGTGGCGAGAATCTGCCAGGTGTGCGGGAAGGCGCTCTCGCCGCTGTAGACGGTGATGCTCGCCTTCTCGATTGGCCGGTTCACGCCGTCGCCTGAATCGGCCAGCACGGTCCCGGCGATCGAGCCGGTCGCCGCCCGATTGATGGCCCGAATCCACGGCACAAAGTCGAACGACCCGTCGCCGCGCGCGTCATAGCGGAAGCTGCGCCCGACGTCGAAGTCGATCACGATGTCGGCCCCCGCGTCGGGCACGGCAACGGGCGACTGCACGATCGTGTGGATCGCGATCTCCGCTCGCCCGGAGTCCGCCCAGTGCACCGCGGGCTCAGCGCCGCTCAAGTACACGATGCGGGAAGAATCGACATTGAGTACGATGCGGACCGCCTCGTACTCGTCCACCGGCAGCTCGCCCTCCCCGACGAGAGTCGTGGCGCCCTGCTGGACCTCGAGGAGATCGAACCGCTTCCGGGGAGTCGCGATCGTCACCCATCGCTGGGAGCCCGGGGTATCACCGGTATCGGCCGTGGTGGACGCCGCCACACTGACGATGTATACCTCCACCTTGTCGACCGAGTCGAACGGGAACGGCGCGTCGGTCAGGAGCACGCGGATGTGCGACGGGCGCGGAGGGAACGTCGTCACATTGCCGTCTTCGTAGCAGGCGACGGCCGCGGTCAGGCCGGCGACGGTGGGAACGATCCAGCGGGCGAAGCGCGTCATTCGGGGCTCCTCGAGGCGTGCTGAGGAATTGACCCGGCACACTCGGCGCAGGTCACTGGTCGGCTGGGTTGCACCCTGCGACCGCCCACGGTGACGAAAGGCACGGAGCATGGGTCTGTACGACGTGGGGGACCCCGGGGACGCGGCGCTGGTGGGGCGCGTGTTGGCGGGCGACGCACGCGCGTACGGCGGCTTGGTCGCGCGGCATCGCGACCGGCTGGGCCGCTATGCGCTGCACCTGCTCGGCAACCGGGCCGACGCCGAGGAAGCGCTGCAGGACGCCTTCGTGCGCGCCTACCGCGCCCTGGGTCGCTGCGAGAGCCCGGACCGGTTCGGCGCGTGGCTGTTCCGGATCTTGGTCAATCGGTGCCGCACCCTGGGTGGGCAGCGCAACCGGCGCGAGCGCGGCGTGCTGGGCGGCGACGCGGCCCTCGCCGACATACCGGTGCCTCATCCCGCCGACCGGATGGCGTGGGACGAGGCGATCCGCTGGGCGCTCGCTCGGCTCGATCCGTCCTCCCGCGAAGCGTTTCTCCTCAAGCACGTCGAGGAGCTGAGCTACGAGGAGATGACTGCAGTGACCGGGGCGAACGTATCGGCGTTGAAGATGCGGGTCAAACGCGCGCGCGCGCGCCTGCGCGCCCTGCTGCTCGAGGTGGAACGTGCCTGACGACAACGATCCGGTAATCGAACGCATCGCGCAGGAGCTGCGGCGGCCGGTGCACGTGGACCCGGCGGTGGACGCGCGGATCATGGCGCTGGTCGAGACGCTGCCCGTGCCACGGCGGGGGCTCGGCGCGGTGTGGCGTTGGCTCCGCCGGCCGCACACCGTGACGCTGACGCCGCTACGCGGCCTGGCGCTCGCGGCGGGCCTCGCCGCTCTCGCCGTGCTCCTGCGAGCGGGCGGATCCGAGCGGACCACCGCGTTCGTGGCGCCTGCCGCGGCAGCGCGCGCCCTGGTGCAGTTCGTGATCGTCGCCCCGGCTGCGCGCTCGGTCGTGGTCGTCGGCGACTTCAATGACTGGGACCCCGCTGCCACGCCGCTCCGGGCCGCCGCTCCGGCCGGAAGGGGGGAAGCGGCCGACGTATGGTCCGTAGCCCTGCCGCTGCCCCCGGGGCGCTATCGCTATGCGTTCATCGTGGACGGGACGCGCTGGCTCGCCGACCCCTCGGCGCCGCGCGCCGCCGGCGATGATTTCGGAACCCCCAACTCCGTGGTGACGGTGGGAGCCTGACCGATGATCCCGACCCGACTTGCCGCCAGTCCCGCCCTCGCCCTCGCCTTCGCCCTCCTGGGCGCCCGCCCCGCGGCCTCCCAAGACCCGCGGCTCGGCCGGTTGGACCCGGAGACCCGCGCTGCCGTGGCGGGGTTGCTCGACTCCGCGCGGGCCGCCGGCCTTCCGACGGAGCCGCTCGTGGACCGCGCGTTGGAGGGCGCCCTCAAGCGCGCGCCGGCGGTCGCTATTGTGGCGGCGGTCCGCCGCCTCGGGGTCGACCTGCGCACGGCCCGGGACGCGCTCGGGTCCGCCGCCTCCCCAGCCGAGCTGGACGCCGGGGCGGGTGCTTTGCGCGCGGACGTGCAGCCGGACGATCTCACCCGCCTCCGCCGCGCCCGACCCGGCCGATCGCTGACCATCCCGCTCGCCGTGCTCGCCGACCTGGTGGCGCAAGGCGTGGCGGTCGATTCCGCGGCGGCGTTCGTGGTCGCATTGGCCGATTTCGCGGACGACGAATTCCTCGCGTTCCGGCGCAACGTCGAGCGCGACATCGCGCTCGGTGCGCCGCCGACGGCCGCCGCCGCCGTGCGCGTGAGCGCCGGCCTGCTGGAGACCTTCGGCCAGCAGCCCCCGACCACCCGCCGCAAACCCTAACCCCCCGAGCGTGGAGCACAGGGGGAACTGGTGAGACCTGGTCGACGGGTCCGGTGGCACGTCGCCCTGGCCCTCCTGCTCGGGTTCGCCGGCTTGCGCTCCAGTCGCGCACAGCTCACCGCCACGCTCGACGCCGGCGTGTCCCGAGTCGAGTACGACGGGTTTCTCCCTTCGGGAGCTATTTCGTTGACGCCCACCGTCGCCGTTGGGCGGCGCGTCCTGACCCTCAGCGGGCGCGGCTCCGTCCTCGTGTTCGAGAGCGGGAACCACAGTTTCCAGGGCGTGCTCGCGGCGTCCGCGGTCACGAGCCCCACCGGGCGGCTGCGCGGAGAGTTCGCCGCCACGGCCGGCGCGAGCCGTTACGAGAACTTCGCCCGCTTCGCTCACGTCTCGGGCAGGGCGCGGGCACTGTACACCGTCCCCGGTCGCGCCTCAGGCGGGTGGCTCGGCGCGCTGGGAGGGCGGGCGGTCCTGTTCGGCTCCGCACGACCGTTCGGCGCAGTCACGCTGGGAGCGTGGAACCGCCGCCAAGCCCGAACGCTCGCCCTGTCGGCCACGGCGACCCGGGTGGGCGACACGGCCTACACGGACCTCGAAGGGACCCTGCACTGGCCGCGCGGCGCGTTGGAGCTCGACGGCTGGCTCGGAGCCCGCGTCTGGAGTCGCGGCGCCGGCCACGGCGTGTTCGGCGAGGCCGCCGCCGCCGTTTCGCTCGGTCCGCGCATCGCGCTGGTCGTGGGCGGGGGGCGCTACCCGATGGACCCAACCCGCGGCAGTGTCTCGGGACGCTACCTGAGCGTCGGCATGCGTCTGAGCATGCTGCCGGACCCGTCTCCCTTCCTCCCCCCTACCCCGCCGCCACCGACCAGCTACCCGTCGTTCGAGCCCTCCGCGCGGGTCGACGGGGCGTCCTCCGGCGACCATGCAACGGCTCGCTTCGTCACGCTCGAAGTGCGCGGTCGTCACCGGGGAGCCGTTGGAGGGGCGCGAACGACCCTACGGGTGCTCGTCGCGGAGGCGATGGCTGTGGAGATCACCGGGGATTTCACCGACTGGCAGCCGGTGGCGCTGCACCGAACCGCGGAGGGCATTTGGGAGATCGCTCTCGCGATCGCGCCCGGTATCCACCGCATCAACGTGCGGCTCAACGGAGGCGAGTGGCTCGTCCCTTCGGGCGCGCGGGTAGCAGAGGACGAGTTCGGCGGGACGGTCGGACTCCTCGTCGTACCGTAAGGCTCAGCGTCTACCTCCCGCCAGCCGGGCGGCCTCCGGCCGGCGTCGCAGCGCCAGCATGGCCCACACACCGAGCGCCGGGCCCGGCGCGAGCAGGCTCATCGTCCAGCGCCAGCCGATGGCCTGAGCGACGATCGGGAGCACGTAGATCGTGACGCAAGTGAGCAGGAACCCGAGGCTCGTCTGAAGCGTGAGGGCCGTGCCCACATGCTCCGGAGGCGCTAGCTCGCTCACGGCAGTGGAAAACTGCGCCGAGTCGGCCACGACGGTCACGCCCCAGATCGCGAGCACCGGCAGCAGCAGCGCGAGGGACTCTCCGAACAGCGCTCCCACGGCCAGGGCGCAGCTCCCGGAGATTGCCATGGCGACGCTCGTGACCACGGTGCGTCCCCAGCGGTCGGCGTACTTACCGCCGAGCCAGCACCCCACAGCGCCGCTGCCAACGACGCCGAAGGTGACGAGCGCGGCGAAGTCGCGGAGATCCCCTCCCCCCCCCTCTCCCCCCCCCCCCATCGTCGCCCGTCGGAGGCGCTCGCTCTCCACGACGAACGCCGCCATCCAGGTCCACATGGCGTAGAGCTCCCACATGTGCCCGAAGTAGCCGAGATTCGCGAGCCGGACGGCGCGGTCGCGCAGAATCCGTGGTGCGGCCGCCCAGCTGAATCTGGGCGAGGCCGCGGCAAAGGGGCCGTCAGATGGGATGCGCAGCACCAGCAGGCCGCCGGCGAGCGCCGAAGCCGCGGCTACGGCGAGCACGGCGCGCCAGGCATCGGCCGGCACTGCCCAGCGCACGAGGTGGGGCGCGGCAGAGCCGAGCGTGAGCGCGCCCACCAGGATGCCGATCGCCCAGCCTCGGCCCTCGCGAAACCAGCCGGCCGCGATCTTCATCCCGGGCGGATATACGCCGGCGAGCGCGGCCCCCGTCAGCACCCGCAGCGTGATCCCGATTGCCGGGCCCGGCGCGAGGGCGACGCCAGCCGTCGCCACGGCGGCGAGCGCCGCCGCGACCGCGACGAAGCGCCGCGCGGACCAGATGTCCGCCAGCGTCAACGCGGCGGAGACCAGCGCGCCGACGACGAAACCGAGTTGCACCGAGATCGTGAGCCAGGCGGTGCCGGCCGGCGTGAGCGACCACGCGCCAGCGAGCGCCGGCGCGACCGCGGACGCGCTGAACCACGGCGCCATCGCCAAGAGCTCCGCCGTCGACAGCAGCGCGAGCACCCGCCCCGGGCGAGTCGAGCTCACAGCCCGGTCGGATGATCCAGGAAAACCCAGGGGATGGAGAACTTCGCGCGGACGTGCTCGGCCAGCGCCTTCACCCCGACCGTTTCGGTCGCGTAGTGGCCGGCGAAGAGCACATTCAACCCCAGCTCTTCAGCATCGAAGAACGTCCAGTGCGGCCCCTCGCCCGTGATGTACGTGTCGAGTTCGGCCGCGGCCGCCTCGCCGATCGACGACCCTCCCGCCCCGGTGATGATCCCCACGCGCCGCACCCGCTCGGGGCCGAACGCCAGCACGCGCGGCGAAGGGCCGAGCGTCTCGGCGAGCTTCCGAGCGACCGCGTCCCGCGCCAGATCGAGCTCGCCCCAGACGCCGACCGCCTGGCCCTGGTACATCCCGAACTCGCCGCGCACGCGTACACCCAACTCGCGGGCCAGTACCGCCGCATTCCCGACCTCGGGATGACAGTCGAGCGGCAGGTGCGCGCTGTACAGGGCAATGTTGTGGCAGACCAGTCCGGACACCCGGCGGTAATGCGGTCCGGTCAGCGGGCGAATACCACCCCAAAACAGGCCATGGTGGACGAGGAGCAGGTCGGCGCCCTGCTCTCCAGCCATTCGCACCGTCGCGGCGCACAGATCAACGGCGGCGGCGATTCGGGTGACCTCGCCGGCGTTTTCGACCTGAAGTCCGTTGACGGCCTCTGGAGCATCCCCCACCGCTCGCACCCGGAGGAACGCATCCAGGTAGGTGACCAGGTCGGTCAATCGCATTGGACACTATGGTGACAGTGTGGGGACATCACAAGAGTCACCTCGCGGGCCCAGGCACCCCGCTCCGAGGAGATTCCCACATTGTATGATGATGCAAGTTACTGTTCTACAAGCAGATACATAAATCCACACAGGTGGAACTGATCGTGTGGAAATCTCATCGGTTGGAGTAGGCTCCAGACGCGGCGACGGTTTCCTCTCCTGTCCTCCCCTCCGTTTCCGCTTCCTCACCCATCCGCAGCACGCCGTTGATTTCCCCTCCCTCCTGCACGAAGAGCCGTTTGGTAGTGATGTCGCCGTGGACGACGCTCGCGGTCTGGATCTCGACGCGCTCCTGCGCGCGGATGCTGCCGCGCACTTCGCCGCCCACGATCGCCTCCCGCGTGATCACATCCCCGTCTACGACCCCCCCCTTGGCAACCAGCACCTGGCGCGCTGCCCGCACCGTCCCGGCCACGCTGCCTTCGATCTTCACGACGCCGTCAGCGGTGATGTCGCCCACGACATGCATGCCGGTTCCGATGATCGATAGCCCCGCGACCGAATCGGCGCCCGGGCTGCCCTTCTCGGCGAAAATCGACATGTCAATTCCCCTCTTTGACCAAAGTCAGCGGGTCGAGCGACCGTCCGCTCTTGCGGACCTCGAAATGCAGGTGCGGCGCCGTCGAGCGCCCCGAACTGCCCGAGAGCGCGATCACCTGACCCGCCCCCACCTCGTCCCGCCCTCGCACGAGCAGGCGGGAGGCATGCCCGTACATGGTCTCATACCCATCGGGATGGCGCAAGCGGACGAACAGGCCGTAATCCGGGTCGATGCCCGCTTCCTCAACCGTGCCCCCTCCCGCGGCGCGCACCGGCGTGCCGGCCAATACGGCGATGTCCACCCCGGGGTGTGATTCGGCAGGCGAACCCGGCCGCACCTGGCCGCGGGTAACGAACCCGCGCACGTCGAGCGGCCACCGAGCTGGGATCGACGCTACCGGGCCGGCGCCGAGTCTTCCCCCCCTCGCCCCCCCCCCC
>JBOHSA010000142.1:0-6021 GCA_050732995.1 Gemmatimonadales bacterium | reverse complement strand
GTTCCGGGTGATCGCGACGGCGCGCGACGGCTTCGACGCCGTCCGCAAGGTGCATCAGTACACGCCCGACGTGATCACCATGGACCTGGAAATGCCGGAGCTCGACGGGCTCGGCGCCATCGGCTACATCATGTCGGAATCGCCGCGCCCGATCGTCGTCGTCAGCGCGCACGCTGGGCCCGGCACGGCCGCCGCCATTCGGGCACTGGAGCTCGGGGCCGTCGAGATCGTCGCCAAGCCGGATGAGGCGACCCGGGAGTCGATCGCGGCCATGGGCCCACGCCTCCGGGCCGCGATCTACCAGGCCCTTGCCGTCGATGTGTCGCGCGTGCGCGTGTTGGCGCGTCCGCCGGCCCCCGTGCAGCACGCCCCGGAGTCCGGCCTGCGCCCCCGCGCGCACCTGGTGGTGGCGATCGCCGCGTCGACCGGCGGCCCGCGGGCGCTGGCCGACTTGATCCCCAAACTCCCCACGGGCCGCGGCGCGGGCGTGCTCATCGTCCAGCACATGCCGCCCAAGTTCACCCGCAGCCTGGCGGAACGGCTCGATTCGATGAGCGCCCTCCGCATCGTGGAGGCCGATCACGGCGCTCCCTTGGTGGCCGACACGGCGTACGTGGCGCCGGGCGATTATCATATGCGGGTGGCTCCCGGGGAAGACGGACCGACCATCGCGTTGGATCAGCGCGCCCCGCTGTGGGGCGTCCGGCCCGCCGCCGATCCGCTGTTCCGCTCCGTGGCGGAGCTGTTCGGCCCGCGCAGCCTGGGCATCGTGCTCACCGGCATGGGGCGCGACGGGGCGGAAGGCCTCCGGGCGATCCACGACGCCGGGGGCGGCGGCATCGCGCAGGATCGCGAGTCGGCCGTGATTGCCGGCATGCCCACCGCGGCCGTCCAGGCGGGCGGCGTGGACGCCGTGCTGCCGCTGGCCCAGATCGCCGACCGCGTGGCCGCCGAGCTGGCGCGCCGCGCGAGCGTCGGGCGCCCATGAGCGTGGGCTACCTGCTGGTGCGGGCCGAGGGGCGGCCCTACGGGTTGCCGGTGCACTGCGTGCTTGAAGTGGGCGATCTGAGCCGCGAGGCCGGCGGGCGGCACGCAGTGCTGGACGTGCCGCGCAGCCTGCGCGCGCTGCGCGGCCTCACGCCCCTGCGCGGCCGGCTGGTGCCCCTGATCCACCTCGGAGCGCTCCTGGGAGACCGCGTGCCCCCGCCCGAACCGGGGGGGGCGGTCGTGCTGGTCGAACTGGGTCGGCGGCTCGTCGCCCTCGAGGTGGACGACGCCGATGAGGTGGTGCGCGAGGCGCCGCTGCCGGTGCCGCGCGGACAGGACCTGCCGTGGGCGTCGGGGGTGGCGCGGCAGCGGGCCGGCACGCTGGTGCCGATCCTGGATCTGCACGCCCTAGGAGAGCGTATCGGATGAGCGCGGGCGACGACGTCCAATTGGTCACGTTTCGCGTGGCCGGCCAGGATTTCGCGTTCAACATCTTCCAGGTGGAGCGGATCCTCCGCTATGAGACGCCGGCCCCGCTGCCGAAGGCGCCGGATTTCCTGGAAGGGGTGCTGCAATACCAGGGGGTGGCCGTCCCCCTGATCGATCTGCGCAAGCGTCTGGCCGTCCCGGCCCCGCTGCGCGATGACACCCGGATCGTCATCCTCGAGTGGGACAGCGGGAAGCTCGGTGTCGTGGTGGATACCGTGACCGAGGTGCTGCAGGTCGGGGCGGCCGACATCACCTCGCCGTCCACCCTGGTTCGCGGTCTCGCGGCAGAATACATCACCGGCCTTCTCGTGAAGGACAAGCGGACCATAATCGTGCTGAACACCACCAAGCTCTTGGCGTCCAAGGAGAAGCTGCGGCTCGACGCCGCGTTGCCTGGAAAGGCGGAAGCGGCGGTCTGATGTCCGACTCGCCGGTCGCGGGGCTCCGGGCGCAATACGACGCGATCGCGCGCAAGCTCGATGGCGCCGCCGGTGCCGCCGAGCGGGAAGCGGTGAAGCGCGAGATCATCACCTACTTCAAGCAGGTGGACGCCCTCATCGCGGACTTGAGCCAGCTGAAGGAGGACATCCGGGCGCTGGTGGAGCGCTACAAACAGGCGGCGGCCGACGCCCAGGAGGCCGCGGCGCCCCAGTTCACCGGCGCGCGACCGGCCGTGCACGCCGACCACATCGGGGCCTCGACCTTCATCGAAAAAGGCTGGAGCCTGATTTCGTTGGGCGACCACGCAGGCGCTATCCAGGCCCTCCAAAAGGCCCTCCAGCTCTCGCCGGGAGAGACGCAAGCCGAATCGTTGCTCGGCTGGGCACAGATGCTGCACCAGGACTACGACGACGCGCTGCAGACCTTCCAGAAAGTGCTCATGAAGGAGCCCGCGAATTCCCTCGCGCGCATCAACGTGGGCTACATCTGCCTGAAGAAACAGATCTTCGGCGAGGCCATCGAGCACCTCTCCAAAGCCATCCGGCTGGACAACGACAAGAAGGCGACCCTCTACGCCCACTTCTACCTGGGCCTCGTCTACCTCCAGCGGGAGATGTACGAGGACGCCCAGACCTTCTTCCAGAAGACGCTGAAGCTCGGCCCCAATCTCATCGAGGGGTACTACGAGCTGGGCCGTGCCTACTGGTTCGGAAGCGACCAGGCGCTCGCGAAAGACACCTGGGCGGCGGGCGTCCAGGCGAACAAATTCAATCCCTGGGGCAAGAAGTGCCAGGAGATGCTGGAGCTCGTCGCCCGGGGCGAGGAGCCGCCGCGTACCTGACGCTGGTCGTGTGGCTGCTACAAGGCCCGCTCCTCCCCGCGCTTTCTTTCCCCCCGGGCTCGCAGGCGTCTCCGACGGCGATCACGGTGGGCCGCGTCACGGCGGTCGCCTGGCCGGGGCAGGGGACGCTCGCGACCGCCCTCGCCGCAGCGGCCGACCGCGCGACTGCGTTTCCCGGCATCGGCCCCCTCCCGGGCGAGCGCTCGATCCGGCTGATTCTCGCACCCTCCCGCTCCGCGTACGACTCTCTCACTCGCGGCCGCCTGCCGCTCTGGAGCGAAGGCGCCGCCTTCCCCGATCCCGGAGTCGTCGTGCTCCGGTCCGATCGTTCCGCGGCGCGGCTGTCGGCCGCGCTGCGCCACGAGCTCGCGCACCTCGCTCTGCGCTGGCGCGTGGGCCGCGGGCTGCCCCTGTGGTTCGAGGAGGGCTACGCCGCCGTGGCTGCGGGGGAGTGGGATCGGCTCGATGCATTGCGCCTCAACTGGCACGTGGCACGCGGCATGCGCATGAACCTCGACGAGGTCGATCGGGCGCTCCGGGGCGGCGCGGCGGAGGCGCAGGCGGCCTACGGTCTCGCCACGACCGCGGTGCTGCTGCTGCAGCGCTGGGGCGGCCCGCACGGGCTCGCGCCCCTCGTGGACCGGCTCGGCCGGGAGCCCGGCTTCGACGCCGCCCTGCGCGCCACCTACTACCTCACCGAAGGCGATTTCGAGGCTCGCTGGCAGCGCGACGTCGCCTCCCGCTACGGGTGGCTCGGGTGGATCCAGGCGGCGGGTCTGTTCTGGGCGGCGGCGGCGGTGGTGCTCGTCTGGCTCGCGCGGCGCCGCCGGCGGCGCGATCGCGCCCGCCGCGCGCTGCTCGATGAGGGATGGGAGCTGCCGCCCGACACGCCAACTCCTTGACGAGCTTGGAATTGCCCCGTAAACTCCGAGCCTGATGCCCGACCAGAGTCTCGTGCGCGCTCGGCTGCGCTTCGGACCGAAAAACTACGCGCTGCTCGCCGCTGCCGTCGTGACGCTCGCCGCGGGGTACTGGCTACTGTCACAAGGCTCCACGACCATGGCGCCCATCCTGCTCGTGCTAGGCTACTGCGTGTTCTTCCCGGTCGGCCTGGCGCTGTAACGACGCCCCGGGCTGGGGCCGGGGCGGGGGCCGGGGCGGAGGCGGGGGCGAATAGCTCAGCCTGGTTCAGAGCGCCTGCCTTACACGCAGGAAGTCGGGGGTTCGAATCCCTCTTCGCCCATGAGGGTATCAGACTGCAACCGAGGAGTGCGTGCGTGAGAATTTTTCGATTGGTGGCCGTGCTCGGCATCGGTGCAGCCGGCGTCGGGTCGGGCCAACGGCCGTCGACGCAGCCGCAGCCCGAGAAGCTGCTGATGCTCCCCTTTCCGGTGACCGGCGGCGCGGATTCGGCGACGAGCATACACACGATGGACGTAGCGCGCGAAAAGCTGGCGGGCATGGCGCGCTACAAGGTCACCGTCATCCCCAAACCGAAAATCTGCGAAGCGCTGACGGCGTCCGGGTTCCCGTGCGACGGCCTGATGGACGAGCAGCAGGTCCGCCAGCTCGCGCGGTTCCTCCAGGTGGACGCGTTCACCGTCGGCGTCCTGACGAAGTCCGGATCGTCCCTCGCCGCGCGCGTGCGCGTCATCGACGTCGGGGGCTCCGGGTTCGCCTATTCGTTCAACGTGGACAACGGTAACCCTGGGACGGCCCAGGCGCTGGGTGAGGCGATGGCCCAGCGGCTGAACATCGTCATCCGCGCGGCCGAGCACGCGCGCGACTGCAACGCCCAGCGCGCGCGCGGCGCCTTCCCCCGCGCCCTCGACGGCGCCCGCAAGGCGCTGCAAATCGATCCCGATCTGCCCGCGGCGCACATGTGCATGGTGCTGGTATACGAGGCCCAGCGGCAGCCGCCCGACAGCCTGATCGCGGCCGCCTCGCGCGCGCTGAAGGGCGACTCGTTGAACACCGCCGCCTGGGAGACCATCGGGCGCCAGTATCAGGTGAAGGGCGACACGCTCAAGGCGCTCGACGCCTTCGTGCACCTGGCTCTCGCCGACCCGAGCAACGAGCGCTTCATGATCGGCGTCGCGCAGCAGCTCGCCCAGCATCGCCAGGCCCAGCGCGCCGTCGACCTCCTGAGCCACGGGCTGCGACTGAACCCCAACAACCAAGGGATGATCGAGCGGCGGACCCAGATCTGCATCGATGGGGAGCTGTGGCGCTGCGCCCTGGACGGCCTCGGCGCCCGGGCGGAAAAGGAACCTGCGCTGCTCGCCGACACGGCGTTCCTCAAGACGGCGATTGGCGCGGCCCAGCAGCTGGCGGATACGCAGGCCTTGCTGCGCTACTCACGGGAGGCGGCCCGGCATCGTCCGCGGAACGCCTCGTTCTGGAAGGCGCTCGGGGCCGCCTACGAACTCGCCGCGAAGCCGGACTCGGCGGTGTGGGCCTACCGCCGCTCCCTGGAGATCGATCCCAGCGATCTCGCGGCCAGCCTCCTGGTGGCCAAGACCATCATCGAAGGGACCGCCTACGACAGCGCGAAGGCGGCTCAGGTTCCGAAGCCTGACACCGCTCAGATCAACGCGATCCGGAAGGCGTATGCCGACCGACTCGACTCCGCCCGGGTGGATCTGGAGCGCGCCGTGTCCTCGCCCGACACCGTGTCGCGCCTCAATGCCGCCGCCATCATGCGCACCGCCGGGGAGAAGCTCGCCCGCGTCGGCGCCTACGACCGCGCGCTGACTTGGCTGGAGCGGACGCTCCAGGTCGTCGAGCCGCGGACGGCGGCGGACACGGTGGGGCTGCGCCAGGCCATTCGCGTCAACACGAGCTTCTGGTTCGGCCTCTCGTCCGTGCCCGGGCTGCTGATCGCTTACCAGGCCGTGACCAAGACGAAGAGCTGCGCCGACGCCAAGGCGTTCAATGATCGCCTCACCCGGACGCGAGCGGCCTTGCTGCTCGGCCGCAGCGTGCACGCCCCGACGGTCGACACGCATCTGCGCAACGTCGGCCGCTTCGAGGAGGTCATGCCGAAAGTGAAGCAGGCGTTCAAGTGCCGGAACTTTTGAGCCATTGAATTGGCCCGCAGGCCGGCCTATATTGCGGCGCTCCGTCGCAGGGGGCTGTAGCTCAGCTGGTTAGAGTGCCGGTCTGTCACACCGGAGGTCGCGGGTTCGAGCCCCGTCAGCCCCGCCTGAACCCGCGTCGCGGGAAGACGCTCCCGGCTCCGCCTGCCACGGCAGGCGGGGCCG
>JBOHSA010000141.1:0-19381 GCA_050732995.1 Gemmatimonadales bacterium | reverse complement strand
ACCGCGGCGCGCGCGCCGGCGGTCGCATCGACCACGCCCAGCTGCAGCCAGATCAGCCGCGGAGCCGGCTGGAGCGCCACGGCTTCATCCACCACGGCGCCCGCCGCCTCGCTCTTGCGAAATACGTCCACCATGTCGATCGCGTGCGCCGCTGCCGCCGCTGCGAGGGTCGGATAGCTCGGCTCGTCCAGCACCCGCGCGTGGTGCGGATTGACCGGCACGATGCGATAGCCCGCGCGCCGCAGGTAGCGCGCCACCGCGTGGCTGGGCCGCTCGGGCCGGGGCGACAGCCCGACGACCGCGATGGTCCGGACCTCGCGCAAGAGCGTCCGGAGGGCGTCGGGCGTCACGCCTCGGGCCGGTGCACGTGCGGGGTCCCGCTCACCGCGCGCCCCACGAGCACCATCCCCGAGCGCCGCGCGATCGTCAGCGCGAGCGTCGAGGGGACGCTCGGCGTCGCGACGTACGCGAGCCCCGCCCGCGCCGCCTTGAACGCCAGCTCCGCCGAGATCCGTCCCGTGACCAGCAGCCCCTGACGGCCGTTCGCGATCGGCGTGCGGGCGATTACCGCCGCGCCGATCACTTTGTCCACGGCGTTGTGCCGCCCGATGTCCTCGGCGTGGAACAGCAGGCGCTCGCCGTCGGTCAGCGCCGCGGCATGGATCCCGCCGGTCTCGGTGTAGCGCTCCCCGCGGCCGAACAGCTCCTTGAACAGTGCGCGCAGCCGCTCGGCCCCGGGCGGCTCACCCCGGGCGGCGGCCACGCGCACCGTGTGCGGATCGGCGAGCAGCGTCGTGACCGCGCCGCATCCCGACGCGAGCACGCGCCGGCGGTTTTCGCGCTTCACCAGCGCGACCCGTTCCGGCTTCACGTCGGCCCAGAAGCCCAAATCGGTCGCGCACGGCCGCAGCCGGACGAGATCGTCCAGCGACTCGATGTAGCCCTCACCGTGCAGCCAGCCCGTCGCCAGCTCCTCGAGCTGGTCCGGCGTGCACATCCACGTCACCGCCGGCTCGCCGTTCACTTCGAGCCACACCGGCCATTCCTCCACCGCGGCCGACTCCGCCGACATCCGTCCCCGCCGAGAGCCGGGGGGGCGAGCCGGAACCGGGGAGTCACTCTTCGCCGAAGTATTCGGAGTAGATATGGGGCCCCTCCTGGATGCGCACCGCGTGCAGCCGGACGCCCGGCGGCATCTGGGGTGCCAGTCGCTGCCACACGTACACCGCGAGCGCTTCACCGGTCGGCAACCGCTTGCCGTCGCCGAACTCCGGCACGTCTTCGTTGATGTGCCGCCCGTCGAACCGCCCGGTGACCTCCTGAGCGAGCAGGGCATCGAGCGCCGCCAGGCTCACCACCCCGCCCTCGGTCCCACCGCCCGGCAGCTCGCCCTGGACGGTGACGCGGCACTGGTAGCGGTGGCCGTGGTCCGAGGCGGCCCTCCCAAAGGTCTCCACGTTGCGCTCCGCCGTCCAATCCGCGCGCCGGATCCGGTGCGTCGCGGTAAATTCAACTACTCGCGTAAGATAGCTGATCGACACAGCTAGAACACTCGCACGGCGCTGGCCTTGAACGCAAACACGACGGGAGTGCCGGGGCCGAGCCCCAGCTCCCGCGCTGCGGCTTCCGTAACGACCGCCACCAGCTCCACGCCGACGTCGGCCGCGATCTGGACGGCGCCTCCGCGCCGGTGGACCAGCCGGGTCACCCGGCCGGTGAAGACGTTGCGCGCGGACGAGGGGATGGGCTCGCGGCTCACGAAGATGTCGGTAGGCGGCACCGCGAGGATCGCCGGGCCCGTCTTGTCCGTCAGCACCACGATCTCGATCGAGCCGGTGCGGACGAGCTTGGTGTCGTCGCCCGGCGGGAGGTCCACGCGGAAGAGATTTTCCGGCGTGACGGGAGAGAGCCGCCCTTCGGCGAGCGTCCGGATGTCGTCGGCCCAGCGGTAGGCGTCCTCCAGCTGGTGCGAGGCGAAGCAGATCGCGAGCCGGCGTTCACGCCGCTCGGTCTCGAGCAGGCGGTAGAGGGTCTGCGCGGCGCCGCGGTCGGCCGAGCTGACCGGCTCGTCGAGCAGGAGGACGTCGGGACGCACGGCCAACGCGCGGGCCACCGCCACGCGTTGCACCTCGCCGTCCGACAGCTGGTGCCGCCGCCGCGCCAGGAGCGGCGCGAGGCCGAGCCGCTCGGCGACGGCTCCGATCCGTTCCTTGACCGCCGCGCCTCTCAGCCCTCTGGCGCGTAACCCGTATGCGAGATTGTGCTCCACCGTTCCCCGGAGCAGCAGTGGGCGCTGCTCCACGAGCGTCACGCGACGACGCGCGAGCACGCCGGCGCGCCGGCGGTCGGGCCCGCCGGTGACCACCTGGCCGTCGAGCAGCACCGCCCCCTCGGTGGGCGGCTCCAGCAGCGCCAGCAGCCGGAGCAGCGTGCTCTTGCCCGAGCCGTTGTGTCCCACGATCGCGATCAAGCCGCCCGGCGGCAGCGCGAAGCGGTCGAGCGCGAGCACCAGGCGCCCGTCGTAGCGCTGGCGCACGTCCCGGAGCTCAAGCACGGCCTTTGCCCTGCAGCGCCTGAAGGCCGACGTTCACGACGAGGGCGAGAGCCAAGAGGATCAGGCCGAGCGCGAGGGCGAGCCCGAAGTCGCCCTGCGCCGTGGAGAGCGCCACGGCGGTGGTCAGCGTGCGGGTCGAGCCGCGGATGTTGCCGCCGACGATCATCGCCGCGCCGACCTCGGCGACCACCTGGCCGAACGCCGCCGTGATGACCGCGGCGAGGGCGAACCGCGCCTCCCGGGCCACCGTCCAGGCGGTGCGCCAAGGCCCCGCGCCGAGCGTCTGGGCCGTGCGCCGGACCCGCGGGTCCACGCCCTGCACGGCGGCCGCCGACAGAGCGGCGGCGATGGGCAAGGCGAGCAGCACGTCGCCGATCACGATCGCCTGCCAAGTGTACAGCCACCCCAGGCCGCCCAGCGGCCCGCGGCGGGAGAGGAGGCCGTACAGCAGGAGACCGACGACAACCGTGGGAAAGGCGAGCGCGGTGTTGACCACCGTCAACGCGGCGCGGCGGCCCCAGAAGGGGCGCGTGGCCAGGAAGTAGCCGAGCGGGAGCCCCAGGCCGCAGGCGACTGTGGTCGCCACGAGCGCGACTTTGAGCGTGAGGAAGGCGATGCCGTAGACTTCGGCATTTCCCGCGGCGAGCAGCGCGAGCGCGCGCCGGAATCCGTCGGCTAGAAAGTCCATCCTACGCCGAGACTGAGCCACCGCTGCCGCGCCCACTCAGTGAGCGGCGCGTTCGTGGCCAGCACCTGGCTCCCGTCGACCTGGTTCGGGACCTTGTACTCGGTCGGGTAGCGCAGCTTCCAGAACAGGAACCGGGCGTCGAGCTGCACACTCACCCGCCGCCCCGGGTACCAGCGCACCCCGGCTCCACCAGCCAGCGTGAACTTGGTGCCGAACTCGTACGTGCTCGGGTCCACGAGCTCGCGCCCGCCGAAGGCCATGCCCAACGAGCCGGCGACGTAGGGGGCGATGCCGTGCCACGTCTTGGCACCGGTCAAAAGCAGGAGCAGCCCGGCGTCCACGAGCGTCACGTTGTCGTCGATGGGGCCGGATCGGCGGGAGGCCGGGGGCTGGGTGGGGTCCACGATGAACCGGTTCATCTGAGCGTAGCTCACGCCGGCGGTGAAGTGCATGGCGCGGCCTACCGCGATTTCGGAGCGCAGCGACGTGGTGACGCCATCGCCCTGGCCCACCCCGACCGAGCCCCGGTCGCCGCCCAGCGTGCCGACCAGCACGGTGAGGCCCGTGCCGGAGGGGATGTCGCGATACGGGGATCGGGCGGGATCGTGGCCGACCTGGGCGGTCAGGCGGTCGGGCGGTCCGGCGGACAGCAGCACGGCGCCGCCGATTGCCCGCGCGTACCGAACGAACTGACCGCTTGACCGCCGGACCGCCTGACCGCCCGTCATTCCGTCCTCCTCAAGTCCCGCCCGGTCATCTCCGGCGGGGGCTCGATGCCGAGCAGATGAAGAATCGTCGGTCCCACGTCGCACAGCGAGCCCCCGGACCGCAGGGCCATGGCGCCCCCCCCCTCGTTCTCTACGAGGACAAACGGGACCGGATTGGTGGTGTGCGCGGTGTGCGGTCCCCCGGTGGCGGGATCGATCATCATCTCGCAGTTGCCGTGGTCGGCTGTGATCAGCAGGGCGGCGCCCCGCCGCTCCGCGCTCGGGAGGACGCGCCCCAGGCACCGGTCCACCGTTTCCACCGCCTTCACGGCGGCCGATAGTACCCCGGAATGCCCCACCATGTCCCCATTGGCGTAGTTGCACAGGATGAAGTCGTGCTCGCCGGCCTCGATCGCCCGGCACAGGACGTCCGTGACGCCGGGCGCGCTCATTTCGGGCTTGAGGTCGTAGGTCGCCACGTTCGGTGACGGCACGAGCAGCCGTTCCTCGCCCGAGTAGGGGACCTCGAAGCCGCCGTTGAAGAAGTAGGTCACGTGGGCGTATTTCTCCGTTTCCGCCGTTCGGAACGTGGTCTTGCCGTGCTCGGCCAGCACCTGCGCCAGGATCCGCGAGAGCGTTTCGGGGGGGAAGGCCACGGGCAGCGGGAACGTCTCGTCGTACTGGGTCATCGTGACCAGCGCGAGGCGGGGCCGGTCGCGCACGTCGAACGCCTCGAACCCCGCGATGGCGAGGGCCCGGACGATCTGGCGCATCCGGTCCGCGCGGAAATTGACGCAGAACACCCCGTCGCCCGTGCGGATGGTCGGCGTGCCCGCGATGATCCGCGGCTTCACGAACTCGTCGGTCTCGCCCGCCTCGTACGCCTGGCGGATTGCGCTCAGAGGATCGGGGGCCGGAGCGCCGATCCCGCGCACCATCGCGTCGTAGGCGAGCTTGGTCCGCTCCCAGCGCTTGTCGCGATCCATCGCGTAGTAGCGGCCGATCACGGTCGAGACGACCGCCCGACCGCCTGACCGCCCGACCGCCTTGAGCAGCTCTGCCATGAACCCCAGCGCCGACTTGGGCAATGTGTCCCGGCCGTCGAGCCAGGCGTGGATCGCTACCGGGACCTCGGCGCGGCGCCCGAGCTCGACCGCCGCGAGCAGATGCGTGTCGAGCGCGTGCACGCCGCCCGTGCCGATCAGTCCCAGGAGGTGCAGCGTTCCCCCGGACCGTTTCACGGTGGCGCACAGCTCGACGAGTGGCGGGAGGCGGAAGAACTCGCCCGAGGCGATGGACTGCGCGATCCGCACGATGTCCTGGGACACGACCCGGCCGGCCCCGAGGTTCAAGTGGCCGACCTCGCTGTTGCCCATCTGGCCGGGAGGGAGTCCGACGGCGGGACCCGAGGCTTCGAGCAGGGTGCGGGGCGCGCGCGCCCACAGCCGGTGCCAGGTGGGCGTCGCCCCGAGCTCGATGGCGTTGCCGTCCGCGCTGGGGCGATAGCCCCAGCCGTCGAGCACGATCAGGACGACCGGGGTGCGCGCCCCACGCCTGTTTGCCATATTGAAGGGGATGCAATCTAGCCACGCCCTCCACGGCCTACCAGTTCTCGTTGGCTGTCTCGTCCTCCCGCTCGCCGGTCAGGTCTCCCCCTCCGCCGGCTCCGCCGCGCCCCTGCGCTACCGCATCACCAACGACGGGGAATGGTTCTACCAGGAAGCCGGCGGCAAGCGCCTCGCCCGCCTGGCCCGCGGGGCGATCGTCGACGGCGGGGAGGCGCAGGGCGAGTGGCTGCGGATCACGGTTGAGGGCTGGATCTTCGGGACCTCGGTCGGGCCGACGCCGCGCGCGGGGTTCGACCTCGCGGTGACGCGCGCGCCCGAAGAGAACCTGCGCTCGGCGCCGGCCGGCGCGCTCGTGGCGAAGCTCGCCGAGGGGTTCCTATTGGTGAAGTTGAGCGAGGACGGGCGCTGGGTGCGCGTCAAGCGCGACGGCTGGGTGCGGCGCGACGCCTTGGAGCCCGTCCCCGTCGTGGTGGGCGCGCGCGCCGCTGCCCCGGACACCAGTCCGGGTGGGCTCCCGCCTTCCCCGAGCCCACGGTCCGGGGTGCCGGATACTCTGCCCGCCGCTCCGCCCGACCCCGCCCGCATGCAGCCCGCCCGCCAGACGGCGTTGTACCGCGCGCCCGACGGACCGGCCGCGGGGTCGCTCGATCCCGACACGCCGCTGCGCGTGCTCAGTCGCTCGGGCGAATGGACCCGGGTGCAGTTCGAGGGCTGGGTGAAATCGGCCGACCTCCAGGCGGCGCCGCCCGGCGTGCTCGTGGGCGTGAGCGCGGCCGAGCTGCGCGCCGACCCCGCGCGCTACGAAGGCAAGGTGCTGCGCTGGACCCTGCAGTTCATCGGGCTCCAGCAGGCCGACGAGCTGCGGCCCGATATCCCGTCCGGCGCGACCTATTTTCTAGCCCGGGGTCCGATGCCCGAGCGCGGGTTCGTGTATGTCGTGGTACCGCCCGCCCGGCTCGCGGCCGTCCAGACCCTGTCCCCCCTGGCGACCATTCAGGTGAGCGGCCGCGTGCGCGCGGGCCGCAGCCGGTTCCTCGGCCACCCGGTCGTGGACCTGCTGACGCTGGAGTCTCAGCCATGAACGACGTGCTGCTCGAGCGGCTCCGGCGCCGGCTCGCCGCGCTGCCGGACGACAAGGCCTACCAGGTGCTCGACTACATCGAGTTCCTCGAGTCGAAGTACGCCGAGCGCCCCGCCGGCGCGGCGCCGTTCCAGAAAGTGGCCGAGACGCTCGAGGACACGCTGCGGGCCGGCCGGGTGCCGGTCACCATCATCAAGGGGACGATGGACGCGGTCGGCACCGCGGGTCGCTTCCTGGAAGGGCTGGCGGCGGCGGGCAAGAAGGTGGTGGAGGACGCCGCCCGCAAACCGGAGGAGCAGAAGGAGAAGCAGGAAGCGAAGGCGGAGGAGCCGAAGGTGGTTGAGGAACCGCCTCCGCCGGCATAGTTTTCGCCATGGGAACCTTCCGGTCGACCGTCGCCCTCACCTTCGACGACGTCCTGCTCGTGCCGCGGCACGCGACGGTCCATCCGCGCCAGGTCGACATCCGCAGCCGCTTCACCCGCCAGATCCCCCTGAACATCCCGCTCGTCGCGGCCGCCATGGACACGGTGACCGAGGCGGACATGGCCATGGCCATCGCGCGCGAGGGCGGGATCGGCGTGCTCCACAAGAACATGCCCATCGACCGCCAGGCGGCGGAGGTGGACCGCGTCAAGCGCAGCGAATCGGGGATGATCCTCAATCCGATCACGCTGGGGCCCGACCGCCCGTTGCGCGACGCGACGCAGCTCATGACCCGCTTCAAGATCTCCGGCGTCCCCATCGTGGACGCGGCCGGGAAACTGGTCGGGATCATCACGAACCGCGATCTCCAGTTCGAGCGCAACCTCGACCGCCCGATCCGCGAGGCCATGACGCGGGAGGGGCTGGTCACCGCGCCGGTCGGCACCACGCTGGAGGCGGCCGAGCGCATCCTGGGCGAGCACCGCATCGAGAAGCTGCCCGTGGTGGACGAGCGCGGGGTCTTGAAGGGGTTGATCACCGTCAAGGACATCTTCAAGCGCCGGCTGCACCCGGACGCGAACAAGGACCAACATGGCCGCCTGCGGGTGGCCGCGGCCGTGGGCGGGACGCCCGAGGCCAAGCCCCGCGCCCAGGCGCTGCTCGACGCGGGGTGCGACGTCATCGTCGTGGATTCCGCCCACGGCCACTCGAAAGGCGTGCTCGACACGGTAGCGCTGTTGCGCGACGCGTTCCCCCAGGCCCAGCTCGTGGCCGGCAACGTCGCCACCGAAGCCGGCGCGCGGGCGCTGGTCGAGCGCGGCGTGGACGCGGTGAAGGTCGGCGTGGGGCCGGGCTCGATCTGCACCACGCGCGTCGTGACGGGCGTCGGCGTGCCGCAGATCACCGCGATCCTCGACGCGGTGGCGGGGGCGGGAGACGTGCCCGTCATCGCGGACGGCGGCATCAAGTACTCGGGCGACGTCGTCAAGGCGATGGCCGCCGGCGCGGCCTGCGTCATGATGGGCTCGATGCTCGCCGGCACCGAGGAGAGCCCGGGCGAATCGTTCCTGCTCGAGGGCCGGCGTTTCAAGGTGATCCGCGGCATGGGAAGCCTGGGCGCCATGGAGGAAGGGTCCGGCGACCGGTACTTCCAGGAGGGCGAGGTGTCCCCCTCCAAGCTCGTGCCCGAGGGGATCGAGGCGCGCGTGCCGTACAAGGGGCCGGTGGCCGACGTGATCTTCCAGATGGTGGGCGGTCTGCGCAGCGGCATGGGCTACTGCGGCGTGTGCGACATCGCGGCCCTGCGCACCGAGACCGAGTTCCTCCAGATCACCAGCGCCGGCTTGCGCGAGTCCCATCCGCACGACGTGGTCATCACGCGCGAAGCCCCGAATTACAGCCTGTAGGCGCGCGGCGTCCGCTTGACACTCCGTCGGCCGGGGTCTACATCTAGCGCCCGTCGCCGACGCTGTGTCTCCCTATTCTCTCGTCTCGCGAGGTGGGCATGAATCTGCTCCGACGCAAGAGCATCACCGAGCTGCAGGCCCAGGCGCAGACCGACCACAGCCTCAAGCGGGCGCTGACCGCGACGAACCTCACGATGCTCGGCATCGGCGCCATCATCGGCACGGGGATCTTCGTGCTCACCGGCACGGTGGCGGCGCAGAACGCGGGGCCTGCGGTGGTGCTCTCGTTCGTGCTGGCGGGCGTGGCCTCGGTCTTCGCCGCGCTGTGCTACGCCGAGTTCGCCTCGCTCGTGCCCATGGCGGGGAGCGCGTATACGTACGGCTACGCCACGCTGGGCGAGATCTTCGCCTGGATCATCGGGTGGGACCTGATCCTGGAGTATTCGCTCGGCGCCGTGACGGTGGCGATCGGGTGGTCGGGCTACGTGGTCTCCTTCCTCCGGGACGTCGGGATCAACGTCCCGTGCGCGCTGTCGGCCGCCCGGGGCGCCGTGGTGCAGTGCGCCGACGGCACCACCGCGGCCGCGGTGTTCAACCTGCCGGCCGTCGTCATCATCGCGCTGGTCACGACGCTGCTCGTGATCGGCATCAAGGAGTCGGCGAACGTCAACAACGTCATCGTGTTCATCAAAGTCGCGGTGGTGCTGCTCTTCATCGTGGGCGCAGTCTGGGCGATCGATCCGGCGAACTGGCGCCCGTTTATGCCGGAGAACACGGGCGTGCGTGAGCACTTCGGCTGGACGGGCGTGATGGCGGGGGCGGGCATCGTGTTCTTCGCCTACATCGGATTCGACGCCGTCAGCACGGCGGCGCAAGAAGCCAACAACCCGCAGCGGGACATGCCCATCGGCATCATCGGATCGCTCGTCATCTGCACGGTGCTCTACATCCTCGTCTCGGGCATCGCGGCGGGCGTCGTGCCCTACCGCGAGCTGGACGTGCCGGACCCCATCGCGGTCGCGGCCGACCGGGCGGGCCTCGGGTGGATGGCGTCGCTCATCAAGCTCGGCGCGATCGCGGGGCTCTCGTCCGTGATCCTCGTGATGTTGCTCGGCCAGTCGCGGGTCTTCTGGAACATGTCGAAGGACGGGCTGCTGCCGCAGTTCGTGAACAAGGTGCACCCCCGGTTCCAGACGCCCTGGATCACGTCGATCGTGACGGGCGTGGGCGTGGCGTTCTTCGCGGCCATCCTGCCGGTCCGTGACGCGGCGAGCCTGGTCTCGATCGGGACCCTGCTCGCGTTCGTCATCGTGTCGATCGGTATCATGGTGCTGCGCGTGCGCGAGCCCAACCTGCCGCGGCCGTTCAAGACGCCGTACGCCTTCGTGATCGCGCCGCTCGGTGTGCTCTCGGCGCTGTACCTGATGGTCTCGCTGACCTGGCCCACGTGGCGGCGGCTCATCGTCTGGTTCGTCTTCGGAATGCTCGTTTACTTCGGCTACCAGTTCTGGAGACGGTGGCTGGCGCGGCGCGCCGCGTCGGCGGGCGCCTGAGTCGGGCGTGCTGCGCGCGGCCGGCCTGCTGACGCGGGCCGGCCGTGGTATGTTTGGGCCATGACCCCCCCCGGCGTCGACATCCCAGCCGAGCGCGTCCGTGCGGCGCGCGAGATCGCCGCCCTGCTCGCCCCGGGCCGCCGCGTCGTGCTCACCACCCACGTCAACGCCGACGGCGACGGCGTGGGCAGCGAAGTGGGGCTGTGGCATCTGCTCGCGGCCCGCGGGGTGCACGCCTCGATTGCCAACCCCACGGAGATCCCCGATCGCTTCGGGTTTCTCCTGCCGGAGGGCGCCGACCAGAGCGGCCGCGCGGGCCGGGTGGTCGAGCACGCCGACGTCGTGGTGGTGATGGACATCTCCGACCTCAGCCGGCTCGGCGATCTCGGGCAGGCCGTGAAACGGAGCCGCGGGCCCACGGTCTGCATCGACCATCACGTGCCCCCTCTCCCCCCCCCCCCCCGCCCTCCCAAACCGGCTCGCTGCCCGCGGGCCCCCGCCTGATCGCGCCTGAAGCGGCCGCCACCGCGGAGCTGGTGTTCGACCTCGCGTCGGCCCTGGGGTGGGAGCTGTCGCCCGAGGCGGCGCGGGGGCTGTACGTCGGCATCCTCACCGACACGGGCGGGTTCCGATTCGCGAACACGACGCCGCGGGTGCTGCGCGTCGCGGCGGCGTTGCTCGATCGCGGCGTGGACGCCGAGGCGATTTACGAGGCGGTGTACGCCAGCGCCCCCGAGGGGCGCATCCGGCTCACGGCGGAGGTGCTGCAGACGCTCGTCGTGGAGCCCGAGCTCGGGCTCGCCTGGGTAACGGTACCGCCGGGCGCGCTCGAGCGGCACGGCGCCACGCCCGACGACCTGGATGGCATCGTCGAGTTTCCCCGCTCGATCGCCGGGGTCCGCATGGCGCTGCTGTTCCGCCAGATCGCCAGCGGGCGGATCAAGGTGTCGTTCCGCTCGATCGGGCACGTGGACGTGGCGGCGTTTGCCCATCGCTTCGGCGGCGGCGGGCACCGGAAGGCGGCCGGCGCGTCGCTCGAGGGCTCGCTGGGGGACGCGCAGGCGCTCGTGTTGCGCGAGGCGCGCGAATTCCTAACCGAGAGGGTTGATCATGTCGAAACGCGAAGATGAGCGGATGGCCGCGTTGGTGAAGAAGAACGCGGCCAAGGCCGCTCGCGCTAAGCCCAAGGCGCGGCGCCGCTACGATGCCACGCTGCCGCCGGAGCAGGAGGAGGATCTCGAGCGCCGCGAGTTCTTCAAAGAGATGAAGAAGCGAGAGTTCTAGCATGCGCGCGTTGACGGCGGGCTGCACGCTGCTGCTCGGCGCGACCGGGGTGGTGCTGGCCCAGGATCCCCTGGCGCCCTTCCGGGCCCAACCACGGGCGCAAGTCCTGGTCCTCGGCGTCTTCCACTTTCAGGACGCCGGCCTCGACGCTTACAAACCGGCGGTCCCGTTCGACATTCGCGCACCGGCGCGCCAGCGCGAGTTGGAGGACGTCCTGAGCCGCCTCGCCGCCTGGCGACCGACCCGGATCGCGGTCGAGCGGCTCCCCGAACGGCAGGCCCGATTGGACTCGCTCTTCGCCGGCTACCCGGGCGGCGGCACGGACACGCTCCAGAACGAGATCTACCAGATCGGGTTCCGGCTGGCGAAGCGGCTGGGGATCCCCCGCGTGGCCGCCATCGACGCCCCGGCGCGGTTCCTCGATTCGGGCCTGACGCGGGAAGAATGGGATCGGCGCCACCGGGCCCTGCGCCAGGGCCCGCTCAGCGCCACGGATTGGGACGCGCGGTTCACCGCGCTGTACCGCGCGGACGACTCGGCCAAGGCCGTCCGGCCCTTGCGCGAGACGCTGCTCTACACCAACAGCCCGGAGCGGCTGGCCGTGGGCCATGGCCACTACCTGGTCGGTGACCTCCTGGCCGGCGAGCCCGGGGAGTACTTCGGCGCGGACCAGTTCGTGAGCGCGTGGTACAACCGGAACCTCCGGATCTACAGCAACGTCGTCCGGCTCGTCCGGTCGCCCGACGAACGGGTGTTGGTGATCATCGGGGCCGGCCACGCGCCGATCCTGCGCCACCTGCTCCAGAGCAGCCCGGCGGTGCGGCTGGTCGAGGTCAGCGAGGTGCTGCGCTAGACGAGGCGTTGCGCAGCAGCTGGACGTAGAACCGCACCATCGTCGCGTAGGACCCCAAGCCGACGCGCTCGTCCGTTCCATGGGCGCGCTTCAAGTCGCTGGGCCCGAGCCGGATGGCGCCGAACCGGTAGACGTTGGATGTGAGCCGCGTGAAATGCCGCGCGTCCGTGCCCCCCACCACGAGCCACGGCGTCACGATCGCCGCCGGCGCGACCTGCCGCACCGTGCGCTGCAGCAGCCGGAATGCGTCGTTGTCCGTGCCCGAGACCGGCGACGGCTCGCTGCGCGTCCCTTCGAGCACCCCGACCGTCACCAGGGTATCGCGGATCACGCGCCGCGCGTGCCGCAACACCGCGCCGACGCTGTCCCCCGGCAGGATCCGGAAGTTCACCACGCCTCGCGCCGTGGACGGCAGGACGTTTTCCTTGATCCCCGCCTGGAGCATCGTGGGCGCCGTGGTGGTGCGCAGCATGGCGTTGCCCTCGGGGGTTGCGCCGAAGCGCGCCGCCACGAGACCGCCGAACAGCCAGCGGTTGGCGAACACCATCCGGGGCAGGACGGGCATCTCGGGCCCGAGGTAGTCGAACAGCGCGGCGGTGGGGCCCCGGATGGCGCGCGGCATGGGGCTGCGCTCGAGCCGGAGGATGGCGGCGCTGAGGGTGCCCACCGCCGTGTGCGGCGGCGGCATCGACGAGTGGCCGCCGGCGCCCCGCGCGATGAGCTCGAGCGTCACGTAGCCCTTCTCCGCGACCCCGATGATCGCCACGGGGCCGCTCACGCCCGGAATGAGGCTGTCCACCAGGGCGCCGCCCTCGTCGAGCACCAGCTCCGGCTCGACGCGCCGCGCCGCCAGGAGCTCCGCGATGCGCACCGCCCCGCGCCGTCCGCCGACTTCTTCGTCGTGGCCGAAGGCCAGGTAGATCGTGCGCCGCGGGGTGGTACCTTCGTCGAGCAGCCGCTCCACCGCTTCGAGGATCGCGACGAGGCTGCCCTTGTCGTCCATGGCGCCCCGGCCCCAGACGTACCCGTCGGCGATGCGGCCGCCGAAGGGCGGCTGGGCCCAGTTGCCCTCCGTCCCGGGCTCCACCGGCACCACGTCTTGGTGCGCCATCAGCACGATGGGCCTGAGCGTCGTGTCGGTGCCGGTCCACCGGAACAGCAGGGCGGACCCACCGACCGTCTCCCGCTCCAGGCGGGCGTGCGCCCGCGGGAATGCGGTCCGCAGGTAGTCGTGGAACCGCCGGAACTCCGCCGCGTCGAACTGGCTCGAATCCTGGTAGGAGATCGTGCGGAACCGGAGCGCCCCGGCGAGCCGCTCGGCCGCGGCCGCCGTGTCGAACGCGAGCGCCGGGGCCGGGTCGGCCGCGAGCTGGCGAGAGTGGAAGCCAGCGGTGCGCACCAGCAGGACGGAGACCAGGATCAGCAGACCGGCGAACAGGGCCAAGAGCGTCTTTTTCATCTCAGTAGCATACGGAGGGGTTGGCTAGGATCGGCGCAGCCGAATGACGTTCGCCGGAGGCGGCTCCACCTCGGTCAGCGTCGCCTCTGCACGGGCGAACTCGACATGCCACCTGGTGACGTCGGTCCCGGTCGTCAATGTGACGGTTTCACCCTCTTCGCGGTAGGTTCCGGTCGCGTCGAAGCTCTCGGGGGGCTCCCCGGGGAACGTGACCGTGCCGGCGATCTCCAACGTGCGGTTTTGGCGGAACACGGCCGTCCCGGTCGTGACGGCGTCCACGCCCGCATCGGAGAAGCCGATCAGATGCCAGATTCCGGCGAGTGGGAGCGACGGCGCGGTGTCGTCGCCGCACGCCACCACCAGAACCGCGATCATGGCCGCGCGTATGCCCATGGCTCTCGAGCGTAAGCTGCTGGCGACCGGTCGTGGGGCGCAAGATGGCTTGTGGGGGCGGCACCGGCCGATCGCTGCGCCAGATCTTTCCGAGGGGCGAGGTCGTGTCGGGTCGCGCTCGCCGCGTCATCGCCACGGATGCAAGGGCCTGCGGCCGGCGCGCCGGGCCGCCAGCGCCAGTGCAAGGGCCACGAGCCCAGCGGCGAGGAACACGGCGAACGCCCGGAGCCGAGTTGGTTCGAAGACCTCGGCGAGCGTCGCGTGATAGACGAGCACCTCACCCAGGGGCTCGAGGACCTGGCCCAGGACGACGCCGAGGCCGACCGAGAGCGCGGCCGGCCGAGCCGGCGCCGTGGGCCAGCCGCGCGTCAGATACCAGCCGGCCGCCAGGAACACCGGCAGCGCCAGGAGCCAGTGCCCGGGCCAGCCGAAGCTCAGCCGCTCATGGACCGGTCGGGCGAGATGCCAATCGATGTGAATGGCGAGGCCGATGCCCAGGGCCACGCGAAAGGAGAGCAGGGACCGGAGCGACACTGGGGGCCTCCGGTCAGTTGGCTTTGAGCACGTCCTCGATGAACGCCAGCGTCTTGGTCTCGACCCACTGGGCCGACACGGCATCCACTCCGATCGTCCCGAGACGGTCGCCGCTGGCCGTCACGACTCGGTCCTTGGTGGGCGCCGGCTTGACGCTCCGTTGCACCAAGATGCCGCGGCGGGGATCGTACTTGAACATGAGCGCCGAGGCGAGCGCGGTGTCCGGGCTGTTGCGGACTCGAGGCGTGAAGGACAGCGCCACGCTCGGGTAGGCGTCCTCCCGGTCGGTATGATCCCGGGTCGACGCGTCGTGGCCCGCGCTCTTGAGCTCGGCCATGAACCCTTCCAGCACGGCCCGCACGGTATTGTGGAGACAGTCCGCGCAGGCGCGCCTCTTTCTTTCGGCCGCGCCGTGCTCCGACTTGGATTCCGGCTGTGCGCTCGCCTTGCGCTCGGCATAGGCTGTCAGCAGGGAGCGCAGCTTTTTTGTGCTCTCGTCCGTCATGCAGTGGTCCCCCCCCTGGCCCATGGTACGCTGAGAATTATAGGGGGGAGGGGGGGAGGGGGGTGGGAGCGGCGGGGAGCCCGGTGGCCGGAAGCGCCTCGTGGCCGCCCCTCGTATCTTGCGGTACCTCAGGCTCAAGGAGCGGCGATGTCAGCCCGGATGATAGCCCTCGTTCTCTGCGCCGTCGGTTGCAGAGGGGGAGGGGGAGGAGGAGGGGGAGCAGGAGCGGGCGGCGCGGGGCGGGAGGCTGCGACCGCCAGCGCCGCTGCGGACTTCCACGATCCGCGCAGCGCGGCGATGAGTGAGCGGGCGCCGGCCACGTTCCGCGCCCGCTTCGAGACCAGCCAGGGGGACTTCGTGCTGGAGGTACACCGCGACTGGGCCCCCGTCGGCGCCGACCGGTTCTACCACCTGGTGCGCAGCGGCTACTTCGATGGCGTGCGCTTCTTCCGGGTCCTCTCGGGGTTCATGGCCCAGTTCGGGATTCACGGCGACCCGCAGGTGTCCGCCGTGTGGCGCGACCAGCGGATCCCGGACGACCCGGTGCGCCAGAGCAATACGCGCGGCATGGTGAGCTATGCGACCGCCGGCCCGGGCACCCGCACTACGCAACTGTTCATTAATTACGGCGACAACCGGGGGCTGGACCGCATGGGGTTCGCGCCGTTCGGGCGGGTGATCGAGGGGATGGAGGTGGTGGACCGCTTGCATGCCGGGTACGGCGAGGGGGTGCCGGGGGGACGGGGCCCGAACCAGGCCCGCCTCCAAGCCGAGGGCAACGCGTACCTGGCGCGCGAGTTTCCCAAGCTGGACCAGGTCAGGCGCGCGACGATCGTCGCTGTGCCGTAAGACACCGTGATCCCGCCGCGCCTTGCCATCATTGCCCCTCTCCCCACGCCCCCCCTACATTCCGCTCGTGACCCCGAAAGACACGCTCGAGCGCCGCGTCCACGACGCACTCAGCACCCTGCGCCACTCGCGCCGGGACCAAGACGTCGTCGCGGCGGGCATGGTCAAAGACCTCACGGTCGAAGACGGCGCCGTCGCCTTCACCTTCCTGCTCGGCAAAGACGACCCTGCCACCCTGGTACGCGACGCCCGCAAGACCATCCAACAGGTCGAAGGCGTAACGGCGGTGAAGATCAACGTGGTGGATCCGGGTGCGAGAGCCGCCCCCGCTGGACCACGTGGCGCGCCGGGCCCGGTCCGCCCCCCCCTTCCTCCCCCTCCGCCCACCCCGGACGAGATTCCCCAGCTCGGTAAGGTCCTCGCCATCTCCTCCGGCAAGGGTGGTGTGGGGAAGTCCACGGTCTCGGCCAACCTGGCCGTCGCCCTCGCCAAACTCGGGGGCGGGCAGCGCGTCGGCCTGATGGACGCCGACATCTACGGGCCCAACATCCCCCGCATGATGGGCGTGGACCAAAAGCCCGACGTGAAGGGGGGCAAGATGGAGCCGCTCCAGGCTCATGGCGTGAAACTCATGTCGCTCGGCTTCATCGTCGAGCGCGACGCCCCCGCCATCTGGCGCGGCCCCATCATCATGAAAATCATCCAGCAATTCCTGCGCGACGTGTCGTGGGGCGAGCTGGACTACCTGCTGGTGGACCTGCCTCCGGGCACGGGCGACGCCCAGCTTTCCCTCGCCCAGTCCATCCACCTGCACGGCGCGCTGATCGTGACGACGCCGCAGGAAGTCGCCGTGGGCGACAGCTTGCGCGGGGCCAAGATGTTCGAGCGGGTGGGCGTCGGAGTCATCGGCATCGCCGAGAACATGAGCTACTACGTGTGCCCCCACTGCCACACGCGCTCCGAGATCTTCCTCGCGGGGGGCGGGCAACGCCTGGCCGACGAGCTGGGCGTACCGCTGCTGGGCCAGATCCCGCTCCAGGCGGGCGTGCCCAATCTTGCCGACCGGGGCCAGCCGATCGTGCTCGCCGAGCCGCAGTCGCCGGCGGGATTGGCCCTGATCGAGCTGGCCAAGAACGTCGCGGAGAAGCTGAGCGCCAAGACGGTCACCCTTCCGATCGTCGCGCGCTGACCCTTTGGCACCGCGGTGCCGCCGCTGGGGCGGACGCGGGACTCCCCGGCCCGCGCGCCCGCCGATACATTCTCCCGCCGTGAATCTCCTCGCGGCGCTGCTTGCCCTGCTCCAGAGCCCTCTGTCCCCCGTCACGGCCCGACCCGACCTCCACGCCGGGCTCGACACCCTGTACGCCGGTGACTTCCCCGCCGCCGCGGCCTACTTCGCGGCGCTTGCGGCGCGCGACACCGCCGACCCCGCGCCCGTGATCTTCGAGGCCGGCGCCTACATCTGGTGGGCGTCCGCCAAGGACAGCGCCGACTTCGAGCGCCACCGCATCGACTCGCTGCTTGGGCTCGCGATCCGGCGCGCGCGGGCGGCGAACGATCCGTTCTGGCTCGCGACTGCCCTGGGCTACCGCGCGCGCGAGCGCGAGTTGCACGGCAGCGCGCTCGGGGCGGCCAAGGACGCGAAGGCGATGCGCGACGCCTACCGCCGCGTGCTCGCCGCCGACTCGAGCTGCATCGATTGCTACCTGGGCCTCGGCGTCTACAACTACGGCCTCGCCCGCGTCGGCGCGCTGGCGCGGTTGTTCGCCCGGATCATCGGCCTGGGCGGCGGCAACGCGGAGCTGGGCATCGGGTACATGCGCCGCGTCGCCCACGAGGGGGATCTCGCCCGGGTGGAGGCGACCTGGGTGCTCGCGGCCGCGCTGGCGCGCGAAGCGGCGCGTGACCAAGGCGGCCGCGCGGTGCTGGAGCGCGAGGCGCGCGAGTACGTGCTGCGGCTTGTAGCGCGCTATCCCGCGAATCCCGTCTTCCTGCGGTTCCTGACTGAGGTGCCCGAGCCCTCCCCGCCATCCTCGCAGTGACCGCGCCCCCTCCCCTCCCCCTCCCCGGCGTCCCCGGTGCGCTCACGCACGGACCGCTGCGGCCGGTGATCCTGCGCCTCGCCTCCCCCGCTGTGGGGATGATGGGTTGCCACTTCACTTTCAACCTGATCGACATGCTCTGGGTCGGGCGGCTGCTCGGGCCCGCGGCGCTCGCCGCCGTCTCCACCGGGGGCGCGTGGCGGTCCGTCCCTACGGCGCTGCACATCGGCACGCCGCTGTCCTTCGCGGGCGTGCTGCTGTCCCTCATCTATGTCTGGCTGACCCGATACACGGCGGGCTTCGGTACCGCCGCCCTCGCCGCGCTGGGCATCGGCCATAAGATGGAAGGGCTCGGGTTCATCGCGATCACCGTGGGCCAAAGCCTCGGCGCGGGGCAGGAAGACCGGGCCCGGCGCGCCGTCTGGCTCACCGTCGGCTACTGCCTCGTCGTCACGGCGACCACCGCGGTCGCGTTTCTCGCGGTGCCGCGGACCCTCGTCGCGCTGTTCACGACCGATCCGGCCGTGATCGCGGCCGGGAGCCTGTACTTGCGAATCATCTCGATCGCCCAGATCGGGCAGAGCTTCGAGCTGATCCTGGAAGGTGCGCTCGCGGGCGCGGGCTACATGTTCTGGCCCATGGTTGTGAGCACCGGGCTGACAGCGCCGCGCATTCCGCTCGCCGCCTGGTGGTCCGGCGCGTTTGGGCTTGTCGGGATCTGGTGGGCGCTATCGCTCACCGCCACGTCCCGGGGCGTGGCGACGGTGGTCTTCTGGCGCAGCGGCGCCTGGACCTCACCCCCACGGGGTCCCGCTCCGCGACGTGGAGAGGGGGACAGGGGGTGAGGTTGCCGCTGATCACCCTCCTCAGCGACTTCGGCACAGCCGACAGTTACGTCGCCGAAGTGAAAGGCGTGCTGCTCACGGCCGCTCCTCAGGCCACGCTGGTCGACGTCACGCACCAGGTTCCGCCCGGCGATATCCGTGCCGGTCAGTTCATCCTGAGCCGCTTCTGGCATCGGTTTCCTGCAGGGACCGTGCACCTGGTGGTGGTCGATCCCGGGGTCGGCACGGCGCGCCGGGCGCTCGCCGCTACCGCCTCGGGCCACTGGTTTGTGGCGCCGGACAACGGGCTCCTATCGCCCCTCCCGCCCGACGCCCGGTTCGTGGCGCTGCCGGTGCCTGAGACGGTGGCCCCGACGTTCCACGGGCGCGATGTCTTCGCCCCCGCCGCAGCGGCGCTGGCCAATGGCACTTCTCTCGAGCGGCTGGGCTCCCCGATCACCGACCCGTACCGCTCCCCGCTCCCCGCTCCCCATCACGACGGCACCGTCTGGCTCGGCGAAGTGCTCTACATCGACCGCTTCGGCACGCTGATCTCCAACCTCCCGGCCGAGCGGGTCGAGCCGGGGGTGCGGATCCGCGTGGCGGGAACGGACGTGGGGCTGCTCCGGCGTACGTTCGGCGACGTGGAGCGCGGG
>JBOHSA010000140.1:0-5904 GCA_050732995.1 Gemmatimonadales bacterium | reverse complement strand
CCCCCCCCCCCCCCCCCCCCCCCCCCCCCCCCCCCCCCCCCCCCCCCCCCCCCCCCCCCCCCCCCCCCCCCCCCCCCCCCCCCCCCCCCCCCCCCCCCCCCCCCCCCCCCCCGCCCGGACCCGGCTGGAGGACGCGCTCGCCGAGTTGGGCCACCGGCCCGAGGACGTGCGCTGGGTCGTCAATACCCACCTGCATTTCGATCACGCGGGGGGCAACACGTGGCGGGACCCCGCCGGGACCGTCCGGCACTCCTTCCCCCAAGCCCGCTACGTGGTCCAGCGGCGTGAGTTGCAGTTCGCCCGGCGCCGCAATGAGCGGATCCAGGCGAGCTACCTGCCGCACAACTTCGAGTCGGTGGACTTCACCCTGATCGACGGGGAGACCGACGTGCTCCCGGGCCTCCGCTGCCTGCCCACGCCGGGACACGTGCCGTATCACCAATCGGTGCTGGTGGAGAGCGGCGGAGAACGGGCGTGCTTTCTGGCGGACCTGGTGCCCACGGCGGCGCACCTGCCCCTGCCCTGGATCATGGGCTACGACCTCGAGCCGCTGGTGACGCTCGAATCGAAGCGGACGCTGTACGCGCGGGCGGAGGCGGAGAGCTGGCTGCTGTGGTTCGAGCACGACCCCGAGGTCGTCGCGGGGCGCCTCGGGCGCGACGGGAAGGCGTTCGGCCTTGTGGACGCCGTGCGGCTCGGCTAATTTGGGGCCCACAATACGCCAAGCGGGCGCCACGGCGCCCCACCCGTATGGCCTCCTGCTTGGGGAGTGCTCGAGGGTTCCGGAAGTCGTCCGTGGTCCGTCAGCCGTTTTCCGTGGCTTCCCCGAGCCGGCGGACAACGCACGACGGATGACGCATGACCGACAGCGGGTTCCGGGACGACTGGAGCCCGCTTTTTTGCGTCTCTTATTGAGGAGGAGAACCACACCTGGCGCTCGACAACAGTAAAACGCCGCGCACCCGGGTGAACCGGCAGATTCGCATCAGCCCGGTCCGGGTGATCGCCAACGACGGGGAGCAGTTGGGCGTGATGCCCGTCGACGAGGCGCTGGCGGCGGCGCAGGAGCGGGGCCTCGACCTGGTCGAGGTGGCCCCGCTCGCGCGGCCTCCCGTCGTGAAGATCATGGATTACGGGAAGTTCAAGTTCGAGCAGGCCAAGGCGGCGCGCGCCGCCAAGAAAAAGCAGCACGTCATTCATCTCAAGGAAGTGAAGTTCCGGCCGGGCATCGACGACCACGACTTCGCGTTCAAGACCCGGCACGCGCGCGAGTTCCTGCAAGACGGCAACAAAGTGAAAGTGACGATGATGTACCGCGGCCGCCAAATGGCCCACATCGACCTGGGCCGGGACGTGCTGGACCGCGTGGCCACCGAGCTCAAGGACATCGGCAAGATCGAGCAGGAGCCGAAGCTCGAAGGCCGCAACATGTCGATGGTGTTGGCCCCGAAATGACCTGAGGGTTTTCCGCATGCCCAAGCAGAAGACGAAACGCGCGCTCCGCAAGCGGGTGCGGCTGACCGGCTCCGGCAAGCTGCGCCGCTACCGGGCGTACAAGCGCCACATCCTGACGTCCAAGCATCCCAAGCGGAAGCGCCACCTGCGCAAGCCGGCGCTCGTGTCGCACGCGGATGAGCGACGGCTCAAGCGCCTGCTGATGGCGTAGGGGGGAGAGCGAACCATGCCGCGCGTCAAGAGCAACGTTGCGCGCCTGAAGCGCAAGAACAAGGTGATGCGGCTCGCCAAGGGTTATTGGGGCGGCCGCAGCAAGCTGTGGAAGGCGGCCAAGGAAAGCGTGGAGCGCGCGGCCAAGTACGCGTACCGCGACCGGCGCCGCAAGAAGGGGGAGTTCCGGCGGCTGTGGATCACGCGGATCAACGCCGCCGCGCGGCTCCACGCGCTGTCCTACAGCCGGCTGATGAACGGGCTGAAGCGCGCCGGCGTCGAGATCAACCGCAAGGTGCTCGCCGACCTCGCCGTGCGCGACCCGGCCGCGTTCGAGCAGCTGGCGGAGGTCGCGAAGCAGGCCCTCTGACCATGCGCGACCTCCTGGCAGCCCTCGACGCGCTGCGGGAGCGTCTCCGCGAGATTCCGCAGGCCGATGAGCGCCGGCTCCAGGATCTGAAGGCCGAGATCCTGGGCCGCCGGGCCGGCGCCCTCACCGAGATCCTCAAAGTGCTGCCCACCCTCGACGCCGGCGCCAAGCAGGCGATTGGGCGGGCCGCCAACACCCTCAAGCAGGAGTTCGAGGCGGCATTCGAGGCCCGCGAGCGGTCGCTCGCCTCCGGCGCCGGCAGCGCGGTCCCGCCCGGCGCCGACCTCACCCTGCCCGGGCGCCCCCGCTGGGCGGGCGGCCTCCACCTGGTCACCCAGGTGGTCGATGAGATCTGCGAGATCTTCCACGAGCTCGGGTTCACTCGGGCGGTGGGACCGGAGATCGAGACCGAGCGCAACAACTTCTTCGCCCTCAACTTCCCGCCAGACCACCCGGCGCTGGACGCCCAGGATTCCTTCCGCCTGGGCGGCGACCTGGTGCTCCGTACCCATACGTCGCCCGTGCAGATCCGCACCCTGGAAGCCTACCCGCCGCCGATCCGCGTCGTGATCCCCGGGCAATGCTACCGGCGCGACCCGTTCGACGCCTCGCATGCCCCGGTGTTCGAGCAGATCGAAGGGCTGGTCGTGGACGAGGGCGTGACCTTCGTGGACCTGAAGGCGGCGCTCACCGCGTTCGCCCGGCGCTTCTTCTCGCCGGACACCACCGTGCGGTTCCGGCCTTCGTTCTTCCCCTTCACCGAGCCGTCGGCGGAAATGGACGTGCGCTGTCGCCTCTGCCAGGGAGCCGGCTGCCCGACCTGCAAACAGACCGGATGGATGGAGATCCTCGGGTCCGGGATGGTGCACCCGGCGGTGCTCACGAAGTGCGGCGTGGACGCCGAGCGGTTCACGGGATTCGCCTTCGGTATGGGCCCGCAGCGCATCGCCATGACCCGGCACGGCCTCCCGGACATCCGGCTGTTCTTCGAGAACGACGTCCGCTTCCTCGCGCAGTTCGCGCGGCCGGCCCCCCCCCCCTCCCCCCCCCCCCGGTGATCGTCTCGCGCCGCTGGCTCGAAGCCTTGCTCCACCGTCCGCTCGACGCGGGGGAGGTGGCGGACCGGCTCGCCCTGTTGTGCGCGCCGGTGGACGGCGTCGTGCCGTTGCACCAGGATCTGGGCGACATTCGCGTCGCGCGGGTCCTGGAAGTGAAGCGGCATCCCAACGCCGACCGGCTGACCCTCTGCCTGGTCGACGCGGGCGGAGCCGGCGGACCGGTCGAGGTCGTCTGCGGCGCCCCTAACGTGACGGCGGGGAAATCCTATCCCTACGCGCCGATCGGCGCGGTGCTGCCGGGCGGCCTGAAGCTCGAAAAAAAGACGATCCGCGGCGTGGAATCGAATGGGATGCTCTGCTCGGCCAAAGAGCTCGGCTTGGGCCACGACCACGCCGGCATCCTCGAGCTCGACACCGACGCCGCGCCGGGCGCCCCCTTCCTCGACGCCGTCCCGGTCGCCGACCACCAGATCCTGCTCGACGTCGGCGCCAACCGCCCCGACCTGCTGTGCCACCGGGGCGTGGCGCGCGAGCTGGCGGCGGCCCTGGGCGGCACCGTCAAGCTGCCCGAGATCCCGGGCGGTCGGGCGCTCGGGCGGTCGGGCGGTCCCTCGGGCGCACCGACCGCCTGGCCGCCCGTCCGCCAGACCGCCAAGGGGGTGGTGGATGGTGTGGAGGTGCGCCTGGAAGACCCCGAGGGCGCGCCGCGCTACATGATCGCCGTGATCCGCGGGGTCAAAGTGGGACCCAGCCCCGCTTGGCTCGGACAGCGGCTGGCGCCGGTGGGCCAGCGGCCGATCAACAATGTCGTGGACGCGACGAACTACGTGCTGTTCGAGCTGAACCAGCCGCTGCATGCCTTCGACCTCGCGAAGCTCCGCGGTCCCGCCGTCGTGGTGCGCCGCGCGCGCCCGGGTGAGCGGATCGTCACGCTCGACGGCGTCGGCCGCACGCTGACCGCCGACATGACCGCGATCTGCGATGCCGAGCGGCCGACCATCGTGGCCGGGGTCATGGGCAGCGCGGATTCCGAAGTGAGCGCCGCGACGACCGACCTGGTGCTCGAGTGCGCGTACTTCCAGCCCACCCGGATCCGCCGGACGCGGCGCGCGCTGGGCATCTCGAGCGAGTCGAGCTACCGGTTCGAGCGGGGCATCGATCTGCTCGCCCTGCCCGATGCGCTGCGGCGCGCCATCGAGCTCATCATCGCCGTGGCCGGCGGCGAGCTGCGGCACCCGCCCATCGATCTCTGGCCCGCGCCGGAGCAGCCCCGGACCGTGTTCCTGCGCCCCGCTCGCGTCTCCCACCTGCTGGGCGACGAGGTGCCGCGCGGGGAGATCGAGCGCCTCCTCGGGGCCGTCGGATTCGTCGCCGCCCCCAAGGACGACCGGATCGCGGTCCAGATCCCCGGCTGGCGGCCCGATGTGGCCCGGGAGGTCGATCTGATCGAGGAGATCGCCCGGCTGCGTGGGTACGACAGCTTCCCCGACGCGCTCCGGCCCTATCGGCCGGGCACCGTTCCCGATGCCCCGGTGGAGCAGGCCAAGGCCCGGATCCGCCGCGCGCTGGCCGGCGCCGGCCTGTTCGAGGCCCGCACCCTGCCGCTCGGACCGGCGGATGGGCCGGACGCCGTCGCCCTGGAAAACCCGCTCTCGTCCGAGGAAGCACACCTGCGCACCCGACTGCTCCCGGGGCTCGTGCGCCGCGTAGCGTACAATTGGACGATGGGTACCCGGGACGTGCGGCTGTTCGAGGTGGGAACGGTGTTTCGGCACGGGGCAGGGGCAGGGGGAATGGTGCCGGGTCCCCCCGAGGAGTTGCTCCAGGTCGCGGGCGTCCTGACCGGGGCCCGCCGCCCGCCGCACTGGACGGAGGGTGCGAAAGTACCTGATATGGACATATGGGACCTCAAGTATCACTTTGAGTTAACCGTTGGGATCGCGGTCCCACGCGCCCAGGTGCGCGTTGCTCCCGCACCAGGCGGCGGCTGGGAGGCGGTGGGCCCCGGTGGGGAGGTGGTAGGCTCGGCGGCTCCGCTCGTGGCCGATGGGCCAAAATGGGCCGGCCCGGTGTTCGGCTTCGAGACGCGGGTCGCTGTCGGCGCCCCGCCCGCGCCGACGCTCTATCGCCCGCTGCCCGCGCTGCCGGCGGTGGAGCAGGATCTCGCGCTCGTTCTCCCGGCCGGCGTGAGCGCGGCGGCCGTGGAGGCGGTGTTGCACCGGGAGACGGGCCCCCTGTTGGAGCGGCTCGAGGTATTCGACGAGTACCGGGGAGAAAGCGTGGGTCCGGCGGGCGCGCGCAGCGTGGCGTGGCACTGTTCGTTTCGGGATCCGACGGGCGAGCGCACGCTGCGCGACAGCGAGGTGGAGCGGCTCCTCGCGCGAGCCTTGAAGGCCTTGGAGGGCGAGCTTGACGTACGGCGCCGAACGGGTTGATGCGCAGGCATTGGACCAGCTGGAAGCGATTCTCCGCACCGTGGCGGACGAATTGGCCGGCTGGCGGGCCCGCGCCCATAAGGCGGAAGCCGACCTCAAGGAGGCCGGTGGCCCAGGGAGCGTGGGGGACGGGGGGGGGGGGGGGCCACGCGTGCATGGCGTGGGCAAGTCGGACGCCGAGGCCCGCCATCGCGTGGGAGATCTCGAGGCGGAGAACCGGGCGTTGCGGCAACGGGTCGAAGCCGCGCGCCACCGGGTGCAGGACCTGCTCGGCCGCCTGACCTTTCTCGAGGAGCAGGCGCGGGAGCCGGGCAGGGGGGGGGCAGGGGGGGGTGGGGGTGGTGGCGGGGGTGGCGGGGCGGACGGGAGCCCCGGG
>JBOHSA010000139.1:0-10850 GCA_050732995.1 Gemmatimonadales bacterium | reverse complement strand
CCCCCCCCCCCCCCCCCCCCCCCCCCCCCCCCCCCCCCCCCCCCCCCCCCCCCCCCCCCCCCCCCCCCCCCCCCCCCCCCCCCCCCCCCCCCCCCCCCCCCCCCCCCCCCCGCGGCCCCTGCCGGCGGCGGTGGAGCGTAAACTGCACCAGACGATCCGGAAAGTGACGGAGGACACCGAGTCGCTCCACTACAACACGGCGATTTCGGCGATGATGGAGTACGTCAACGAGCTGCGGAACGAGGAGGTCGGAACGCGGAACGCGCTGGAGCCGCTGGTGATCCTGCTCGCCCCCTACGCCCCTCACATGGCCGAAGAGCTGTGGCAGCAGCTGGGGCACGAGACGACGGTCTTCCAGGCCCGGTGGCCGTCCTTCGACGAGCGGCTCGCCGCCGCGGAGGAGGTCGTGGTGGTCGTGCAGGTGAACGGCAAGGTCCGCGGGCGGCTCACCGTGCGCCGCGGCCTGTCCGAGACCGAGGCCGTCACTCTCGCCCTCGCGGATCAAGCGGTGCGGAGGTTCGTCGACGGCAAGCCGATTCGGAAGGTCGTTTATGTTCCGGACCGGTTGGTCAATCTGGTCGTCTGAACGCGGAAGGCGGAACGCGGAACGCGAAACCGAAGCGCCTGTTCCGCGTTCCCAGTTCCGCGTTCCGCGTTTGAATTACAGCACCTTCGCCACCAAATCCCCCACCAGGTATCCCACCCCCGCCACGCCCAGTCCCACGACGAACATGTCGATGCCGCTCCGGATGATGCCGCGGCCGGTGAAGAAGCTCCGGGCCGCCCCGACTGCGAAGTGCGACACCATCGACAGGGCGAACGAGGTCCACATGGCCCAGGATGCCTCGAGCACGAGGAACGGGGCCACGGGGATGAGCGCCCCTACCGCCGTCGCCGTTCCCGTGATCCAGCCTTCCGTGAGCGGGGTGGCGTGCGCCACGCCGATCTTCAGCTCTTCCCGCACTTTCTCATCCAGCGCCCGCTCGGGGTCGCGCATGACATCCGCGGCCATGCGGCGCGCGATCCCCGCCTCGATCCCCTTCGCCTGATAGACCAGCGCCAGCTCCTCCTCCTCCACCTCCGGCATCAGTCGGATCTCGTCCCGCTCCATGGCGATCTCATGGGCGTAGACCTCCTGCTCGCTCTTGGCCGCGAGGTACCCTGACGACCCCATCGACAGCGCGTCGGCGATCATGCCGGCCACGCCCGAGATCAGGACGATGTGCGGCTGCACCGCGGCTCCGATCACGCCCGCGACGAGCCCGAAGTTCGCTGTCAGGCCGTCGTTGAAGCCGTACACGACGTTCCGGAGGAACCCACCCGATCCGGTCTGGTGCCACGGCTCCGCGCTCGCGCCGGCGAGCCCGGCCAGCGTTTCGGCGTGCTTGGCCGACTCGCGCGCCAAGGTGAGCGAGACCGCCTTCGCGTCGTCGCCCGACGACTGCCGGTGCAGGTCGAGATACCCCCTGACCTCCCGCCCCTCCTCCCGTAGCAGGAGGGGGAGGAGGTAGCGGGGCCCGAACCGCCGCCCCAGCCACGCCAGGAAGCGCGCGTTGGTCGAGGGGGCCGGGCGCACGGCCTCGACGGGAAGGCCGTTGTCGGCCAGCAGCTTGGACCAAATGTCGGTATGGCGCCGCTCGACGCCGGCCAGCTGCGCGTAGATGTCGCGCCGCTTCGGATCCCGCTCCTGTGCTGCCAGAAGGTCGTACAGGTAAGCGGCGTCGGCTTCGTCCTGCCAGTGATGCCGCCAATTGCGCAGCGTGGCCTTGTCGGGCGCGGTCATAGCGGGAAGATACGGGGTTCGCGCGGAAGTGACCAGATAGCAAACACTTAAGAGGCCGTTCGGCGCGGACGCGACGATCCCCGCCCGACCCGCATCATAGGTTTCAGGAGATGACCATCTCGCTCGCCGTTCCGGACATCCTGGTCGCCCGCGCCAAGACCGGTGACGAAGAGGCCCTCGAGGCGCTGGTTCGCGCCTTCGAGACGCCGGTGTACAACCTGGCCCGCCGCATCCTGCGGAGCCCGGAAGACGCGGAAGACGTGTTGCAGGAGACGTTCCTCGAGGTGGTGAAGAGCATCGGGAGCTACCGGGGCCAGGGGCATCTGTGGGGCTGGATCCGCCGCATCGCGGCGTCGAAGGCCCTGATGAAGATCCGGCGGGAGCAGTTGCGGGCGACCGATGAGCTGGTGGAGGAGATGTCGGGGCGCCCGCCGCAGCCCGTAGGCGCGCGCATCGATCTCGAGCGGGCGTTCGAGCGGTTGTCCGAGACGGCGCGTGGGGTGGTCTGGCTGCACGACGTCGAAGGGTACACGCACGAGGAGATCGCGGAGCAGATGGGGAAGACGGTGAGTTTTTCCAAGTCGCAGCTCGCCCGGGCGCACGCCCGGCTCCGCGGGATGTTGCAGGAGGGATCGGAGGCACGATGATGCATTGCACCATGGACGATCTGCTGGCGCTGCGCGACGGCGAAGGGTCCGTCTGGGCGCGGCAGCATCTGGCGGACTGCGCGCCGTGCCGGGCGGAGCTCGACGCCGTCTACCAGCGCGTGGCTGCGCTGAAGGCGTTGCCGGCCTTACGGCCCGCGCGGGACCGCTGGCCCGCCGTACGGGCGCTGGTGCGGGAGCGGCGCCGGGGTCGCCGGCGGACCTGGGCTGCCTGGGGGTCCCTCGCCGCCGCCGCCGCCGTGGCGGGACTCGTCGTGCTGGGGCCGTTCGGCGACACCGATCTGTATGCCGACGACTTGGCCCGGGCCAAAGAGCAGTCGGCCACGCTCGAGACGCAGCTCGAGCGCTACGACCCCGACGGCCGCGTCATGAGCGGCCGCGAGGCCGCGCTGGCCGCGTTGCTCGAGGACCGGATCGCCGTCATCGATGGACAGCTGGTGCTGCTCGGGCCCGCGGAGGCCCGGCCGCACGAGGCTGATTTGGTCAAACTGTGGCAGGAGCGCGTGGATCTGATGCGGCAGCTCGTGACGGTTCGCGCCACCCGCGCCGCGTACGTGGGGCTCTAGGCCCCGGAGGATGTGAGATCATGAAGCGGAAGTGGATCCTGGCCGTGTTGGCCTTGGCGGCCGGCTGGCCCGCGTGGGCAGTGGCCCAGCAGCCTACCCCGACCCCCCGACCCCGGGCGCGCGCCCGCGTCGAGCGGCCGTTCGTCTTCTCGTTCAGCGGTAACCGGGGCCGCATCGGCGTGGTCGTGAACACCGCGGCCAACGCCGAGCGCGACAAGCTCGGCGCACAGATCGAGGGCGTCACCCCGGGCGGACCGGCCGCCAAGGCGGGACTCAAAGCGGGCGACATCATCACCAAGTTCCAGGGGACGTCGCTCGGCAGCGTCGCCGCCGAGGACGCGGAGGAATCGGGGCCCGGCATGAAGCTGATTGAGCTAGCCCGCGCGCTCGACCCGGGTGACAGCGTCGCGGTGGAATACCGGCGCGGCACCGAGACCAAGCGCGCCACGCTTGTAGCGGAGGACGTCGAGTACGCCTGGGCCACGACGGAGCTGGCACAGACGCCGCGGATGCGGATCGACCCCGACCTCGACATCAGGATCGACCCAGTCATCCCGGGCTTTTCATTCGGCTTCGGCACCCCGTGGGAAGAGCTCAACCTCGTGAACCTCAACCCCGACCTCGGCGAGTACTTCGGGACCCGGGAAGGCGTGCTCGTGGTCCGGGCGTGGGGGGATTCGGCCCTCCCGCTCAAGGGCGGGGATGTGATCCTGGCCATCGACGGCCGGAAGCCCACCTCCCCGTCGCACGCGATGCGCATCCTCCGCTCCTACGAGGAAGGCGAAGCGGTCAAGATCGACGTCATGCGCAAACAGCGACGCATGACGGTCACCTGGACTGTGCCCGACCGTCAGGAGGGATTGCTCAAGCGCCGGTCGCGCCTGCGGCACCGCGAGGAACCGCTCTAAGACGGCGCTTCCCGGTCCTTGCGCCGCACCGCGGGGAGCACCTGGTCGAACGCGCTGAACTCGAACGGCTTGTGGATGCAGGGGCGGCCCGTCGAATCGAGGAACCGGCGCATCTGCTCGTTCACCAGGTCGCCGGTTGTGAAGATCACCCGATCGGCATGCGCCTGGTCTTGCGCCGTCCCCCCGCCGTCCACCCCCTCCGCCGCACCTCCGGCGCGGAGCCTCTCGAACAGCTGCTTGCCGGACAGGTCGGGCATCCGCATGTCCACGATGACGGCGTCGTAGGCGGCGGCCCGGAGCCGGGTGAGCGCGTCCTGGCCGCTGGAGGTGGCGACGACCTCGTGGCCGCGGGAGGTGAAGTACCGTTGCAGCGCGACCCGGACCGAGGCCTCGTCGTCCACCACGAGGATGCGGAGTCGGTCCGTCGCGGTCGGGGCGACCGGGACGGCCGGCTGGTCGCCGCTGGGGCGCGCCACCACGATGGGCAGCTCGACGACGAACCGCGCGCCGCGGGGCGAGGTGTTTTCCGCCCAGATCCGACCGTCATGTCCCCGCACGATACCGAGCGAGATCGAGAGCCCCAACCCGGTCCCGGACCCGGTGGGCTTGGTCGTGAAGAACGGGTTGAAGATCCGATCGAGCAGGTTCGCGGGGATGCCCGGACCGGTGTCCTCCACCTCGATGCGGATGGTGGGGCCCGTCCGGCGGGAGCTCACGGTGAGGCGATGGGTCCTCCCCGGCGCCCGCTCCATCGACTGCTCGGCGTTGGTGATGAGGTTGATGAACACCTGCTGCAGCTGATGGGCGTCGGCCAGCGTGTCGGGCAGTGACTCGTCGTACTCCCGCCCGATCTCGATGCCGCGGACCCGCAGCTCGTAGCTCCGCAGCTCCAGTGTGTCGTCGAGGACTTGATTGACGGAGGTCGGGACTTTCTCCGCTTTGTGCTGACGGGCGAACGTCAACAGGTTCTGCACGATCCGGGAGGCACGGCGCGATTCGGCGTAGATCGTCTCCGCCGCGGTGCGCTGGTCGGGCGGGAACCGCTGCTCGGCGAGCAGCAGCTGGGCGAAGGCGGCGATCCCGGCGAGGGGGTTATTCAGCTCGTGCGCGACGCCGGAGACGAGTTGCCCGATCGCGGACATCTTTTCCGACTGGATGAGCTGCTCCTGAAGCACCCGATGGTCGGTGATGTCCCGGATCAGGCAGAGCACTTCCTCGTACTTCTGTGGGGTCGAGTACGTGATGGCAATGTGTCGGATCTCACCGTCCTTCCGGAAGAACCGGGTCTCGAACAACCCCGACTCGCCGGCCAGCGCCCGCTGAAAATGCTCGAGGACTTTGGGGAGCTCGTCGTCGGGCAGCAGGGGCGCGAACCACTGGCCCACCAGCTCCTCGCGCCGGTAGCCGGAAATCCCCTCGGCCGCCTGGTTCACCGTGGTGAAGCGACCGTTGGCATCGAGCGTGGCGATCGCGTCGGAGATCGACTCGAACAAGTTGCGGTAGCGGGCCTCGGACCGGGCGAGGGTTTCCTGCGCGCGCTTCTGCGCCGTGATGTCGCGCAGCGTAGCCACCGTGCCCACCAATACACCGTTGAGCGCGAACGGCGAGGTGGCGACGGCCACCTCGCGTTGCTCGCCGTCCGGCCGCACGATCGTCGTCTCGTACCGCTGCCCCTCGCCCTGGAACGCGCGGGTCTCCCGGTCCGCGACGTGCTCCCGCTCGGCCGGCGCCACGAGCTCGTCCATGGACAGCCCGGCGAGCCGGGCCGCCGGGCGGCCGAGGAGCTCCGCGGCGGCGCGGTTCGCGGTCAACACGCGCCGATCGAGCCCGGTCACCACCACGCCGTCGGCCAGGGCTTCCACGATGCCGGCGGCCACCGGGGGCAGATCGAGGGGCGCCGCCTCCGCCAGGGGAGGGGGCAGGGGGGGTGCGCGCACCGCGCGCCCGGACGAGGCGCGACGAGCGCGGCTCATGTGTCGTAGCAGGCGACCATCGCGCTCCGCATGAGCGTCAGGCTGCGGAGCGCGGCGCCCGTGACCGCGTCGGAGGGATCGCCGCGCGCGACGCAATCCTTGATGATCTCGAGCGCGTGGATCGGATGCTCGTCGTCGTATTTCGCGTGCTCTTCCAGCCACCACCGACCCCGCGGCCCGATCTTGTCGTTCGCGGCGAGCCCCCGCAGGGCCTTCTCGGAGATCTTCTGCGCCACGCCCTCCACCGCGTAGTTGGTCGCGCTGACGGCCGTGGCGAACGGCGCGGCGCGGCACGCCTCCGTTAGAAAATCATGAAACGCGCGCACCGGTGGCAGCATCGGCTCGGGAACGCGAAAGCGCTCGCGCGCGACGTTGAATCCGTCCCCCATCGCCCGCCACATGGCATCGTGACGGCGTTCCACACGAATGTTGTCTTCGAAGAAACCGCGCCCGCCCTCGGGTGAGCGCTCCAGCAGGAGCTCCAGCCAGCGGGGGAAATCGCGGATGATCGGGTAGAAGGCGACCAGAAAGTTCTGGGCGCGAGCCTCGACCAGCCGGTTTTCGGAGGCGTCCACCACCACCGGCGTGTTGAGAATCGCCTGCCGGGCCGGCTCCACGGTGGCGTCGAGCTGGGCCACCCAGGCCGGATGCGGCGTGACCTTCAGCGTCATGAGTGCTCCCTTCCGGGGCGCGGCAGGGTGAATCCGGTGGGCGCATGGGGGAATGTACGCGCCGAAACCACTGTTGCAAGCCTATGTCCAATAGTGACTTGACCACGCCTCGGTTGACAGAGTTGCGAGCATGAGAGCACGTTATATCGTGACATAATTACGCAACGTAACATCGCACTGGATCTGGAGGCACCGCATGACGCGGCATTCCGGCTGGGAAGCATTCGCATTCGGGTTCGGGCCCCGCGGGTGGCGCTGGCGCTCGCGGCGCCGGCAGTGGTTCGAGTCCGGGGACATGAAGTACGTGATTCTGAAGCTGTTGCGGGACAAGCCCCGCCATGGCTACGAAGTGATGAAGGAGCTCGAGGACCGGCTGCACGGCTGCTACTCGCCGTCGCCCGGCACCGTCTACCCCACGTTGCAGTGGCTCGAGGACGAGGGTCTGGTGAGCGCGCGCGAGGTCGCCGGCAAGAAGGTGTATGAGATCACCGAGGCCGGGCGGAAGTTCCTCGACGAGCACCGCGACGTGGTCGAGGATATCTTCGATCGGGTCAGTGAGGCGGTCGAGCGCACGGTCGGGGGTGGAATGGGCGAGGTGAACCGCGCCGTCGGCCAGCTCGTGAAGGCCGTCTACCGCACCGGGTGGCGCGCCAAGGATGAGGGCGCGCGTCAGCGCTTGGCCGAGATCCTCACCCGCGCGGCGCAGGAGGTCGAGGCCCTGTCCGGCTGAACTCACGCCAACGAGGAGGACCCTCGATGGATCTCTGGACCGCGGCAGAATGGGTGGGGCGGATCGGGATCGTCGTATTCTTCGTCATGTCGGGTATCAACCACCTCGCGAACCGCAAGGCGATGACCGCCTACGCGCAATCCAAGAACGTCCCAGTCGCGGGTGGGGCGGTGATCGTGACGGGCCTGATGATGTTGGCAGGCGCGGTCATGATCCTGGTCAACTGGCATCCGCTCTGGGGGTGCGCCCTGCTCGTGGCGTTCCTCGTGCCCACGGCGATCCTGATGCACAACTTCTGGGCCGAGACCGATCCGATGCAGAAGGCGAACCAACAGGCGCACTTCTGGAAGAACCTGACGATCGCGTCGCTGGTGATCCTCTACGCCGTGAGTGTGCACCGGATGTGATGGTCGAGGCGACGGCTAGCGGCGGCTCCTGACCTGGAGCTCCTGCAGCGCGCGGGTCACGTACACCCGCGTCATCTGCTTGCGCCAAGACAGCTCGAAATCGGTGTTGTCGAGCGGTTTGGACGGCTGGTAGGCGGCGTCGGCCGCGGCGGCGATCGCGTCCGGCTGGAGCGCCGTGCCCCGGAGCGCGGCGCCCGCTTCGGGTACCTCCTGCGGCCAGCTCGCCACGCCCCCCAGCACCACGCGCGCGTCAGCCACGGTCGCACCGTCCCACCGCACCCACGCCGCCACGCCGAGCACGGGGAAATCGAAGGAGCCGCGGCGCCGCAGCTTGTGGTACACCGCGTCCCAGCCGTCCGGGGTGGGGAGCCGGACCCCGGTGACGATCTCGTCCGGCTGCTTGGTGAGATAGTTGATGCCGTCATTGTGATAGAACCGCGCCGCGGGCACGACGCGCTCCCCGGCGGGCCCGACGAGGAGGTACTTCGCCCCGAGGGCGACCATCACCGGGGCCACGTCCGACGAGCTCACCGCCCAGCACCGCGGCGAGGAGGGGGCCACCCAGCAGATCGCGCCGTCCTTCTTCATGCAGAAGTCGATCGCCTTCCGCCACTCGTAGCTCTGATTGTAGTAGTTGCACCGGGTGTCGAGGCACAGGTTGCCCCCGAGCGTCCCCATGTTCCGGAGCAGGGGGGTGGAGACGAGGTCGGCCGCGTGGGCGACGGCTTCGTAACTGCGACGGAAGGCCGGAAGGACGGCCAGGTCGGTCAATGTGAGGCAGCTGCCGAGTACCGCCCCATGCGTTCCGCCATTCCGTCCTTCCGTCGCCTTGAGTTCCGGGACCGCCATCAACGAGATCACCGTGCGCGGCTCCTGGTGCCGCCGCTTCATGTTGGGATAGAGGTCGGTCCCGCCCGCGACGTACATCCCCTCCGGACCCGCGTCCGCCTTCATCCGGAGCGCGTCCGGCAGCGTCTTGGGCTGGAGATATGAGAAGGAGGGCAGTCGGAGCATCTAGTGTTGCCGCTCGCCGGCCGATGCAGGCACCTGCCCCGTGTTCCCCCGTCCCCCCCCCCCCCCGTCCTTCCCCGTCCCGTCGCCCCCTTCCCAGGGCGGCGGTACGCGCGTCGCCTCGGGCCACGGGATCTCCGGGAAGCGGGCCGGCCCGAACCGCGGCTCCTCCCCCTTCGCCTTACGCCGCAGCGCCTTGAGCACCTTCTCGGGGGTGATCGGCACTTCGTCGATGCGCACGCCCACCGCGTCGTACACGGCATTCGCGACCGCCGGCATCACGGGAAGCAGTGGGCCCTGGCCTACCTCTTTGGCGCCGAACGGGCCGTTCGGATCGGGGTCCTCGATCAGGTAGGTGACCACGTCGCACATCTCGAGCGTCGTCGGGCTCTTGTACTCGAGCAGGCTCGGGATCTTGTGGACGACGTGGCGGTTGCCGCGGTAGGCCATTTCCTCCATCAGAGTCTCGCCCAGGCCCATGTAGACCGAGCCCTCGACTTGGCCGATCACCGTCGCCGCATTGATCGACTTGCCCACGTCGTGCGCGATCCAGATGCGCGGCACCACCACGATCCCCGTGGCGGGGTCGACGTCGACTTCCGCGATGGCCGCGCTGTAGGAGTAGGCCGGCGACGGGCCGACCCCCGCTCCGCGATAGCGGCCGGCACCGGGAGGCGGCGTGTACGACCCCACCGTGCCCACGGTCCCCTGCGCCGCTTCCGCGAGCTGCACGGCTTCGGCGAAGTTCACGCCCCGCTCGGGGTCCGCGGCGTCGAACACGCGACCTCCGGCGAACACGAGACGATCGTCCGGGATCTCGAGCTTCCGGGCGGCGTATGGCGCGATGATCGCGCGGGCGCGCTCCGCCGCCTGGAGCGCCGCATTGCCGCTCATCAGTGTGACGCGTGAGGAGTAGCTGCCCAGATCTACGGGCGTGAGGTCGGTGTCGGCGGTGACGACGCTGACATGGAAAGGGTCGACGCCGAGCACTTCGGCCGTGATATAGGCGAGTATCGAGTCCGAGCCCTGGCCGATGTCGGTCGAGCCGCAGAACACCGTCACCCCGCCGCCGCGGTCGCATTTTAGCTGGACGCCCGAATGGGGCATGTTGTTCCAGTAGATCGGCAGCCCCGCGCCGCTGAGGTAGCTCGAGCAGGCCAGCCCGACTCCCTGGCCGTGCGGCAGCCGGCGGAACTTCCGCTTCCAGTCCGCGCCCTCGACCACTTTGCGGATGCAGGCGCCCAGGCCCATGGAGCCCACGCGCAGATAATTGGCGGTGAGGGAGTTCGGGGGCACCAGGTGCCGGAGCCGCAGCTCCGCCGGGTCCAGGCCGAGCTGCTCGGCGATCTTGTCGAGGTGCACCTCGAGCGCGAACCGCGGTTGTGGCGTCCCATGGCCCCGCTTCGGCCCGCACGGCGGCTTGTTGGTGAACGCCCGGGCACCCTGGAACTTGTAGTGGGGCACCGGATAGGTGACCGTCTGCAGCGCGCCCGTATAGTACGTGCTGGCGACGCCGTAGGAGCCGTACCCGCCGCCGTCGAGCAGGGACTTGAAGTGCATGGCCGTGATCGCGCCGTCCTTCTTCACGCCGGTCTTCACCCACATCAGCGTCGGGTGTCGCCCGCGGTGGCAGTAGAACACTTCCTCGCGGGTCAGGGTGATCTTCACCGGGCGCCCGGTGATCATGGCGAGCTTGGCCGCGACGATCTCGTGACTGAACGGGTCGCTCTTACCGCCGAACCCGCCCCCGTTGGGGCAGGCGATGACGCGGATCTTCGCGGGCGGCAGCTCGAGCACCTTGGCGAGCGCGCGGTGCACGTAGTGCGGGGTCTGGGTCGCGCTCCACAGCGTGAGCTTGCCGTCCGGCGACCAATCGGCGAGGGCCGCGTGCTGCTCCATGGGGAGATGGGTGTTCCCCTCGAAGAACACCACGTCCTCGCGGACCAGGTCCGCCTCGGCGAAGCCTGCCTCGACGTCGCCGAACTCGAGGTGGATGAGCTTGTGCAGGTTCCCGCCGTCGCCGTACTCGTGGATGCGCGGCTCGGGATGGCGCACGGCGTCCTCGGCCGTGGCGATCGCCCGGAGCGGCGCGTACTCGACGGCGATCAGGTCCAGGGCCGCGGTGGCCGCTTCTTC
>JBOHSA010000138.1:0-4018 GCA_050732995.1 Gemmatimonadales bacterium | reverse complement strand
CCCCCCCCCCCCCCCCCCCCCCCCCCCCCCCCCCCCCCCCCCCCCCCCCCCCCCCCCCCCCCCCCCCCCCCCCCCCCCCCCCCCCCCCCCCCCCCCTGGTAGAGATGGCGGCGTGGCGACCCTTTGCGATCCTCAAATATCCGACCTGGTGGGTATCGGAGATGACCGTTCTTCCCGAAACCCACGAGATCCGCTACCGCCACGTTCGCGGCATCACCCGCGGAATGGATGTAGTCTGGCGGCTCGCGCCGCCGGAGGGGGGTGGGGGTGGGGGTGAGGGTGGCGGTGGACAGAGAGCCGCCACGGGCGTTGAAATCGTTCACCAGTGGACGGGTCCCGCTTGGCCTGGGATCGGCGGTCTCGCGGCGGATCTCGTGATCGGCCCGGTGTTCATTCATGGAATCGCGTCCCGCACGCTGGCGGGGATCAAGCGATTCGCGGAAACCGGGAGATGAGGAGAGTGCGGCATGCGGAGCGGGGGAGGGTGGTGATGCGGCCGCGCCGCGTGGTGATCACCGGGGTGGGGGCGGTGACGCCGATTGGGACGGGCGCGGGGGGTCTGTGGGCGGGCCTCGAGGCCCGGACGTCGGCGGTGCGGGAGATCTCCCGGTTCGACCCCTCGCCGTTCCGCAGCCGGATCGCGGCGGAGATTCCCGACTTCCGGCCGCAGGATCACCTCGAGGCCAAACGGGTCCGGCGCCTGGATCGGTTCTCCCAGCTCGCCGTGGCGAGCGCGCGCCTGGCGCTCGAGGACGGGGACCTCCACGCGGAGCGGGAGGACCCGGACCGGATCGGCGCCATGATGGGCTCGGCGCTGGGCGGCGTGGCGTTCGCCGAATCCCAGGTCGCCTGCTACTTAAAGGAAGGGGTCCGGGGGCTCGACCCGACGCTTGCGCTGGCGGTGTTCCCCGGCGCCGCGAGCTGCAACATCGCCATCGCTTTCGGGTTCACCGGCCCCAACGCCACCAACGCCATGAGCTGCGCCTCGGGAACGATCGCCGTGGGCGAGGCCTTCCACGTCATTCGCGACGGCCGGGCCGACGTCATGCTGGCGGGCGGGGCCGAGGCGCCGCTCGCTCCGCTCACCTTCGCGGCGTTCAGCGTGATTCGCGCGATGAGCACCCGCAACGCCGACCCCGCCACCGCCTCTCGGCCGTTCGACGCGGGCCGGGACGGCTTCGTGATGGGGGAAGGCGCGTCGGTGCTCGTGTTGGAAGAGCGGGGCCGGGCGTTGGCGCGGGGCGCGCGGGTCTACGCCGAAGTCGTGGGCCACGCGTACACCAATGACGCCTTTCACATGACCGCGCCCCGGCCCGACGGGCGCCAGGCCGCGCGCGCCATGCGGCTGGCCCTGGAGGACGGGCGCGTCGCGCCGGGGGAGGTCGGCTACGTCAACGCGCACGGCTCTTCCACTCCGCTCAACGACACCACCGAGACCGTCGCGATCAAGCAGGTGTTCGGCGACCACGCGTATCGCCTGGCCGTGAGCGGCACCAAGGGCTACTACGGGCACGCGCTCGGGGCGAGCGGCGCGATCGAAGCGGCGATCTGCGCTCTGGCGATGGACCGGCGCTGGCTGCCGCCCACGCTCAACCTGGAGCGCCCCGATCCCGCCTGCGACCTGAACTGCCTGCCGCGCGAGGGCCGGGCCGCCGCCCCGGAGGTCGTGGTCTCGAACTCGTTCGGGTTCGGCGGCATCAATGCGACGCTGGTGTTGCGGCGGGCGTAGGCCGGTCGGTAGATTGGCGCCGCATCCTTCCCTCGAGGATCATCCATGAATGCCAAGTTCGTGCGGCCGCTCGCGGCCGAGTTCGTGGGGACCGCGCTGTTCGTGTTCCTCGGCGTGGGCAGTGTCGTGATGCACGGCGGCACGCCGAGCGTGGCCGCCCCGCTCACCATCGCGCTCGCGCACGGCGTCGCGCTCGCCATCCTCGTGTCGGCCACGATGAGTATCTCAGGGGGGCATCTGAACCCGGCCGTGACGCTCGCCCTGTTCGCCGCGCGTAAGGTGGACGCGCAGACCGCCGGCGGCTACGTCGCCGTCCAGCTCGCCGGCGCGGTGTTGGGCGCGCTGCTCGTCCGCGCCCTGCTGCCGGCCGGGCTCGACGTCGCCACGAACCTGGGCACGCCGGCGATCTCGGTGCGGATCGGGGTCGGGCAAGGTCTGGGGATCGAAGCGCTCCTCACGTTCTGTCTCATGACCGCGGTGCTCGGCACCGCCGTCTCGCCCGAGGCGCCGAAGATCGGCGGCTTCGGCATCGGGCTCACGGTATTCGTAAGCACGCTGGTCGCCGGCTCGCTCACGGGCGCGGCGCTCAACCCCGCGCGGGCCTTCGGGCCGGCGCTCGTCATGGGCGCCTGGCAGTCCCACATGATCTACTGGATCGGCCCAGTGGGCGGCGCGGTGGGGGCGGCGATGCTGTGGAAATACGTGCTGCTGCCGAAAGATCCGACTGCGATGTAACAGCACGAATTCGTCGAACACATTCGTCCGTCGAACACATTCGTCCAACGAAGACGTCCAACTGGGGCGTGACCATGCATACGCTCCTCCGTTGGACGATCGTGGTCGACGATCGTGGTCGACGATCTCGCTGGACGACTTTGTTCGACGCTGTTCGGCCTAGAGTTGCTCCGCCACCACCGCCGCGAAATAGGTGAGCATGATGTCCGCCCCCGCCCGCCGGATGGCGGACAGCGTCTCCCACATGGCGCGGGCCTCGTCGAGCATCCCCCGGGCCGCCGCCGCCTTGATCATCGCGTATTCGCCGCTCACCTGGTAGGCGGCGAGGGGCGCGCCGAACTCCGTCTTGGCGCGCCGGATGAGATCGAGGCACGGGAGCGCCGGCTTCACCAGGACGATGTCCGCGCCTTCCGCGAGATCGAGGCGGATCTCTCGCATCGCTTCGTCGGAATTCGTGACGGCCAGCTGATAGGACTGGCGGTCGCCGAACTGCGGCGCGGAGCCGGCCGCCTCCCGGAACGGGCCGTAGAACGCCGACGCGAGCTTCGCGGCGTATGACAGAATCGGCACATGGAGGTGCCCCGCCGCGTCCAGGGCCTTGCGAATCCCGGCCACGCGGCCGTCCATCATGTCGCTCGGCGCGACCAGGTCGACGCCGGCGCGCGCCTGGGTCACCGCCACCTTGCCGAGCAGATACACCGACGCGTCGTTCTCCACCTCGCCGGCCGCCGAGACGACGCCGCAGTGGCCGTGATCGGTGTACTCGCACAGACAGACGTCGCCGATCACGAGGAGCTGGGGGACGGCGCGCTTCACCGCCCGGGCGGCCTGCTGCACGATCCCCTGCTCGTCGTACGCCTCGGAGCCGGTCGCGTCCTTCGCCGCCGGAATCCCGAACAGAATGATCCCCCCGAGGCCGAGGGCGGCGGCGCGCTCGGCGTCCTTGACCAGTTCGTCCACCGACGTATGGAATACGCCGGGCAGCGCGGGGATTTCCCGGCGCACCCCTTCCCCGTGCACCACGAACAGCGGCCAGACGAGCTGCGAGGGGGCGAGATGGGTCTCCTGCACCAGGCGCCGCAGCGCCGGGGTGCGGCGGAGCCGGCGCATCCGCCGGACGGGGAAGGGCGCGAAGGGGACGGTCATCGGCCGAGCAATCTCGGTGCGCCCTGGGCGCGGAGCAAGGCGGCGACCGCCGCCCCGGCGGCGGCCGGATCGCGTGCATCGAGCTCGGCCGACGCCGTGAGCTGAATGGTGCCGTCGAGCGCCGTGACCCGGCCATAGAGGCGCGGGGACCGCGCATAGGCGGCCACCGGCACCTGGCAGCCGCCCTCGAGCGCCGCCAGCACCGCGCGCTCGGCCGTCACCTGGGCGGCGCTCGCCGGGTCGTCCAGCGGCGCGAGCGACCGACGCGTGCGGGCGTCGTCGGCCCGGATCTCGAGGCCGAGCGCGCCCTGGCCGGGCGCGGGCAGGAGGATGGCGGCTGGGATGGGCACGCGGGGGGCGTCTTGCAGGCCGAGGCGCTCCAGGCCGGCGGCGGCGAGGATCAGCGCG
>JBOHSA010000137.1:0-3507 GCA_050732995.1 Gemmatimonadales bacterium | reverse complement strand
CCGGTGCCGGGAGCGAGCTCGGCCCCGCGGGCAATACGGGCCAGATCGGCGGTGGCGACGCGGGACGCCGGCGTGCGGGCTACGGCCTCCTGGATCAGGAGCCGGGCGTCCCCGAGCCACTGATCGGTGGAGGCGCGGGCGGTCCGGTGCACGGCGCCAAAGGCCGCGACGCCGAGCAGCCCGGCCGCGGCCACCTGCGCGGTCAGCGCCCGGCGTTGCCGGACGGTCTCGGCGCCGATCGCGCCGGCGGCGGCGAGCGCGCCCAGCACCGCAGCAAGGGCGGCAAGGGCCGTCCACCACAGACGCCACCCACCACCCAGGCCACTGAGCCGGCGGGCGACCGCGCCCACCACCTCCCGGTCGTGCCGGTCCCTGAGCGGAACCAGGACCCAGCCGCCCCGCCAACGGGCGGCTGCGGTCACGCGCAGGCTGTCGAAGGTCGCCGGTTCGAGCGGCGGCGCCGTCGCCAGCACGAGCGGCGCGGTGCCGTGGTATACCTCGACGCCACTCCAGCCGGGGAGGGAGGCGAGGGCGCGCGCCTCCACCAGCAGCCGGGGGAGAACGAAGCCGGTGGAATCCGCCGGCGTGAGCAGCGCGAGGTAGGCGGCGGCGGTGGCGGCCGAGCGTATGGTGGCCGCGCGCTCGTAGCGACCGCTGGCCCAACGGGCGGCGGCGAAGGTCAGGAGTGCGGCCAGCGCTGCCGCGCCCAGGGCCGCGGCCCGCCACGGACCCGGCCGCCGGACGGTGCTCACCCCAGTCTCGCGCCGGCGGCGTCGAACAGGTGCAAGCGCTGCCGGTCAACTTTCACGCCGACCAGGTCCCCCACCGCGACTTCGACGATGCCCGGCAGCTTGGCCACGATGGTCTGCCCGTCGGCATCGAGATGCACCAGCGTCTCGCTGCCCAGGGTCTCGACCATCAGGACCGCGGCGTTGCCGGCTCCTTGATCCACGCCGCAGACCCCCACATGCTCGGGCCGGATGCCGAGCTGGAGCTCGCCCTCATACGTCGGCAGATCCACGGGAACCGTCAAGGAGCCACACTGAACGACCCGGCTGCCCGTCTCGTCTCCGGTGCTCCGTTCCAGGCCCTGCAGGATGTTCATGCCCGGGTGGCCCAGGAAGCGCGCGACGAGCACGTCGGCGGGCCGCTCGTAGACCTGGGCCGGCGTGCCGAGCTGCCGGAGCCGGCCTTCGTGGAGGACGGCGATGCGCCGCCCCAGCGTCATCGCCTCGGCCTGATCGTGCGTCACGTAGATCATCGTCGCCCGCAAGCCGCGATGCAGCCGGAGCAGCTCGGCGCGGAGCTCGACCCGGTGCGCGGCGTCGACGTTGGAAAGCGGCTCGTCCAACAGGAACGCCTGCGGCTGCCGGACGATCGCGCGGCCCAACGCCACGCGTTGGCGCTGGCCGCCGGAGAGCTGCTCCGGGTGCCGGTCCAACAGCTCCGTGAGGCCGAGGCGCACAGCGACTTCGCCGACCCGGCGCGCGATGTCGGGACCCGGCACGCGACGCATCTCGAGGCCGAACGCCAGATTGCCCCGAACCGTCAGATGCGGATACAGCGCGTAGTCCTGGAACACCATCGCCACGTCGCGAGCGGCGGGCGGGAGGTGCGTGACGATCCGGTCGCCGATGAGTACAGCGCCGGCCGTCGGCGCTTCGAGACCGGCGATGCAGCGCAGGGCGGTGGTTTTACCGCACCCGGAAGGCCCGAGCAGCACCAGAAACTCGCCGTCCTGGACCTCGAGCGAGAGGTCGCGCAGCGCGGCCGGCGCGGAGCGGTCGAAGAGCTTGGTGAGCTGCCGAAGGGTGACCGAGGCCAGCGTTAGAGCGCCTGAATCTGCCGGAGCAGCTCGGCGGTGGCGGTCACTTCAAACAGAGCTCGACCGCGCCGTAGATCAGGGCCCAGAAGACGAACCCCGACACGATCACGCTGCGCACCGTTTCGAGCGGCTTTTTGGTCGGGCCCTTGTCCCCCAGGAGCGCGTTCAGCTCGACGAGCGCGGCGAGCACCAGCACGACCGCCCAGTAGTCGCCGAGGCTGCCCGTCACGAGCGGCGAGAGATGCGACGCGGCGCCCATGAAGAACAGCATCGGGACGGAGAACACGACGTTCGTCCGCGAAGCCAGGAACGCGCGCCGGCCCGCGACGGCCACCGCGGGGTTCGCCGCGCCACCGCCCGCCGTGGCGCCTGCGTTGGCAATGACGACCTTCTGGTTCGGCCAGATCACGAGCCAGACGTTGAGGAACATCAGGATGCCGAACAGCGCGCCGGTCAGGATCGCGACGCCCCACGGCGTGCCCCACACCTGCGCGCCCACCTCGCCGCCCCGTTTCGCCAGGATCAGGGCGCCGGAGAGGAACGTGAGCATGGCGCCCCAGCGGAACCACCACAGCGCGCGGGGCACGAGCTTCTGCGTCGCCGCGCTCTTGGTCGCCGCGTCCGCTTCGGCGAAGAAGGGGCCTTGCACGAAATTGAAATAGTAGAGCAGGCCGATCCAGGTGATGCCGGCGAGGAAGTGCACCCACCGCAGCAGAAACTCAACGCCACCGCTCGAGAAGATCTGCATCGCACCCCTCCGGTGAACGGGTTCGCGACGGGAGAGCCGTCAGCCGGGGAGCAAGATATCGAGTTACGCCGCCGAACGCCAAGCGGTGCGGGCTACGGCTTGAAGTATTGCTCCAGCCACTCGATCCACCGCCGCTGTACATCGCGCTGACGCACGGGATCGGCAGGCGCGTGGCCCGGCCCCGGGTAGGTGATGAACTTGACGGGCACCCCGTTGTCCCGCAGCGCATGATACAGCATGTACGAGCCGGTGACGGCGACGCGACTGTCCCCGGTGTTGGAGAGGATCAGGGTCGGGGTTCGAATGGCGGTGGCGTAGGCGATCGGCGATTCCCGCATCCAGGCCAGGAGCCGTTCCGCGCCGCCCGTCCACGGCGACCCGGTGATGAAATGCCGCCGCATGACGTTCAGGTCCGACAGGTTGTACATGTCGAGCACAGCGAGCGGCGCGGCGCCGGCCACGGCGGCGCGCCACTCGGTCGGATAGCGCCCGATCAGCCAGGCCGTGAGAAAGCCACCGTAGGACCAGCCCGAGACCGCGATGCGCGTCGTGTCCACGAACCCCCGGCGCTTCACCGCCTGCAATCCCGCCATCACGTCGCGCCCCGGCCCGTCGGCCGCGCCCGCGGCGATCGCCCGCTGGTAGGCGTTGCCGAGGTTGTCCGAGCCCCGGTAGTTGGGCTGGAACACCACCCAGCCGCGCGCCGCGAAGAGCTGCGCGCGGCTCGAGAACTCCTCGGTGGAGGCAGCCGTCGGTCCCCCGTGAATCAAGAGTACCAGCGGGTAGCGCCGGCCCGGGGCGAAGTCGGGGGGGAAAGTGAGGACGCCGTTCCCGCGCCGGCCGTGCGGGGGGGGGGGGGGGGGGGGGGGGGGGGGGGGGGGGGGGGGGGGGGGGGGGGGGGGGGGGGGGGGGGGGGGGGGGGGGGGGGGGGGGG
>JBOHSA010000136.1:0-12521 GCA_050732995.1 Gemmatimonadales bacterium | reverse complement strand
CCCCCCCCCCCCCCCCCCCCCCCCCCCCCCCCCCCCCCCCCCCCCCCCCCCCCCCCCCCCCCCCCCCCCCCCCCCCCCCCCCGACCACCAAGGAGAATCGCCAGCCATGACGACGCGTCGCCGGTTTCTCGGTTCGCTGTTCGCGGCTTCGGCCGCCATTCCCGCCCTGCGGGACGACGGGCTCCAGCGCCTGGGCGCCGCCCTCCGCATGGCGGACGGCCGCGCGCCGGCGGACGTCGCGGCGGACGAGGACTTCTGGATCGACGTGCAGCGGGCCTTCACGGTGGACCGCACGCTGATCAATCTGAACAACGGCGGGGTGAGTCCCAGCCCGCGCGTGGTGCAGGAGGCGATGCGGCGCTACCTCGAGCTGTCCAACGAGGCGCCGGTGCACACGATGTGGGGGATTCTAGAGCCGCAGGTCGAGTCGGTGCGGCGGCGGCTGGCGGCGAGCTTCGGGTGCGACCCCGAAGAAATGGCGATCACGCGCAACGCGAGCGAGGCGCTCGAGATCGTGCAGCTCGGGATCCCGCTCGCCCGCGGGGACGAGGTGCTCACAACGACGCAGGACTACCCGCGCATGCTCACGACCTGGAAGCAGCGGGAGCGGCGCGACGGGATCGTCCTGAAGCAGATCACCTTCCCCGTCCCGCCGCCCTCGCTGGACGATCTGGCCACCCGGATCGAGCGGGCGCTGACTCCGCGCACCAAAGTCATTCACTTCTGTCACATCACGAACCTCACCGGTCAGATCTTTCCCGTGCAGCGGATCTGCCGACTGGGGCGCGCCCGCGGGATCGAGGTGATCGTCGACGGCGCGCACGCCTACGCCCACTTCCCCTTCAACCGCGACGAGCTGGACTGCGACTACTACGGCACCAGTCTTCACAAGTGGCTGCTCGCGCCGCACGGCACGGGGTTTCTCTACGTGCGCCGCGACAAGATCCCCACGATCTGGCCGCTGATGGCCGCCCCGCCCGAGATGAACGCCAACATCCGCAAGTTCGAGGAGATCGGCACCCATCCGGCGGCGAACCACAACGCCATCGCGGAGGCGCTGACGTTTCACGAGGGGATCGGCGCGGAGCGCAAGGCGGCCCGGCTCCGCTATCTGCGGGACCGCTGGGCCAAGCGGCTCGAGCCGCTGCCCGGCGTGAGGATCCTCACGCCGTACGACCCGGCGCAATCGTGCGGGCTCGCCTCGGTCGCGATCGCCAACGTGGATGTGGGCAAGGTGGTCGGCTACCTGTGGGACAAGCACCGCATCATCGTGACGCCGATCGTGCACGCCGAGTTCTCGTGCCTGCGGATCACGCCGAGCGTCTACAATACCACCGCGGAGGTGGACCGGTTCGCGGAGGTGATGGAGGAGGTCGTGAAAAAGGGGCTCCCGAGCTGAATGCGGAATGCGGAGTGTGGAATGCGGAATTGAAGCCCACCCGTCCATTCCGCATTCCGAAGTCCGCATTCCACAATGTATCTACGGAAGCACCGCCACTATTCTCAGCGGTCCGCCGCTCCCCCCCACGATCTTCAGCGGCAGCGCGATCACGAACGCCCCCGTCACGGGGAGGCGGTCGAGCTGCGCCACGTTCTCGAACGCCGGAATATTCGCGCCCAAGAGGATCTGGTGCACGTCGAACGTGGTGGACTGCCCGTAGTCGATGCTCGGCGTGTCGATTCCCACGGCGTCCACGCGGCGCTCCACCAGCCGGCGCGCGGCGTCCGGATGGAGGCCCGGGAAGTGCAGCTCCGGCACGGCCGCGGCGCCGGTGCGGGCGGTGCCCAGGTAGCGCGCGCGGTCCGGCCACCGGGCGCCCCAGCCCGTGCGGACCAGCACGATCGCGCCGGCCGGAATCGGGCCGTTGACCCGCTCCCAGGTGTCAAGCACATCCGAGGTGACCCGGTAGTCCGGGTCGGCCTCGGCCTGGCGACTGACGTCCAGCACGACCGCCGGCCCCATCAGCTGCTCGAGGGGGATCTGGTCGGTCGTATGACGTCCCTCGGCGAAATGGACCGGCGCGTCGAGATGGGTCCCCCCGTGCTCGGCCGCCGCGAAGGTGTTGGCCGCGTAGTAGTAGCCGGCGGGGGTGCGCTGCGCCGCCACGACTTCGAGCTGGAAGGGCTTGGCGGTCGGCCAATAGATGGTCGCACTGTCGAAGCCGTAGCTCAGGTCCACCCAGCTCCCGCCCGCGAGCACGGCGGCGGGCGGCGCGGGTCGGCAGGCGGCGAGCGCGAGGGCGAGCACAACGCCGAAACGGGATCGCATGGAGCCTCCGGTGGTTCGCCGGCTGAAGATTGGCAGCCCGGCCTCCCCTCCGCTACACTTGGGATCACCCCCTGAGCAGACGGAGCGATTCTATGGGTCGATGGTGGGCCGTGGCGGGGACGGCACTGGCGTTCGCGTGCGGCGAGGGCGGCGGCGGGTCCGCGCAGGCCGGTGATTCGCTCACCCAGCGGCAGCGGGACAGCATCCTCGCGCAGTCGCGGATCCCGGGCGCGCGCGGCGTCGGAGCGGCGATGCGGGCGGCGGACTCGACGAGCGCCCGGATCCAGGTGACCGACACGATCAGTCCGCCCCCCTGAGCCGGGGCTTCCGCCGGGGCGGGCCGGGCGGCAGTTTCATCGGCGCGCGCTGCCTTCCGGAGGACGTGATGTTCGGGGTGTATCTCTTCGCCGCCATCGTGGGCGTAGGCCTCCTGGCCTTCAGCCTGTTCGCGGGCGACGGGGACCATGGGCACGACGTCGGGCACGACCACCCGACCCTCGCCGATGCGGATCATCCGGGCGTCGGGGAGCTGGCGCTGGCGTTTCTGCGCCCGCGCAACTTCGTTTTCGGCGCGGCGGGCTTCGGCCTCACGGGCACCGTCCTGACCCTGATCGGCGCGAACCCATTCTTCACGCTGCTCTCGGCGATCGGCCTGGGCGCCGGCTTCTTTCTCCTGAGCCACGTGGTGTTCGAGCTGTTACGGCGCTCGGAGACCACGGTGGACGCGCTGGACGACGCGCAGCTCATGGGCGAGCGGGCCCGCCTGACCCTGCCGCTCGAGCCGGGCCGCGCGGGGCGCGTGGCCTGTCTCCTGGGCGGGCGCGAAGTGTACCTGACGGCCCGGCTCGCGCCGGAAGCCGTCGCGTCGCTCTCCGCCGCGGCTCCCCTCCCCGCCGGGACGGAGGTCGTGGTCGTCCGGGTGGTGAACGGCGTGGCCGAGGTCGCGACCCCGGACCAGTACGAGCGTCAACTCCCTGCCTGAGGTGTCATATGTCGCCTGAAGTGCTGGCCGCCCTGGGCGGCGTCACGCTGTTCCTGCTCGGGGGGCTGATCTACGTGGTGCGCTCCCTCATCATTATCGGTCTGCCCAACGAGATGGTGGTGATCAGCGGGCGCCGCCGCACCATGGAGGACGGCCGGGAAGTGGGGTACCGCCTGCTCCACGGCGGGCGCACGCTGCGTATCCCCATCATCGAGAAGGTCTCGCGCGTTGACCTCACCACGATCCCCATCGAGCTGTCGGTGAAGAACGCCTACTCCAAGGGCGGGATTCCGCTCATCGTGATCGGCATCGCGAACGTCAAGGTGTGCGCCCGCGAGCCCGTGTCGTACAACGCGGTCGAGCGGCTGCTGAACAAGCCGTTCAACGAGATCATGCAGATCGCCAAGGACACGCTCGAGGGGAATCTCCGCGGGGTGCTCGCCACGCTCACGCCCGAGGAAGTCAACGAGGACCGCCTCAAGTTCGCGCAGACGCTGATCGAGGAAGCGGACGAGGACTTGAAGAAGCTCGGGCTCGAGCTCGACACTCTGAAGATTCAGAACGTCACCGACGAGGTGAACTACCTCGATTCGATCGGCCGCCAGCGCACCGCCGAGATCCTGAAGCTCGCCCGGGTGGCGGAGGCGACGCGCACGTCGGAGGCGGAGCAGACCGAGGCCTCGGCCCACCAGGCGGCGCAGGTGGCGAAGATCCAGGCGGACCTCAAGATCTCCGAGGAGAACAACCGGCTGCGCGTGCGCCGCGCCGAGCTCGAAGCGGAAGCACTGGCCCGCGAGGCCGAGGCGCTGGTCTCGGGCGAGAAGGCCAAGGTCAAAGCCCAGCAGGAGCTCCAGACCGAGCGTATCGTGCTGGAGCAGAAGCGCGTGGAAGCCGACGTGGTGATCCCGGCGCAGGCCGACCGGCAGGCCTCGGAGCTGCGCGCCAAAGGCGCCGCCGCCTCGATCCTCGAAAACGGCCAGGCGAACCTGTCGATCCTGGACAGGATGATCCAACTCTACTCGCGGGCCGGGACGGACGCCGAGCGGATCTTCATCCTGAACATGCTGCCCGAGCTGGTGAAGGAGCTGGCCGGCTCGGTGGAGCACATCAAGATCGACAAGCTGGCGGTGATCGACTCCGGCGGACAGAGCGGGAAGGCGGGGTCCGGCGTCGCCGCGGCGGCGGCGCAGTTCCCCGAGGCGATCATCCGGCTGACCGAGCAGATCGAGACGGCGACGGGGGTGAACATCCTGTCGCGCCTGCAAAAAGGGCCGGACCGCGCGGAGCGTGAGAAGAAGTAGCGGCGCCGTGCTGCTCGCGGTCGCCGCCGCGACGGCCGCGTGCGGGCCGCGCGACCCGTGCCGCTCGGAGCAGTTCCGCCGCCTGCGGCGCCATTCCCTGCCCTACGCCGGCCACTGGGTGGTGGCGCGCGGCGACACGCTCACCCTGCCGGAAGGCCTGGGCGACCGGTTCACCCTCACCGACCTCATGCTCGACACCGGCACGACCGTCGTGCGCGGGGAATGCGTGTTCCGGGGATCAATCATCTTCGCCGTGCCCCGGGCCGAGACGCTCGCCGTGGCCTGGTTCGGCCAGCCCGAGCAGATGATCGTGCTGGGCTGGCCGGCGGACCTCGGGCCCTTCGCCGGGATCGGCGCGCACTGGTACGGCCGGGACTCGCTCAAAGGCGCCGTGTTGTTCGACGAGCGGATGGGCGTGCGCATGCGGCCGGGGGTCACGGCGCAGTTCGTGGCCGGACGGCGCCCCTAGCGGCTATGTTTCCGGCACCATGAAAGGGTTCTTCTACCGCCTGGCGATCACCGCGCTCGGCCTCTGGGCCGCGAGCACCATCGTCCCGGGCCTCCGGATCGACGGCTGGCGCGGCCTGCTCGTCTCGGCCTTGCTGCTCGGCATCGTCAACGCCGTGATCCGGCCGATCCTCCTGATCCTGACGCTGCCCATCACCGTGCTCACGCTCGGGTTGTTCATCCTGGTCGTGAACGGGATCTCGCTCGCGCTGGTCGCGTGGCTGGTGCCGGGGTTCAGCCTGAGCGGGCTCCTCCCCGCCACCCTGGGCGCGATCGTGGTGGGGCTCACGAGCTGGGTCGCATCGGCGTTCGTCGGCGGGTCGGGCCGCATCGAGCGGTTCCAGCGCATCGAGGTGCGCGGGCGCCGGCTCGATGAGTAGGGCGCCCCGCCCCGGTCGGTTGCTGGTCCTCGCCGCGCTGATCGCGGGCGGCGCAGCGCTGTCGGCGATCCGGGCGGCGGACCAGCGCCCGGGTACGGACCTCCACGCCAAGTGGATGGCCGGCAAGCTCTTCCGGTCGGGCGAGCCGGTCTACGTGCTGCGACCGGACGTGCGGGGACCGCCCACCTATCCGCCGTTCGCGGCCATGGTGTTCCAGGTGATCGCGCTGTTCCCGCTCAAGGTGGCGGCGGGGCTGTTTTACTTCGCAAACCTGGCGTTGATCGCCGTCGCGCTGGTGCTGACCCGCCGCGTGTTCCGGCGCGTGTGGCCGGAGAGCGAGCGACCTCGCTGGCCGTTCGTCGCGGCGCTGGTTTGCACGGGCCAGTTCTACCTCAATAACCTCAACCTGGTGCAGATCGACGTACCGCTTTTCGTCTTGGTGCTGCTGGGCATCACGGCGCACCTGGACGGCCGCGACGTCGCCGCCGCGGGCGCGTTCGTCGGGGCCGCGGCGCTCAAGCTGATCCCGGTCTTTTTCGTCGTCTGGCTCCTCGTGCGGGGCCGACGACGGGAGGCGTTGGCGGTCGCGGCATTCGCCGCGACGGCCTTCGCGCTGCCGATCCTGCAACGCGGCTTCGATCGCGGAGTGCAGGATCTACAGGAATATCACGCGACCGTGATCGCGGGGCTCCACGCGGGGCGGGTGGACGCGAGCTACTTGAACCAGAGTCTGGGCGCGTCGATCTACCGGCTGACCCGCCCCCCGCAGCAGCCGGGCGGTTCGGACTATCGGGTCGTCCCGGCGTCGGACGCGACGCGACAGGCGCTGTCTGCCGGCGCGGCGCTCGCCGTGGCGCTCGGCTTCGGCGCCACGCTCGTCTGGCTGCGGGCCCGCGGTCAGCCCCTGTCCGTGTTCGAGCTCTCGAGCGTCTTTTTGACCGGACACCTCCTGTCGGCGCTGACCTGGAAATCACACCTCGTGACCCTGCTGTTCGTTGCCTACGCCTTCCTCGCGATCCCGCGGGCCGCGCTGCCGCGCGGCTGGCGGGTCGCCTGGACGGCCCTCGCCGCGCTGCTCGTCGCCATCGGGCTTGGCGGCCGGGACATCGTGGGCACCACGCTGCACCACTGGATCGGCGGGTACAGCGTCATCGGCTGGACCCTGCTGCTGCTCTGGGGAGCCGCCCTGTTCCTGTCCCACGCCCGCTTCCGGGCCTGGGAGCCCTCCTCTTCCACCCCTTCGTGAGATCGCCCCATGCTCCTTGCCGCCGCGCTCGTGCTCTCGCTCGCGCAGGTCGCGACCACCCCGATGCCCGGGCTCACCGTTTCCCCGACCCGCCCACTCGGCACGCTGCGCGAGCAGGCGGCGGTCCAGCAGGAGTGGCTGCGCTACCGGCTCGATTCGGTGCTCCCCGCCCTGATGCGCCGCCACGGCGTCCAGCTGTGGGTCGTGTCGATGCGGGAGTACAACGAAGATCCGGTGTTCTGGGCGCTCGTGTCCCCCACCACCTTTTTCGCCCGCCGGCGCACGATCTATGTTTTCTTCGACCGGGGCGCCGGGCAGGAGCTCGAGCGGCTCGCGCTGGGGGGCAGCTCGCAAGGCGGGATGTACCGCGTGTACACGGCGCGGGACACCATCGACCCGACGACCGGGCGCCGGCCGGAGCTCGTGGGTCAGGGCCAGTGGGATCTGCTGCGCCGCGTGGTCGAGGAGCGGAGTCCCAGGAACATCGCCGTCGACATCTCCCACACGCACGCCTTCTCGGACGGACTCTCGGTAGGCGAATGGGAGCAGATGCAGCGGGCGCTGACGCCCGGGTATCTCGACCGCGTCGTGCGGGTGGAGGACCTGGCGCACGACTATCAGGCGATCCGCGCGCCCGCCATGCTCCCCGTGTACCGGCGGATGGAAGAGATCGTGTGGGACATCATCGGGACGGCGTTTTCGAGCCGGGTGATCACGCCGGGCCGGACCACCACGGAGGACGTCGTGTGGTGGATGCGGCAGCGCGTGAACGACCTGGGGCTCTCCACCTGGTTTCAGCCCTCGGTGAGCGTGCAGCGCCGGGGCGTGGACCTGTCCGATTCAGGCAGCGTGGTGATCCGGCGGGGCGACGTGTTGCATTGCGACTTCGGAATCACGGCGCTGGGCCTCAACACCGACACCCAGCACATGGGCTACGTACTGCGGGAGGGCGAGCGCGACGCGCCTGAAGGGCTGAAGCGCGCCCTGAGCAACTCGAACCGGCTGCAGGACCTGTTGCTCGAGGAGATCCGTCCCGGGCGGAGCGGCAACGAAGCGCTCGCCGCCACGCTCGCGCGCATGCGGGCCGCGGGCATCACCGGGACGGTATACACCCATCCCATCGGCGACCGCGGGCACGGCGCGGGCCCGCTCATCGGGCTGTGGGATCACCAGGAAGGCGTGCCGGGTCGGGGCGACACGCGGTTCCTGCCCGGCACCTGGTTTTCGATCGAGCTCCAGGCCACCACGCCGGTGCCCGAGTGGGAGAATCAGCCAGTCCGGTCGGCGCAGGAAGAGGAGGCCGAGCTGACCGCGGACGGACGCATGCGCTGGGTGCTGCGGCGGCAGACCGAGTTCCATCTGGTGCGGCAGTGACAATTGCGGATTGCGGAACGCGGAACGCGGAACGCGGAACGCGGAATTGAACGGTGAGGTTCGGATCGCGCAACCTTTCAACACCCGCATTTGCGGAACAGGCTATGCACGACATCGAAACTCCGGCGCTGCTCCTGCACCTCGACGTGGTGGAGCGCAACATCCAACGCATGGCCGACCGCGCCAAGCGGTTGGGAGTCGCGCTGCGCCCGCACATCAAGACCCACAAGTGTGTGGAGCTGGGCCGACGCCAGCTGGCGCACGGGGCGCGGGGGGTGACGGTATCCACGCTTGCCGAGGCCGAGGCGTTCGCCCCAGGAGAAGGAGGGGGGGGATTCGACGACCTCACGTGGGCGTTTCCACTCGACCCGAGCCATCTGCCCCGCGTGCGCCGGATTGCCGAGCGCGCCACGTTGCGCGTAGTGGTGGACGACCTCGCGACGGCCCGGGCCCTCGCCGGCACGGGGCTGCACGTCTTTCTCAAGGTGGACTGCGGTTACCATCGCGCGGGGGTGGACCCGGCGTCGCACTATGCGCTCGAGGTGGCGCGCGAGCTGGGGCGGGAGCAGGGCCTCGCGTTCGACGGATTGTTGAGTCATTCGGGGCACGCCTATCACACCACGGGCCGTGCCGCGGCGGCGGAAGTGGCGGAGGAGGAGCGGCGGGTGATGGTGTGGTTTGCCGAGCTGCTGCGGAAGGATGGCGTGCCCGTGCGGGAGATCAGTGTGGGGTCGACGCCGTCCATGGCGGCGGTGGAGGATTTGACCGGGGTGACGGAGGCGCGGCCGGGCAGCTACGTGTTCAACGATCGCACGAACGTACACCTCGGGTGTTGCGGGCCGGAGGACGTCGGGGTGACGGTACTGGCGACGGTGGTATCGCACCAGCCGGGAGCGGCGCACTTCGTAGTGGACGCGGGGGCGCTGGCCTTGTCGAAGGACGTGGGGCCGACGCACCTGAATCTCTCGCCGGCCATGGGGGAGATTCGGGCCCATCCCGAGCTGACGCTGGCGTCGGTGTCGCAGGAGCACGGCATCGTGCGGGCGCAAGCGCCGGAGGCGATCGAGCGGCGGTTCCGCGTGGGGGAGCAGGTCGAGATCGTGCCCAATCATTGTTGTTTGACGGTCGCGCACCATGACGAGTACGTGGTGGTCGACGGAGGGAAGCGGGGAGCGGGGAGAAAGGTGGTGGGGCGGTGGCCGATCGAGCGGGCGCGGTGAGCGCGCCGTGGCCGGCGCTGGTCGCGCTCAGCTGGGCGCTCGTCGGTCCGCCGGTGCTGGTGTACGCCGCCACGCGGGTACGGCGGGGTCGGCAGGGTCTGCACGCCGCGTTGATGGTCGCGGCGGTCGCGATCACGGTCGGGGTGGTGGTGTCGTTCGGGTTTCTGATGGAGCCGAGCGCGCGGCGGCCGGCGCTCACGGCGTTGCCGTTTTTCAAGATTCATCTCGCGTTCGCGTTCGCGACGTTTGCGGGGATGGCGTGGCAACTCACGAGCCGCGCCGTGCCCAGGCTGCGGTCGCTCCATCGGCACACGGGCCCGTACGTGGTGTTGGTGTGGTGTCTCGCGTTGGTGACGGGGATCTACAACTTTGTGTTCTTGTACGTGTTGCGGTGACTGTGCTGCAGCGTCCTGGGATTAGGCGGATTGAGGGTTAGGCTGCACGCGCTGCAGCCTATTCCCGCCGACACTAGCCAGGGGTTCCGCGTGGAACGTAGGATACAGAAGCAACCTAGGCTCCGCAGCTGCGAGCCCGGCCGGATGCACTTAGGCAGCCGGTAGGACGTGGGTGCAGGAGCCCCAGAGTCAGTCTAATATAAGTTAGGCGGCACGCCCATGCGGAATCTCCTTTGTCTCGTGGCACTGCTCCTCTTCAGTCTCGGCTGCCGACCTGGCGCCGCCGGGTGTGATCAGAGTTCCACTAACCCACCGCCGACTCACCGCGACAGCAACTTGAATCCGGTTGCGGCGCCTCGCGACAGCACCGCTTCCGTACGCGGCTTTCGGATCGCTTCTGTCGAAGCTCGGCTGTACACTAGCGACAGCACGCCAGTATCTCCGAACATCATCGACAACGCGCAAGTTAGCCTCTTCAATGTCGCCCAGCTCCGCCTGCGCATCTCTGTCACGGTGAGGTGGGCGCCACAAGAGAAGCGGGTGGCTCGGATCGGCCTCTGGGCGCGCGCCAACGGCAAGGAAGTCTTTGCACAGGACGTCGACCTCGTTCCGCGGCCTGACTCCACGGTTCACGTTCAAGACTTCTGGCTCGACCATGGAGATTGTGATGGACTCCTAATCCTGGCATACGTAGGAGCCGGTCGTCCGGAGTCAGAAGCGTACCGTTACATTCCGTACGAATGTGCCGATTGACGATGGTCATTGCCGGAAGCGTGCCGCCTAACAAGCGCCTGAAGCTGACGGCGCGCGTAGATTGAGGAATGAATCTTTCTTCAGCGTGCCGCAGCTTAAGCGCGATCCGTTAGGCCGCGGGTGAGAAGGAATGCGCGTACTTCTTCCTCTTCTGTTGGCGCTTGGAGCTGGTTGTTCACACCGCCTCGCCACCCCGCGAGCGTCAACTCGTACCGATACGACTCTGGTCTTCATGGTTGATTCGATGCCCGGCGGCACCTTTCCGCAGATCAAGGATTCCGCAAGGATTCTTCCTCACGGATCGATCCGCGCCGCTCCTGATGCTCCTGTTTGCCCCCTTGACCTCAAAGCGAACACTATCGAATGGGAGGAAGTGGAAACACCCATCGAGTCACGCTACCTCAAGGCCGTGGCTCTTCGTTTACCGCCGGGCTTTACACCGTCTTGGTATTCTCACCCCCGGGATCCCGATGACGATGATCCCGAAGAGTTCGCGGACTCTTCAGAGCATTGGGGACACCTCCTTGGCTCTTGGGATTCATTTGGCCACAGCGCGCCTAATGTCCCGCCGTCAGGTTTCGCTATTTGGATTGGTCCTGATGAAGGCTATCCCACTTCTGCGGTCGGAGGAGCGGAAGTGAGACAGGTGGGGTTTAGCGAGTGCCGGGTGGAGACCGCGCTAGGCTTTCTGCCTGTTGCTCTGTTTGAGGTACAGTCGCCCGAGCCCAGGATCGGGGGTTATTACGTAGTCACGTACGCGCAAGTCCAACCTGCTGTCTACATACAAGCAATGGGAACTACGCCAGACTCTGCCTCGCAAACCTTGCTTCTTTCCTCGGTTGCGACGATTCGCGTGGTTCGTTAGCCACTCCAATGTGTTTGTTTGACTGAGCAACCGGGGACATAGGTGACAGAATGTCCGGGGACATGGTTAACACTTTTTCTTGAGGGAGGGGGCCCCGGTGATGGTGTGGGTGGGTTCGTCGAAGCGGCCGAGGAGTGTCTCGTAGTAGATGAGGTTCCAGAGGCCGTCCTGGACCTCTTCCAGCCCGATGTACTCGTTGTTGAGCGCTTGGCTCAGGAAGTGTTGGCCGGCGTGCAGCCGGAAGGTGCCGGCGCTGCTGACGCGCCGGACCTCGAAGTGGCCGGGGTACTCGGGTGGCGCGATGCGTTCGGGATAGGGCCGCGGGGACGGCACCCAGCGCGAGGCGGGCGTCTCGTCGTCGAGGGCTTCGTGGGGCCGGAGCTCGTTGTAGGTCTGCCGGAAGGCGTTGAAGACCCGCTGTTGCGTGTTCAGGTTGGCGGCCGGTGGCTTGGTCGCACGTGCCTTGAGGGTCTTGTGCAGCCGTTCGTGAGCCCCGTTCTCTTGGGGGCTGCCGGGCGAGATGCGCTGGTGGGTGATGCCGAGCTGGAGCCACCAGACGTTGAGGAGGTTGAGCCCATGGATGCCGGTCGAGGCGAACGGCGCGCCGTTGTCGCTGCGGATCGCCTCCGGGAGACCGCACGTCCGGAACAGGTCGCGGAGGTGTGGTTTCACCCCGGCGCCGGCCACATCGAGCAGCCCGTGGCAGCCCAGCAAGTAGCGGCTGAAGTGATCGATGATGGTCAGCGGGTAGCAGTAGATCCCGTTGCGCGTGCGGAAGTGGCCCTTGAAGTCGATGGTCCAGAGCTGGTTGGGGCCGGTGGTGTGGACCGGGGCGGCGCCCGGATGCTTCCAGTGCCGGCGGCGGCGCCGTCGCTGCACCCGGTCGTGGCGCGCGAGGATATCGAAGATCGTGCTGCGGGCGGGCCACGCCCGCCTCGGGTCACGGGTCCGCAGCCGCTTCAAGATCTTGCGGGCGCCCCAGCCGAACCGCGTGTGCTCCTCGAGGATCAGCGCGACGATGTCGGCGGGCGTCTGGTGCGGGCACGAGCGCGGGGCCCGGCTGTGGTCGTGGAGTCCGCGCGGCCCGTTCTGGCGGTAGCGGTCGAGCCACTTGTAGCCGGTGTTCCGGCTGATGCCGTAGCGCAGGCACAGTTCGGTCATCGTCCACTGGCCACTGTCGACGTCCTGGGCGAAATGGTGGCGTTCGAGCACGGGATCGGTCTCCTGCC
>JBOHSA010000135.1:0-5114 GCA_050732995.1 Gemmatimonadales bacterium | reverse complement strand
CCCCCCCCCCCCCCCCCCCCCCCCCCCCCCCCCCCCCCCCCCCCCCCCCCCCCCCCCCCCCCCCCCCCCCCCCCCCCCCCCCGCGGCCGGGGTGAGCTTCGGGGACGTGACGGTGGACTTCGCGACGCACCGCGTGGCGCGCGGCAGCCGGATTGTGGACCTACGGCCCAAGGAATACGAGCTGCTTGCGGCGCTGGTGCGGCGCGGCGGGCGCGTCGCCTCCCGGCTCGAGCTCTTGCGCGAGGTCTGGGGCTACGCCGAGGACGTCATGAGCCGAACGGTCGACACCCACGTGGCCACGTTACGCCGCAAGCTGGAGCACGACCCCGCGCATCCCAAGCACATCGTCACGGTGCGCACCTTCGGGTATCGGATCGAGCGCTAGGGCACGGCGTACCCGCCTCCGTTACCACGCGATCCCGTAGTCCTCCCCATGGTGGCTCGCCCCGCCCCACATCGTGCCGTGCCTGCGGTCGAAAAAGATCGCGGTGATCGGCCCTGAGCTCCGGGCGGCGAAATCCAGCCGGTAGCCCATGCCGCGCAGCTCGTCGCGCACCCACGCCGGCATGGACTCGTTCAACGTCATCCGGCCCGGCTGGGCGGCGTGATCGTCGAATGAGTTCCGCATCTGATGACTGTTCATGTTCGGCGCCTCGACCGACTCCTGCACGTTCATCCCGAACTCGACCACGTTCAGGAAGAACTGCAGCAGGTTCTGATCCTGCGTGTCGCCACCCTGCACCGCGAACGCCAAATACGGGAGCCCGTCCTTGAGCGCGAGGCTCGGCGTCAACGTGACCCGCGGCCGTTTCCCGGGCGCGATGACGTTGAACGGGTTGTCTGCCGCCTCCACGACGAACTGTTGCGCCCGCTGGCTGACCCCGATCCCCGTGCGCCCAGCGATCACCGCCGGGATCCACGCGCCGGAGGGCGTCACGGACACGACCCAACCCTCCTCATCCGCCGCCTCGATTGACGTGGTTCCGCGGAAGAACGGGTTACCCTCGGCCCAGGCGTCTCGCAGGGCGGACTCCGCCCCGATCCGCTCCTGCCCGTCCGACGTCACCGCCGGCCGGCGCGGAGGGGCGGGGGGCCAGCTCCGCAGCAGATCGAGGAAGGGGTTCGTCTTCCCCATGAAGGGGTAGGGGTCGCCGGGCTTCACGCTCGGGTCGTTGCGCTCCCAGTTGATCAGCTTGGCCCGCTCCCGCGCGTAGTCCTTGGACAGGAGCCCCTGCACCGGCTCGTCGGGAGGGAAGTCGGGATCCCCGTAGTAGAAATCGCGGTCGGCGAAGGCGAGGTTCATCGTCTGGTACAGCGTGTGGATGTAGCGCGCGCTGTTGTAGCCCATCGCCTTGAGGTCGACGTTCTCCAGGATGTTCAGGGCCTGTAACAGGGCGGGGCCCTGAGTCCACGTCGTGAGCTTGTAGACCTGGATGCCCTTGTACGTCGTCATCACAGGCTCTTCGATCTTCACCTTCCAGCCCGCCAGGTCCTGGAGCGTGATGAGCCCGCCTTCTTCCTGGAAGCCGCGCACGAGCTCCTGGGCGATGTCGCCCTTGTAGAACCGCTCGTACGCCGCGTAGATCGCCTCTTTGCGGCTCTTGCCGCGGCGCAACGCCTGCTGCTCGGCTTCGACGAGCTTCCGGAGCGTCGCGGCGAGATCGGCCTGGCGGAAGATCTCGCCGGCGGCGGGCGCCTCGCGCGCCTCGCCCAGGTGCGGCAGCATCACGGCGCGCGAGTACTTCCACTGTTTGAGCTTGGCCTTGTTGCGCTCGATCGAGTTCGCCGTCTGCTCCTCGATTGGATACCCGTCCGCCAGCTGGATCGCTGGCTCGAGCACGTCCTTGAGGCTCAGCCGGCCGTACTCGGCGAGCATCGTCAGGAGGCCGCCCGGCGTGCCGGGCGTGATAGCCGAGAGCGGCCCGTCTTCCGGCGGATAGGGCAGGTTCTTGCCGCGGTAAAACTCAGGTGTTGCGCCGGTGGGGGCCATGCCGAGCGCGTTGATGGCGATGACCTTTTTCATCGTCGGGTGGTAGATCAGCGCTTGTGTCTCGCCGCCCCACGACAGCACGTCCCACATCGTGGTGACGGCGGCGAGCATGGCACAGGCGGCGTCGACCGCGTTGCCGCCTTTCTGGAACATCGCCGCACCGGCCGTCGCGCCGAGCGGTTTGCCGGTGATCGCCACCCAATGACGCCCGTGCAGCACGGGCTTGGCCGTGCGCTGCGCCTCGGCGGTGAACGTCATGCCCAGCGTGGCGCCGAGCACCAACAGGGATGCGGGAACGACGAGCTTCCGGCTGGAGAGCATCGGGCCTCCTCGGTGTCTCCCGGGCGATTCAAGGGGTAACGGTTGCGGTCTTCGTCGTGACGATCACCCGGACAGGGACGCTGCCCTTGATGATCTCGACCGAGCTCACCTGCTCCGGGCGGATAGTGAACGTCGCCGGATCGGAGACGACGACACCGTCGACCACCAGGAGCACTCCGTCCGAGGGAAGGCGGAACGCCGGGTGGTGTCGGAGATGGGCCCGCACCGCCGCCTGTGCTTCGGGTCCGACCAGACGGTCACCGTGGCAGGCGACGAGAGCGCAGGATGCGACGAAGCTGACGAGAACTGAACGCATGAGGGGGACCTCCTGCGGAAAATAGGGCGGGCGCGTAGGGGGAAGCATGGCCGCCCGGGGCGTCGCGGTCAAGCGGGTCTAGCTCCCGGTCGAGAACCGGACCGCCCCTATATCCACCAACCCTTCCAGGGTGGCCTCGACCTCCGCGGGCCGCAAGCCCGCCTCCCGCGCGAGATCCTCGAGGGTCTTCTTCCCGTCGGCCAGTTGGACGACGGCCGCGATTGCCCGGGTCGTCCGCGCCACCGCCACCCGCCCGTGCTTCGAGCGCGCGATCAAGAGCCTGGTCCGTTGCATCGTCGCCACAGGGACGTCGGTCCACGGCTGCAGGAGTTTCGGCAGCACCCCCGGCAGATCGTGGGCGAGGTCAAGGAGCACCGTTCCTTCCACTCGCTCCGGAGCGGACCACGCGCTACCTACCACGCCGTCGTGCTGATCAACGGGATCTCTCCAAACTCGAGGCCCGGCTTCGACCACCATCATCGCCCGCTCATATTGGTGCAGATCGTCGAGATAGGGAACCGCGACCTCCGGTTCTTGCACGTAGGCGACGACCAGCTCCGCTACCGCGCGCGCCGAGGGGCGGCTGCCGAGCACCAGGGTGGGGAGCAGCGCCTCGAAGGCCGGGCGCTTGAGCACGGCGTCGGGCCGCCGGCCGGTGACGCGCGCGAGCGCGCGCGAGTACTTGAAGAAGTGGACGATGCGCTCGAAGTAGAAATGCCGCGCCAGGAACCGGGCGAAGCGCTCCACACGGTCCGGGTCGGCGAGCTGCCGCTCGCGCCACTCGGCCGAGGCCCGGTGCGGAGCGTCGGCCAGAGCCCGGATCACCTCGTCCTGGAGAGCGCGGTCGCTCACAGCGCGCGCCGAATCCGCTCGACGGAGCGGAACAGCACCTCGGGTGTGAGGCTCGGCGAAAAGGCGTCGAACGTCACCGCTTTGGCTCCCGGGCACCGCGTCACCGCGTGGGCGAGCAACCCGAGCATCTCGTCCGATGGCTCGGCCGGCGCGATCCAGGGGCCCCGGAGATCCCCGTCCTCCTCCACCCCCGCGACGTGCAGCTCCACCACGTGCTCGAGCGGGAACTCGGCGAGCCAGACCTCGGGCCGCACGCCGCGGTAGTGCGCCTCGAGCCAAACGTGCGGCAGGTCGAGCAGGAAGCCGACGTCCGTCGCCTCGAAGAAGCGCCGCAGCCACACGGGCTCTGGGATCTGGCTCGCGTTCACATCGAAGAACCCGGGGATGTTCTCCATCACGAGCGGCTGGTCCAGCCGCGCCTTGAGGGCGGTCGCGTTCGCCACGAAGCGCCGCAGGAACTCCTCCGTATACAGCGGCGGAAAAACGTAGTTGAGATTGTAGGTCCCGTCCTCCGTGTGCAGGCACTGGAAGTGCTCGGCCACCCAGGGCGTGCGGTACAGCGCGGCGAGGGAGCGGGCGCGCTCGATCGCACGCTCGTCGAGCGGCTCGGAGAGCTGCCCCAGGTAGTCGTGCAGCAGGAGCGTGTACCGCTGCTTCACCCGGGGCCAGTAGGGATCGGTCGGGGCCGGCGGATCGGCCATGGCGAGATGGTCGATGCCCTGAGCGCTCACGAGCTCGGCGCCCATGTGAGGATTGTAGAAGGCGCCCACCATCAATGCGGTCATCGACCCACAATCACCGCACCAGACCCTGTTCGTCGAGCTGGTCCGCGAACACCTTCACCTGCGCGGCGGTCATGGCCGCCTCCCCGCGGTCGGTCCAGGCCGCGGCGATTGCTTCGGGGCGGGCCTTGCCGTCGAGCCGCTCCACGATGAACCGCTCCCGTTCTCCCCAGGTGCGCGCCAGCTCGGCGGCCTGGGGCGTCGCCCGAGCCGGGCGGAAGACCTCCGCCACCATGGCGTCGATTTCCCCCAAGGTGTCGGGTGCCAGGTGTCGGGTGCCGGAGAGGTTCGCCTCGACCTGATCCCTGTTCCGGGCTCCGGCCAGGACGATCGACACGCCGGGCTGGGAGTAGACCCAGGCGATCGCCAGGCCCGATACCGGCAGGTCCAATCGATCGGCGATGGGGCGGAGGCGATCGATCACCCGGCTCCGGCGCTCGAACTCGCGCCCCTTGAACCAGTAGATCCCGCGCCGGTGGTCTTCAGAGGGGAACTCGGGGGGCGCCGGGTATTTCCCCGCGAGCAGCCCGGCGGCGAGTGGCCGATAGGCGAGGAACCCCACGCCACGCTCGCGGCACAGCGGCAGCTCGCGCTGCTCCACGTCCCGATCGAACAGGTTGTAAGCGGCTTGGTAGGTGGTCACGGGGGCGATCTCGCGCGCGCGGGCGAGCTGCAGATGCGTGGCGTTGCACAGCCCGATGGCGCGGGCTTTGCCCTCGTCCTGCAGCTTGTGCAGCCGCTCGAGCGACCGCTGCCCGCGGGGGGGGGGGGGGGGGGGGGGGGGGGGGGGGGGGGGGGGGGGGGGGGGGGGGGGGGGGGGGGGGGGGGGGGGGGGGGGGGGGGGGGGGGGGGG
>JBOHSA010000134.1:0-3632 GCA_050732995.1 Gemmatimonadales bacterium | reverse complement strand
CCCCCCCCCCCCCCCCCCCCCCCCCCCCCCCCCCCCCCCCCCCCCCCCCCCCCCCCCCCCCCCCCCCCCCCCCCCCCCGGGCCGGGGCACCGGGCGCAGCGTGGCCGGCTTCGATCTCCACGCGGCGCTGCACCGCGTGGGCGCGCACCTCGAGAAGTACGGCGGCCACGCGATGGCCGCGGGGCTCAGCATCCGCCGCGCGCGCTACGACGCGTTCCGTGTTGCGTTCCTGGCCGCCGCGCACGAGCTTCTGGGCCCCGACGACCTGTTCCCGGCGCAGCGCGTGGACCTGGAGCTGCCGCTGGGGCTGGTGTCGGCGGAGCTCGAGCGCCTGATCCGGCACCTCGAGCCCTGCGGGCCGGGCAACCCGGCGCCGGTGTTCGGCGTGCGGAACGCGCGGGCGGTGGAAGCCCGGCGCGTGGGGACGAACCATCTGCGGTTCCTGCTGGACGACGGGTCCGGCGTCCTGCCGGCCATCGGGTTCCGTTGGGCGGACCTCGTGCCCGACGCCTGGCTCGCTCGGCCGCTCGACGTGGCCTTCCGGCTGGAGCGGGACGAGTGGCGCGGCCGCGCGACGCTGCAGGCCCGGGTCGCGGCGCTGGCGCCGAGCGTATGAACGCGGAAGTGGGAAAGGGGGCCGCCTTGGGCACGATTCGCATCATCGCCGGGGAGTTCGGCGGCCGGCGGCTCAAAACGCCGGCGGGTGACCAGGTGCGGCCCACGGCGGGGCGGGTGCGCGAGGCCTGGTTCAGCATCCTGCAGCGCCCGCTCCGCGGCGCGCGCGTGCTGGACCTGTTCGCGGGCTCGGGCGCGCTGGGGCTCGAGGCGCTGTCGCGCGGCGCGGTCACCGCGCACTTCGTCGAAACTCACCGCCCCTCGCTCGCCACGCTGCGCGCCAACATCGCAACGCTCCACGTGACCGAGCGCACCACCATCCACCGCCTGGACGCGCTCACGTTCGCCGAGCGGCTGCACCCGGAGCAGTTCGACGTCGCCTTCGCCGATCCGCCGTACCTCGGCGACCGGGCCGCGCGCCTCGTGGCGCAGTTCCGCCTGGTGCCGTTCGCGCGGATCCTGTCCATCGAGCACCCGGCCGACACGCCGATCCCGGGCGACGACACCCGCCGCTACGGGGACACCGCCGTCACCTTCATTTACGCGCCATGAGCGTCGCACCTACTGCCCCACCGCGGATCGCCGTGTACCCCGGCTCCTTCGATCCCATCACCCGGGGCCACGAGGACCTGATCCACCGCTCCCTCGGCTTCGTCGACCGGGTCGTGGTGGCCGTCGCCGTGAACGTCGCCAAACAGCCGCTGTTCACCCTGGACGAGCGCGTGGCGCTGATCCGGCAGGCGGTGCCCGATCCCCGGGTCGAGGTCCGGTCGTTCGACGGGCTGCTCGTGGAGTTCGCGCGCACGGTGGGCGCCTCGCTCATCGTCCGCGGCCTGCGCGCGGTGAGCGATTTCGAGTACGAGTTCCAGATGGCGCTGATGAACCGCAACCTGGCCCCCGCCCTCGAGACGGTGTTCCTCGTCCCCGCCTTCGATCTGACCTATCTGAGCTCCAGCCTGGTCCGCGAGGTCGCCCGCTTCGGTGGCGACGTCGCGGCGCTCGTCCACCCGGCGGTGCAACGGGCGCTCCGGGCGAAGTTCGAGAAGTGACGTTTCTCGAGGCGGTGCTCGAGCGGGCGCGGCGCGCCCGCCGGCGGATCGTCCTGGCGGAAGGCGACGATCCGCAGGTGCAGGAGGCGGGCCGGCGGCTCGAGCGCGAGCGGGTCGGGGTGGTCGAGCTCCTGACGGGGGCGGTGGGGCAGCAGCCACGCCCCGGGCCCCTCGTCCCGGCGCTCGTCCGCCACCTCCGGTCGCGGCAGCCGGACCGGTTCGCCACTGACGCGACTGCGCGCGCCGCGCTGGAGCAGCCGCTGCTCTTCGGCGCCTGCCTGGTCGGGACGGGCGCCGCCGATGTGCTGGTGGGCGGCGCCACCCATCCGACGGGGGATGTGATCCGGGCGGCGCTCTGGGCCGTGGGCCCGGCCGCCGGGATCGAGACGGTCAGTAGCGCATTCTACATGATCCGGGACGACCGCGTCCTGACATTCACCGACTGCGCCGTCGTGCCCGACCCGAGCCCCGCGCAGCTCGCGGAGATCGCGCTGGCGGCGGCGCGCGACCGCCGGCGCCTCGTGGGCGACGAGCCGGTGGTGGCGTTCCTGTCCTACAGCACGAACGGCAGCGCCGCCGGCCCGCGGGTCGCCCGCGTGCGGGACGCGGTCGCCCGGTTGCGCGCGGCGCGGCCCGATTTCGTGCTGGACGGCGAGCTGCAGGGGGACGCCGCGCTGGTGGCGGCCGTCGCCCGGCGCAAAGCCCCCGGCTCGGCCGTCGCGGGTCGGGCCAACGTGCTGGTGTTCCCGGACCTGGACAGCGGCAACATCGCCTACAAGCTGGTCCAGCACCTGGGGGGCTGGACCGCCCTCGGCCCCATCCTGCAAGGCCTCGCGCGGCCCGTCGCCGACCTGTCGCGGGGCGCCACGGCTGACGATATTGTCGCAACGGCGGCTCTCGCCGTCCTGCAAGCGGAGGAGCGCACATGAGCTTCAGCCTCAAGAAGGATCCTCGCGGCGTGGTCGTGGTCGGCGTGGAGGGGCAGCTGATCGTGGGGAACCGGCAGGAGCTGAAGCAGCGGGTCCTGGACTCCCTCGACGGCGGTGCCCGCAAGTTCGTGATCGACTTCAGCCGCACCGGCTACATCGACTCGTCCGGGCTCGGCGTCCTGGTCTCGCTCTCCAAGAAGATCCGCGAGCAGGGCGGGGACCTGCGGCTCGCCGGGCTCAACGACGACCTCCAGACCCTGTTCGAGCTCACCAAGCTCGACACGCTGTTCGCCATCACGAAGACCTCCGAGGAGGCGCTGGCCGCTTTCTGACCGAGTCGCTGCAACTCGTCGTCCGGCGCGTCGGGCGCGACATCGAGCTGCGCCTCGACGTCCCGAGCGCCCTCCGCTACGTAGGCGAGGCGGTGGAGCTGATCGCCGGAGCCTGCCGCGCGGGCGCCCTCCCGCTCCGCAAGATCCAGTTCAATCTCCGCACCGCGCTCGCCGAGGCGCTCGCCAACGCGATCGTGTACGGCAACGGCGCGAATCCCGCGAAGCGGGTGCACGTGCGCGTCGAGCTCGCCCGCGACGCGATCCACATCGAGGTCTCCGACGACGGCGTCGGCTTCGACCGCGCGGGGCTGCCCGACCCGACACGGCCGGAAAACCTCGAGCGCGAGGACGGCCGGGGGCTGTTCGTCATCCGGCACCTCGTCGATCACGTCACGTTCAACGAGAAGGGCAACGTCATTTGCCTGACCCTGCGGGCGGGCTGAGTCGGCTCGAGCGGCTACTGCCGGCGCTCGCGCGGCTGGCCGGCGGCCCGGTGCGTCTGTGGCGGGCCGACGGCGAGGGGACGAAGCCGATCGCGGGCCCGACCCCGCCGACTGGCTGGAGCCCCCCGCTTCCAGCGGGCGCGCGCGCCGCACCCGGCGGCCGAAGGCCGCGAGCTCGAGACGCCGGAGGGGCGTGCCTGGTTTACGCCCGTGCGGGAAGCCGACGGCGTGTGGCTCGAGATCGGCCGCGGGGCGGCGGGGAGG
>JBOHSA010000133.1:0-6029 GCA_050732995.1 Gemmatimonadales bacterium | reverse complement strand
GGGCTCGTTCTACCCCGAAAAGCTCGCGGCCGCGAAGATGCTCGCGTTCTACGCCGAGCGGCTTCCGGCGGTCGAGATCAATTACACGTTCTACCGGATGCCGACCGTGAAGACGATCGCGGGCTGGCGCGCCGCCACGCCCGACGGCTTCACGTTCGTGCTCAAGGCCTCGAAGCGCATCACGCACGACGCGCGGCTGCGCGAGGTCGAGCAGCCGCTGCGCTACCTGTGTGACACCGCGCTCCAGCTCGGCCCCCAGCTCGGGCCGCTGCTGTTCCAGCTGCCGCCCTTCTTCCCGAAAGATACGGAGCGGCTGGGCGAGGTCCTGCGGCTGCTCCCGGCGGAGATCCGGTCGGCGTGGGAGTTCCGCCACGCGTCGTGGTTCGCCGACGACGTCTACCATCTGCTGCGCAGCTGTAACGCGGCGCTCGTCGTCGCCGATACCGAGGCGGGCACGACGCCGGAAGTCGCCACCGCCGATTTCGGCTATTTCCGCCTCAGGGACGAGGGCTACGGCGACGAGGACCTCGCGCGCTGGGCGGAGCGCGTGCGGGCGCTGGGGGGGGGCGTCGGATGGCGGGACGCGTTCGTGTTCTTCAAGCACGAAGCAGCGGGGCAGGGGCCCGAGCTGGCGCGGCGGTTCGCCGGCCTGTTCTAGGCGGGCGCGGTCAGCCGCTTGTAGGCGCTCAGATGGCGGAGCGCGGCGGCGCGCTTGCCGGTCCGTTCGTACAGCCGGGCGATGTTGAAGTGCGCATCGGCCAGCCGCGGCTCGGCGCCGAGCGCCAGCCGGTAGGCCTCGATCGCGTCGGTCGGCCGACCCAAATCTTCGAGTGCGATCCCCAAGTTGTACGCGGCGGTGCCGTGGTCGGGATTCTCGCGCAGGGCCAGCCGGTAGTGTCGCTCCGCTTCGGCGACCAGGCCCTCCTCGTGCAGCAGCCGTCCGAGGTTGACCCGCGCGTCCGCGTGGTGCGCCTCGAGCTCGAGCGCGCGGCGGTAGGCGTCGCGGGCTTCGCTCGGCGCCACGGCCTCGAGCTCGAGCCCCAGCTCGTACCAATCCTCGGCGTCGAGCTCGGCCTCGGCCTCGCGCGCCGCCCGCGCGGTCCGCCGCGCCATCGGGGCCGCTCGGCTGGCGAGCTCCGATACCGCGAAATCGAGCTGGACCTGGCCCGATTCGGGACTCCAAGTGGTCAGCCCGTCGCTCACGACGATGCGCTCCCCCTCGGCCACGATGCGCAGCTCGGCGAGCGACCGGCCCAACGGCAGCTCCTGGCGCAGGCGCCTCAGGGCGCGGCGGATGCGGCGAGTGGGGATGCGCGCGGCGACCAGGCCCTTGGCCGCGCGCAGGATCACGAGGTCCTGGAAGGAAAACAGCAGCTCGCCGCGGAGCCCGCGACCGGGGGGGGGCGTCAAAAAACCGTCGCGCGCGAACCCCCGCACCTGTGCGACGGTCAGACTCAGCAGTTTGGCGACGTCCCGGGAAGTGTATCCCTTCACCGTCGACCGTCAGCTTTCCGCCGTCAGCGCGCTCCCCCGGCCTTGCGCTTGAGCGGGGCGGCCGCCTTAGCGGCGCCCTTGCCCTCGACGCGCTTCGCCGGCTTGCGCTCCGCCCCGCCCTTCCCGCCTCCCCCCTTCAGGCTCGCCTTCAGCGCTTCCATCAGGTCGATGATCTGCGTCTTCGGCGCCTCGGTCGGCTCCTCGGTGATCTCCTGCCCCTCCACCTTGCGCTGGATCTGCTCGAGGATCCGCTTGCGCACATTGTCCTCGTACGCCTCGGGGCGGAACGCGTCGGAGGCCGCCTGGTTGATCAGCTGGATGGCGAGATCGAGCTCCGCCTTTTTCAGCTCGAGGTCGGGGACCGGGACTTCGGCGACGGGGCGAACCTCGTTGGCGTAGCGCAGCTGCTCCATGACCAGCGCGGAGCCCTTGGGCCGGACCGAGATGACGTATTGTTTGCCGCGGGCCGCGTACTGCCCGATGGCGACGCGCCCCGTCTTCTTCAGGGCCTCGCCCAGCAGCCGGTAGGCCCGCTCGCCGCCCTTGTCGGGACCGAGGTAGTAGTTGCGGTCCACGTAGATCCGGTCCACCGACGCCCCGTCCACGAACTCCGTGATGTCGATCGCGCCGGTCGCACGCTCCTCGAGCGCCTTCAGCTCCTCGGGCGTGAAGATGACGTACTGCCCCTTGGAGAATTCGTAGCCCTTGACCATGTCGTCCTTCTCGACCTTTTCCCCGTCTTTGGAGCAGACGTATTGCTGCTTCAAGCGGGAGCCGCACTCCTTGTGCAGCCAGTTGAACGAGACGGCGGTCGAGGCCTCGCCGGAGGAGAAGAGCTTCACCGGCACGGAGACGAGGCCGAACGAGATCGTGGCGGAGCCGATTGCGTGAGCGCTCATGGGGAAGGCATTATAGGTTTCGGCTCACGTGCCCGCAAGCAAGCATCCACCCGACCCGCTAAGCGCCTATCGCGCCAAGCGTTCGGCCGACCGCACCCCGGAGCCGGCGGGCTCGGCCGTGCCCGCGGCCGAAGCCCGCCCGGCGGGCGGCCGCTTTGTGGTGCATCAACACGCCGCTCGCCGCCTGCATTACGACCTGCGGCTCGAAATGGAAGGCGTGCTCCGGTCCTGGGCCGTTCCCAAGGGCCCCTCGCGCAACCCCGCCGACAAGCGCCTCGCCGTGCACGTCGAGGATCATCCGATGGAATACGGCGACTTCGAGGGCGTGATCCCCGAGGGCAACTACGGCGCGGGCGCCGTGATTGTGTGGGACCAGGGCAGCTGGATCCCGCTCGAGGATCCGATCGCGGGCCTGAAGAAGGGGAAGCTGCTGTTCGAGCTCCGCGGCTACAAGCTCCGCGGCCGGTGGACGCTCGTGAAGATCAAGAAAGGCGAGAAGGAGTGGCTTCTCATCAAGGAGCGCGATGGCTACGTGGCGACCGACGGCGACGCGTTCCCGCCGGGCTCGGTACTCTCCGGGCTCATGGTGGAAGAGCTGCGCGACGGCAAAGACCGCGCGGCCGCGCTGCGGGCCGAGCTCAAGCGCCTGGGCGCCCCGGCGCGACGGGTCCGCCCCGAGGACGCGGAGCCGATGCTCGCCGAGACGGCGGACGCAGCTTTCTCAAAGAAGGGATGGGTGTTCGAGATCAAGCTGGACGGCTACCGGGTGCGGGCCGCCCGCGAGGACGGCACGGCGCGGCTGCTCACGCGCAACGGCAACGACGCCACCGCGACGTTCCCCGAGCTCGTCCAGCCGCTCGAGGCCCTGCCATACGACGGGCTCGTCATGGACGGCGAGCTCGTGGTATTGGACGAGAACGGCCGGCCCAGCTTCCAGCGACTCCAGAACCGCGCGCGCGTGTCGGGGCCCCTGTTGGTCCGGCGCGCCTCGATCGAGACTCCCGCCACGCTCTACCTGTTCGACCTCATCGCGGTGGAAGGCTACGACGCGCGGCCGCTGCCGCTTGAGCAGCGCAAGGCCCTCTTGCGAAAGATCCTTCCCGCCGTCGGACCGCTGCGTTACCTGGAGCACTTCGCGACGGACGGCGAGGCGCTGTACGAGCAGGCGGTGCGGCTGGGCTTCGAGGGGATCGTGGCGAAGAAGGCCGACGCGCCGTACCGGCGAGGCCGGTCGTCCAGCTGGCTGAAGCTCCGCGCCGACAAGACCGATGACTTCGTGGTGGTGGGGTACACCGAGCCCAAGGGCTCGCGGGGTGGGTTCGGCGCGCTGCACCTCGCCGCCTACGAGGAGGGGAAGCTCGTGTACGCGGGCCGCGCGGGGAGCGGCTTCACCGGCGCGGAGCTGAAGAAGATCGCGGCCGATCTCGAGCAGCTCCGCCGGCCGGACCCGCCGTGCGACGGCCCGGTCCCCAAGGGGAAGGAGCACGTATGGGTCGAGCCCCGCCTCGTGGCGGAGATCCGGTATAAGGAATGGACGGACGAGGGACTGTTGCGGCAGCCGGTGTTCGTGCGGTTCCGGGACGACAAGAAGCCGGAAGAGTGCGTTCATCCGGGAGCGGGGAGCAGGGAGCGGGACCTGCCGAAGCCGACCGCAGGCCGGACCGCACCGTCCGGGACCGCTCCCCGCTCCCTGCTCACCGAGGTTCAGTTCTCGAACCTCGACAAGGTCTTCTGGCCCGAAGACGGCTACACCAAAGGGGACCTGATCGAGTATTACCGCGCCATCGCCCCGTGGATGCTGCCGTATCTCGCCGACCGGCCGCTCGTGCTGACGCGGTTTCCCGACGGGGTCCACGGCAAGTCGTTTTTCCAGAAGGACGCGCCGGCCTACGCGCAGCAGTTCGTGCGGACCGTGACGATCTGGAGCGAGGAATCGCAGCGCCAGCTGAGCTATTTCGTGTGCGACGACGCGGCGGCGCTGCAGTACATCGCCAACATGGCGGCGCTCGTGCTGCACATTTGGTCGAGCCGGGTGGGCAGCCTCGAGACGCCCGACTGGTGCATCCTCGACCTCGACCCCAAGGAGGCGCCGTTCCGGGACGTCGTCACCGTGGCGCAGGCCGTGAAGGCGTTGTGTGACGCCATCGACCTCCCGGCGTCCGTCAAGACGAGCGGCTCGACCGGCCTGCACGTCCTGATCCCCCTAGGCCGCCAGTGCACTTACGAGCAGTCGCGCACGCTCGGCGGCCTGCTCGCCCGCGTCGTCGCGGCCCGGCTGCCCCAGATCGCGACGATCACGCGCCAGGTGCAGAAGCGCGGGGGGAAGGTGTATCTCGACTACGTGCAGAACGGCCATGGGCGGCTCATCGTCGCACCGTTCTCGGTGCGGCCGCTCCCGGGGGCGCCGGTCTCGATGCCGCTCGAGTGGCGCGAGGTCACGCCCAAACTCGACATCCGCAAGTTCACCATCAAGAACGCCCCGGCCCGGATGAGGAAGATGAAGGCGGATCCGCTCCTGCCGGTCCTCACGAACACCCCCGACCTGGTGCAGGCGCTCGAGCGCCTGCACGCCCAGTTGGACGACGACCGATGATTCACGCCGCCCTCCTCCGATCCAAGGAGCTGTGATGACCCGAACGTTCCGCGTCGTGCTGTGGCTCGTCGGCCTGCCAGCCGCCGCACCGGCGCAAACGGGCCTCCAGGCCCTCTACGACAGCGCATTCTATGCCTGGGAGGCGGGCGCCTACGACGTCGCGCTGCAGGGATTCGACCGCCTGCTCGCCGCGCCCGGCGGCGAGCGCTTTCTCGAGCCCGTCGCCCTCGTCACGGGAGAGCTCTACCCCACGGTGACCGTGACGCCGGATGGCCGCGCGGTGCAATGGAGCCCGAACGGGCGGTTTATCTCGTTCGAGGCGGGCGCGGGATTGGAGCGGCGGATCTACGTGTGGCGCCTCGAGCCGGGTGGGCTCCGGCGCGTGGCGGACCTGACGGGGTTCGGCCTGGCGTTCTCGCCCGGCGGGGTGCGCGCGGCCTATCTGTCCGTGCCCGACACGCCGGAGCTCCGCACGGCACGCGCGGCGGTGGACAGCCTGTTCCGGGCGCGCTCGCTCGACGAAGCGCGGCGCCGGGGTGCCGAGCTGGCGCGGCTCGAGGCCCGGCTGGCGCGGGTCGTGGTGCGCGAGCTCGCCTCGGGTCGCGCGCGCGAAATCCCGGCCTCCGGCCTCGCGAAACGGGCGGTGGTCTACGGCGCGGACGATCAGACGCTGTATCTCGTCGCGGGCCGCGCCGACGGCGATCCCGGCACGACCGATATCTACTCCGTCGCCCCCACAGGGAACGCCGAGCCGCAGTCCCTCACGGACGGGCCGGGGGCGAAGGGGACGCCGGTCGCGGCTCCGGGCGGTCTGGTCTATACGATCGGGACGGATCGCCTGGCGGTGGGGCGTCGCGTCTTCGCCGGCACCTCGCCCGCCGTCTCCGCCGACGGCACGACGCTGGTGTTCCTCAGCCGCTCGGGTGACACCAATACCGTCAACGTTCTGGCGGTCGGGGACAGCGCGGGGGGGGGGGGGGGGGGGGGGGGGGGGGGGGGGGGGGGGGGGGGGGGGGGGGGGGGGGGGGGGGGGGGGGGGGGGG
>JBOHSA010000132.1:0-3894 GCA_050732995.1 Gemmatimonadales bacterium | reverse complement strand
CGGCTGGACTACTTCTGGCGCCGCCTCGGCGGTGCCGGCGCGGAGCATGAGAGCACGGTCCGCCTTGAGGGAGAATACGCCTTCCACCCCAGTTTCAGCATCGAGATCACGGTGCCCTACGCGTTCGTGAGGCAGAACGGAGCGGCGGTCGAATCGAACCTGGGCACCGCCGAGATCGCGTTCAAGTTTGCCAACTTCGCCTTTGCGGACCATGGCGTGCACCTGGGCTACGGCCTCGAGTTCGGCCTCCCCACCGGAAACGACGCCAAGGGAATCGGCAGCGGGCACGTGCTAGAGGTCGGCCCGTTTTTGAACGCCGGGTACAAGCGACGCCGTCTCGAAGTCGTCGCGTGGGCCGTGTTCGGCATCCCGACGAATCAGCGCGACACGGAGCCCGTCGACACCGAGCTTCAGTACAACGTCTCGACGCTCTACTACTTCACATCTCGCATCCAGGGCCTCGTTGAGCTCGACGGGGCCTCGACCCTCAGCGGGAATGCCGGCGGCGAAGCGGAGGCCCACGTCACGCCGGGCATCAAGATACGCCCAATCCGCGAGTCGAACCTGCTGCTTGGGTTGGGCGTCGGCTTTTCCGTAGCGCCACGGACGCCGTCGGGCGTCCGCGTGATTGCCTCGGCCTTCTATCACTTCTGAAGTAGGGGGATGATGGGTTATTGCACATGCGCGACCGGTGGAGAGTTGGGGATCGCCCTCTCCGGCGACCAGCACGAGCGCCGGCGCCGTCATGGGGGCGGTTTACGTCACCTCGAACGATGCCCTGCAGGCTGTGGCGCAGGTGATGGTGGATGAGGCCTTCTGGACCCACACCGTTACCCCGGATCGCACGCTGTCGCGGCTCCTGGTCACGTCCAACGGCATCACCTTCGATCACGAGATCGCCGTCGCCGCCGAGACGCCGCGCCCCGACGCCGGGTACTTCCTGCTCTTCGCGCTGGTCGGGCTCTACCGCTGCTGGGCACGGCGTGCCTGGCAGTGGGAGCGGGAGCGATCCCGCAGGTGGTGGGAGTGCTCTACAAGGTGGTCGCGCGGGAAACCGGCCCGGCGGTGTGGGCGCCACTCAATGCGCTCGGCGCGGCGGCGGGACTCGTTATCATGTACGGTACCGGCCTGTTAGTGGCTCAGTAGGGCGAACAGGTCTTCGACTCGGGACAGAACATGAGCGCGCGGATCATCGCGGTCCTCGCCGCGGCCGCCGCGCTGGCCGCGTGCGGCGACAAGAAGACGGTGCAGGACACGATGCCCGGCGCGGGCAGCATGCAGGGGATGGCGATGCGCAGCGACTCGCTGGTGCCGATGATGCGCGCGCACCTCGACTCCATGGGTACCATGCCTGCGCAGTTCACCGCCGCGATGCTCGCGCAACATGACGCCATGGCGTCGCAGCTGCTCGACGCGATGGGGAGCGACATGCGGATGATGGGGATGCAGACCGACTCGACGTGGGCGGCACTGACCGATTCGGTGAGGCAGGACCTCGCCGACCTCCCGACGCTCTCGGGTCGCGGGCTGGACGCGCGGATGAAGGCCCACCAGGAGCGGATGCGCCGCCTCCTCGCGATGCACGAGGGGATGATGCGTGGAGCGATGTCGAAATAGCGCGGGTACCTGCCGCCGGGTTGCCGCGGGCGCCCGCGCGTGGCTAGATTCGCGAGTCGCCCATGCTGCTTCGCACCGCCCTGCGCCGACTGATCGGCATCGCGCTGTTCATACTCACCCCCGCCTCCACGCTGGAGGCGGTGGTCGGCGTCGTGCGCGACGGGTCAGTCCATCATGAGGGCACCGCGGTTGCCGCCGAGCACCAGGTGATGGGAACGAATGGGGATCACGGTCATGAGGACGGCCTTCCCCCATGGCAGCATCGGCACACTCCGCAGCACCAGCACGGCACCGCCGCCGACCACTGCACCCACGTCCATGGCGTCGCCCTGACGGCGTCTTACGATCTTACGCTCGGCACCCCGGTACTCGACCAGCCCCAGACCGAGCCTCCCATCCATACCGATTGGTCCTCCCGCGGCGAGTTTCACCCTCCCCGGGCGTAGTCTCCTCTCTCACAACGCGACGACCTTGTGACCCGGCGGGCTCGGCCCTCCGGGAGGAGACGATATGCTCTGGATGCTGTCTTTCGTTGGCGCGCTGCAGGCCGGCGCGCCGACCCATACGTTCGCGATTTCGCTCGAGGGTGCCACTCGGCGCGCGGTGGTTGTGAGCCCCACCGTGGCGGCCGCGATCGGCGCGGTGCGCGCACCCCGCGGGCTTCGTGCGGAGGCCTGGTGGCCCTTTCCTGACAACCCGACGCTCGAGTATGGCCGCGTGCGGCGCCGTGCGGGCCTGTCCACCGTATACGACCGCGAGTGGGCGGTGACCCAGGAGATCGAGATCGCCGGGCAGTGGGCGTTCCGGGGAAGCGCGGCCTCGGCGCTCGTGCGATCGGCCGAAGCGCGGGCGCAGGACGCCCGGCGACTCGCCGCCCTGGAGGCGCGACGCGCGTACGTCGCGTTGGCCGTTGCCGAGCGGCGCGCGGCCCTGACGGACTCTACCGCCGTGTTCGCCGAGCGGCTCGCTGGGTTCGCACTGCGCGTGTTCGAAGCCGGCGAGGCGAACCGTTTGGAGCTCAACGCCGCCGTGCTCGAGGGCGCGCGGGCACGGAGCGCCGCTCAGCGGGCCCTGGCGGAAATGGAGGCGGCGGCAGCAGAGCTTGCCCGCATCCTCGCACTGTCACGCGACTCCACCCCCCGGACCACGCCGCTGCCGGCGGTGCCCGCGCTGGCCTGGTCTTCCGACACCGTGCTGCTCGGCATCGCGCACCGTCGGCGCCCCGACCTCCGTGCCAGCGAGGAGCTGTGGCGGAGCACCCACCGCAGCGTGACGGCCGCTCGGCTGTCACTTGTTCCCAGTCTCACGGTCGCGGCGGTGGGCGGGCGTGAAGCGGGTACCGACGATCTTTTGGGGATCGCCGTCGGGATTCGCGTCCCGCTGTTCCACCGGCAACAGGGGGCCATCGGCGCCGCCGCCGCCGAGCGGGCTGCTGCCCGTGCGGAGGAGACGGCAACGCGTCGGGCCATCCTGGCCGAGGCGCTGTCGGCGGGCGCTCGTTTCGCGCGGGCCCGCCTCGCCGAGCGGCGGTTCGCCACCGACGTCCTGCAGGCGGCCGCTGAGAACGTCGCCCTGACGGAGCGCGCGCTCACCGAGGGGGAGGTGAGCGTGACCGAGGTGCTCGTGCTACGCCGTACGGCGGTGGACGCCCAACTGGAGTACCTCGATGTGCTGCGCGATGCGTACGGCGCCTGGTTCGAGCTCGCGGCGGCCCTGGCCGCCGCGCCGTCCGAGCTGATCACGATGCTGGGAGTGGAGGACCGATGACGCGCCAACAATCGTTCGGGGCGGCGATGATGCTGCTCCTCGCGGCCTGTGGAGGAGCGGAACCCGCGGCCAAAGAGCGCGACAATGCATCCATCCCGGAGGTCGTGGAGCTCGACTCGGCCCAACTCGCCGCCGCAGAGGTGTCGCTCGGGACGGTGGCCCCGCTGCCGCCGGACACGATTTCCCTCACCGGCACCATCACCTTCGATGCCGCGCGTGTCAGCCACGTCGGCCCGAGGACGCAGGGGCGCATTCGTCGGGTGTTCGTGGACATCGGGTCGCACGTGTCGGCCGGCGACACGTTGGTGGTCCTGGACAGTCCGGAGCTCGGGGCCGCGCAGGCGCGCTGGGTGAAGGCCCGAGTCACGCGGGAGGTCGCGGCTCGCAACTTCGACCGCGCGGAGCGGTTGTATCGGGACGGCGTCGTCTCCGAGCGGCGACGGCTCGAGGCCGAGGCCGAGCTGCGCGACCGCGAGGCCGAGCTCGCCTCGACGCTCCAAGCGCTCTCCG
>JBOHSA010000131.1:0-31781 GCA_050732995.1 Gemmatimonadales bacterium | reverse complement strand
AGGAATGGACATTCAGGCGCGCGAACGCTTCCTCAACTACGGAGAGTAACTCGTCGAGGAATGACGGTGTCATGCCGTCAACGCGGCTGAAATCCAGCTTCAGCGCTCCGCGGGCGTCGCGGATCGCAGTCTCGATGGCGGGCGCGAGACCTCGCGCAGACGCGCGGGTGACGAGCACGCGATTCTTTAGCAAGTCGTGGAGGGCGAGACAGGACACTGGACTGGCCGTTTCTAGGTCGGGATCGACGCGTATGCGAGCGTCCCAGGGAAGAGAGTCGTGCGTCTCGCCTCTGTTTCCATTTCTTCGCTGATCATCAAGGAGCCGATTCCGGAGTGCAGGATCAGCTGTCTTCCGGGCTTGCGCATGTCTTCGGCAACGCCGTAAAGGCCGATACCCCTTGTTCTGTCGCCCGTTCCCGTCACCCTCTCACGTACCGCGAGCTCGATAGCAGCCCAGTCGTAGGGGACGCGTGAGCGCAGTGCTGGATTCTTTTCGAGGGACGCCCGGATGCCAATGCCGCCATCCGCAACGCCACAAACGAAGCGCTGGCCTTCGCGGAACTCGTAGAACTGGACAAACCCGAATGCCGCGATGGTAGACTCTGAGTGCTCGACCGCGTTGAGGGCGAGCTCCGCGAAGACCTCACTCACGAGCGGATGGAGATTGGCAGCCCCCAGCCCCGATTTAGAGAGTCGATCCAATACCTCGTTCGCGATCCGCTCGACATCATCCTGTCGCTCAAAGCGCGTCAGGGGGAGGACCAACTGCGGTGCAGGGCGATCTCGGATTCCGCGGGTATCGACATGCACGCCTGCCTCGTGTAGCAGATCGAACAGTCCCAAAGACTTTAGGTATTCGCAGGCGCCCGCATCAGTCGGAACGAGCAGCGTACAGTCCGCGCCTTTTCGTTTCGCCAACAGTGGGTAAATGAGGCACCACAAGGCGGCCGCTGGACGCACGAAGGCGCAGCGCCTTAGGTCAATCTCGACTGTGCCTTCCCGAAGCCGATTGTCGCGAGGATCCTGACCAGCGGATCTAGGGTCAAGTTCGCTTGCGTTGCGAAAGTCGTTGCCTGACGGCGTTATGCGCACTCGGTTCCTCTCGGAGGTCTCACGTCCCGTATTCGTCATTCACGGCGCTCGTCGAGTGGCAGGGTGATCTGCGCCTAGTGTGTCGAGAGCGTCGGGCAACGATGATCAGCTCCACGGCTCAGAGTATACTGGAGTTGCCCCCATTCCGTGGACGGGTTGGGATTGGGCCGCTCAGGCCGCGGCATAGCGCTGTTCGTACGTGAGCGGCGAGACCCGGCCGAGGCTGGAGTGCCGCCCGCGGGGGTTGGCTGGACGTGACGGAGAAATGCCTGGACCGCGCCGTCGCGTTCTTCGGTGTTCAGTGCGATCTGGCGTCCATCACGGTGGCGCACGTGCGCCGTTGGGCGAATCGGCTCCTGGCGACCCCCAACGGCCGGAAGGGCGCGATGTCCGCGAGCAGCGTTCGGCATCACCTGAGTTGCCTGTCGAATCTGTATAAGAGAGCGCGCGCCGAGCGCGTCGTGCCCTCAGGGTACGATCCCGTGGGCGACTTCGATGAAAAGCCGTCACCGGCGGCGCGGCGAAGCAAAGTGGCTCGAAATCCACGATGCCGCGTTGCTGCTCGAAGCGGCACGGGACGTACCGCGCTGATCCTTCGACTCAAGACGGCCACGTCGCATCGCTCGGCCCACTTTGTGGCCGCAGTTGCGCGAGGCCCTGGAGCGTTACCTCGCCGAGCATCCGCCGAGCCGGTTGCTTTTCCCGAGCTACCGGACGGTTGCGGAGGCCATGCCGACGGATTTCCGGAAGTTGCTCGACGCTGTGGCACTGCGTGCGGGCTGGAAGGCTGGTGAGATTCGCTCCAAGATGTTCCGGCACACCTACTGCGCGGCTCGGTTGCAGACTCTCGATGCTGGGGCGCCAGCGAGCACTTACACGGTCGCTCGGGAAATGGGCCACGGTGGCGAGGCGATGGTGCGGAAGGTCTACGGGCACTTCGGCCAGGTACGGCACCGCGCTGAAGTGGTGGAGTTCCGTGTGGAGCAGCACGTCACTAAGTTAGGGACTCGGTTGGAGGCGCTGCGGGGGGTCGGAGTTGGCACCACATTGGCACCACGGCGTAGACCTGTCGGCCGATTTGGTAACTTGTTGTCGCAACAATTCGCCACCGTAGCTCAGTGGTAGAGCTCTCGATTCGTAATCCCGCACGGCCAGCGCTTACCAGCGCTGACCGTCGTGTTTCAGCGGTGCGCGGTGACGAGTGCGACTGCCGGCGACGGTGGGCAACGAAACGTTTGGCACCACCATTGGCACCACGAGCGGCGACTCCGGCACCGGGAGCTCGTGTCGCGGCGGTTGCGCAACGGGTCGCCAGGCGCCAGGATGGGACCATGCGAGGGATCGTCCGAGTCTGCGGCGCCGCGCTCGTGGCGGCGGCGCTCTGCTGTCGGGACCAGGGGCCGGACCAGCCCTCGATCCCTCCCCCCGGCCCGCATTTCACCCACGCGCCGATCCCGGTCGCGACGCTCGCGCGTATCACACCGATCGGCTACAACAACAAGGTCTTCCCGACCCCCCACACGTACTGGATCACGTGCGACGCCTTCATCATTCTCCAATCGACCCGTCCATGCCACCGCGAGCGGCAGTCCATCAGCGCGCCGGGAAGCGGGGTCGTGGTTCGGCTCGCGGCCGTCGCCGACGGGTACATCACCGTCGAAGGCCCGCGGGGGTTGGTCTGGACGTTCGGCCACGTCACCCCCGCTCCCGGCCTCGCCGTGGGCTCGGCGATCGCGCCGGGTCAGGTCGTCGCCACGATGCTCTACGAGCACGGGTTCGACTTCGGCCTATTGAACTACGGCGTCGAGCGCGCGTTCGTCGTGCCGGAGCGCTACCACGCTGGGTACCTCAACGGCCAGAACCCCATCGAGCAGTTTCCCGAACCCCTGAAGTCGGACCTGCTCGCTCGGGTCACCTCGCTGTCCGATCCACTGGGCCGGCTCACTTACGACGTCGCGGGCACGGCGTCGGGCGGCTGGTTCATCGCCGGATCGCCGAAGACGAACGAGCCGCTCATGTTTGGCAACGAGCACATGTTGTTGTGGCTGGCACGCTACGTGGAACGTGAGGAGACGCGCATCGTCAGTCTTGGCGACGCGTGGCCGGGCATGACGCTTGGGCACCTCGTGGCGGTAGATCCCGCCGCGCCGGCTTGGGAGAGCATCACGCCGGCGAGCGGCCGGGTAGCGCTGCGCCTCTGGGCCATCGGCGCGGACGCGCTGCCTAATACGACCTATCCAGCCGGGACCCTGCTGGTCGAGCTGACGGGCGCGGCGACGCTGCGCGTCGAGTGGTTCGACACACACAGCCCAGTCTCGGCGTTCACGGCTGGTGCCCGGACCTACGAGCGCTAGACGACTCGGGAGGGAGGCTGCCAGACAGCCGGCCTTGTGAACGGCCGTGGAGTACCGGATGGAGCGGCGCGTGGCTAAGTTAGGGGCCACGCCACCGTAGCTCAGTGGTAGAGCTCTCGATTCGTAATCGAGCGGTCGTCGGTTCAAATCCGACCGGTGGCTCTCTTCAGCGGGGCCGGCGTCGGGGACAGCCGATGCTCCCCGACGTCGTGTGCCGACCTGCCTTCCCGTCGCTCCGATTACTTCACGATCGCCGCCGGATCCTGGTACACCATGAGGTGGGCGAATGGGGTTCCCGCAAACATGATGTAGGTGGGGGCTGTCGCCTTCGTGGGCAGGCCGCTCGTCGCGGCGTCCACGGGCCACAACAGCATCCAGTGCGGCGGCTCCTGCACGGCCTTGGTGTTGGGCCCCGGCGCCATCACGATCTGCCCGTCGGGCAGCTCGAAGTGCATGCCGCCCGCGGCCATGTAACCCACCCCGGGCGCGGTGCTCGTGGGTTTGGGCTTGCCCAGGAGGGCGTCCACCAAGAACTGCCATCCCTGCGCGTCGGCGCAGAAGGGCGCGTCAGAGCTGTCGGGCATCAGCGAGCAAGTGAAGCCGTTCGTGCCTTGGCGCACGACGTGCACCGCCTTCCCGGCCACGTCGATGTGGGCGATCGTGGACTTCGCGCTGATCGCGGCCGGTGCGCCGGCCTGCGCCTTCTGGGCGAAGTCCGCAGGGATCTGCCCGGCCGCCGCGGCCGGCATCGCGGCGAGCACGGCGAGCGAGAGGACGAGTCTGGGGGGCGTTCGCATGATAGCCTCCTCGCGGTGGTGGGTGAAACCCGCTAACCTACGCACGGGAAGCGCGATCGCCAGGGCCCCGGCTCACTCCGCCACGACCGTCACCTTGTGCCCCTTCGCCTTGAGGCTCGCCACGAGCCCCGCCTTCTCCACCGACTTCAGGTAGGCCTCGTCGGCCTCGACCAGCTTCTTCTCCACCAGCTCCATCAGGGCGTCGTTCAGGGTCAGCATCCCCAGCTTCTTGCTGGTCTGGATGATCGAAGGGATCTGGAAGGTCTTTCCTTCGCGAATCAGGTTCGAGATCGCGGGGGTCGCGAGCAGGATCTCGCGCGCCGCCACCCGCCCGCCGCCGATTTTCTTGCACAGGACCTGGGCCACGACGCCCTTGAGCGATTCGGACAGCATCACGCGGATCTGAGCCTGCCGGTCGGCCGGGAACTGGTCGATCATCCGGTCCACGGTCGACGACGCCGTGGTGGTGTGCAGCGTGCCGAACACGAGGTGCCCCGTCTCCGCCGTCTCGATCGCGATGGCGATGGTCTCCAGATCCCGCATCTCCCCCACGAGCACGATGTCGGGATCCTCCCGCAAGGCCGCGCGCAACGCGGACTTGAAGGTCTGGGTGTGCACGCCCACCTGCCGCTGGGTGATCAGGCACTGCTTGTTCTCGTGCACGAACTCGATCGGGTCCTCGATCGTGATGATGTGGTCGGTGCGGGTCCGGTTCATCAGGTCGATCAGCGCGCACAGCGTCGTGGATTTCCCCGAGCCGGTCGGACCGGTCACCAGCACAAGGCCCTTGGTCAGATAGCAGAGTTGCTGTACTTCCTTGCTGAGGGCGAGCTGGTCGACCGTCACGACCTGGGCCGGAATGACGCGGAACACGGCCGCGGCGCCCTTGCGGTCCCGCGCGGCATTGACGCGGTAGCGGGCCAGGCCGGGAATCTCATAGGCGAAATCGGTGTCGCCGGTCTCCTTCCACTCGACGCGGTTGCGCTCGGGCATGATGGACAGGAGCAGCAGGTCGAGCGCGTCGCTCGTGAGCGGGCCGGCCCCCCCCCCCCCCTGGCGCTTCATCTCGCCGTGGGTCCGGAAGGTGGGCGGCTCCCCCACACGGAGATGCAGATCCGACGACGCCGACTTGACCAGCGCCTTGAGCAGATCCCCGAGCCGCTGCTCGGCGGCCTTGTACTGCTGGTCGGCGAATTCGCCGGGCAGGGCGACCGCCGCGGCTGACGGGGCCGGTACCGGGGACTCGATCAGCGGCGCGGCCGCGATCGCGGAGGGGCGGGGCGGGTGCGACTCCGCCGGCTTGCCCTCCAACGGCGCGATCACCGCGGTCAGGCGGCCCAACTCGGGCACCACGCGCACGCGCACCAGCCCCCGGTCGGCGGCGTACTCGAATTGCGTCTCGGTCGCCTGATCGATGTGATCGGCGGATTCCGTGGGCGCGACCTCTACGAGCAGCGCGTAGATGTGCTGGTCGGTGAGCGGCTGCTTGCTCACCTTCCGCGGCTTCCCCCCCTTGAGCATCGTCACCGGCTCGTCGGGCAGAAAGTAGAGCTGCTCGCCCCCTTCCCGCAGGAGAACGTCCAAGAACGGGTCGATGCGTGCCGGCATAGGGGGCTACTCCAACGGGCGCGCGTACAGCACGTGCGCGCGGTTCACGAAGTGCGTGGACGCGTGCGTCCACAAGGCGAAGAACGGCTCGCCGGACGCGTTCAGGTAGTCCAGCAGCCGCTGGCTGCCCTGGGGCAGCTCGAAGCTCGCCCAGCCGCCGATCGTAGCGCCGCCGGCGAGCACGCATTCCAGACCGACCATGCGGGCGGCGGAGAGCCGTACCGGGTCGGAGATCGGCGTCTGGCGCTCCACCGTCAGGGACACCGTGTGGGCCTTGGCCACCAACAGGACGCCCGCGTCGTCGTTCGGCCGGAACGCGAAAAACCCGGTCTGGCGGTTCAGCAGCTCCAGCGGGGTTTCGGGGCCGTCGTGATGCGGCACCCGCTCCATGACGAAGATCTGCCCCGGGCGAGAGACGCCCTGCGTCAAGAGCAGCTGCGCGGCGACGGCGCTCCGCGGCAGAGTGTAGTCGGACACGGAACGGAACTTAAGGGCGTCCAGCAGGGTCGTCTAGCACGAGCGGCGAACCGGGGCGTCGATCTCACGCCCTCGTTGGACGCTTTCGTTCGACGCTCTTCTCAGTTTGAGCACGTACCGGTCCACAATCCGGTCTCGGGGAATGGCCCCGAGCCAGCGCGAATCGGGCCAGCCGATCATGTCCCGCGTGTCGCTCAACACGAACACCGAATCGCGACCCACGACCACCGGTCCCCAGTTGTAGATCGTCCCGGGGATCGGGCCGTCGAGCGTGCGCTCGGCCCGGAAGCGGATCACGCGCGCGGGCCAGCCCGGCGCCAGGCGATTGACCCAGAGCAGGCCGTCGCGCATCGCCACTGTATCGCCGGGCAACCCGACGGCGCGCCGCAACACGTGCCAGACGCTGTCGCCTTCCTCGTACCGCATGATCACCAGCTCTCCCCGCGCCGGGAGTCCCCCCACGAGCGGGCGGGTCAGGAACCAGTCACCCGCGTCGAGCGTCGGGGCCATGCTCGGCCCGGTCATGTAATAGGTCGAAGGAAAGGCGGTGAAGCCGCGGGTGAAGACCGCAAGCGCGGTCAGCAGCGCGATCAGCAGGGCGGGTGGAATCCACCGGAGGCGCGGGCGCATCGGAACACAGACTGCTGGGCGGTCACCGCGTCCGACACTGCACCGTCTTCGGCGGCGTGTTGTGGCAGGCGATAGTCTCGTCCATGCCCGACACCAGGGGCCCGCACGCCGTGGTCTGCGCGCCGTCGCGCGCCTGGTCGCGCACGGGCCCCGAGGCGGTGGCGCAATGCGTGCGCCCGCGAAACTCCATGCACACCGTGCACGCTTCGGTCGCCCGCGCGGCCGTCAGGAAGTAGAACAGCACGAGCACGACGCCGATCGCGCCGAGGGTCAGCAGCGTGGAACGCTTCACCGTGATGCCTCCGCGTCGGGTGTATATTCCTGGCGCAGCCAATCAACGGAGCGGGCGGAGCGGTGTCAACGGGCGTGAGCGATCAAACGAAACCGCGGAAGCCGGCGATCACCGCCGGGGCCTGGCAGGAGGCGCGGGCGCTCGTGTGGCAGCACCGCCGGCGGCTCGCGGCCGGGTTGGCGCTCATGCTCGTCAACCGGCTCACCGGTCTCGTGCTGCCCGCCTCGTCCAAGTACCTGATCGATCACGTCATCGGCGAGCGTCGGGTCGAGCTCTTGGGCACGATCGCGCTTGCCGTGGGGGCCGCGACGCTGATCCAGGCCGTGTCCTCGTTCGGGCTGTCGCAGATCCTCGGGGTCGCCGCGCAGCGGGCCATCACCGAGATGCGGAAGGCTATCCAGGCCTACGTGCTCCGGCTCCCCATCAGCTACTTCGATTCGACCAAGACCGGCGTGCTCATCTCGCGGATCATGACGGACGCCGAGGGGATTCGGAACCTGGTCGGCACCGGGCTGGTGCAGCTGTTGGGCGGCCTGGTGACGGGGTCGATCGCGCTGGGCGTGTTGTTCTACCTCAACTGGCGCCTGACGACGATCGCGATCCTCATTTTGGCGGTGTTCGGCGGCGGCATGGCCTACGCGTTCACCAAGCTGCGCCCGCTGTTCCGCGAGCGCGGTAAGATCAACGCCGAGGTGACGGGCCGGCTGGCCGAAACGCTGGGCGGCATCCGCATCGTCAAGGCGTACCGGGCGGAGCGCGGGGAAACGCTCGTGTTCAGCCGGGGCGTCCACCGGCTGTTCCGGAACGTGGCCCAGACGATGACCGGCATCTCGGGGGTCGGCGCGTTCGCCACCGTCATCATCGGCGCCATCGGCGTCCTGATGATCCTCGAAGGTGGGCACGCCATCCTCGCCGGCGCGATGACGCTGGGCGGCTTCGTCATGTACATGATCTTCGTGGGCCTGGTCGCGGCGCCGCTCATCAATATCGCCTCGATCGGTACCCAGATCACGGAAGCGTTCGCGGGCCTCGACCGGATCCGGGAGGTGCGGCGCATGGTCACCGAAGATCAGGAGGACGATCACCGGACGCCGCTCGCGAAGCTCCGCGGCGACGTCGGGTTCGAGGCCGTCACCTTCGCCTACACGCCCGGGGTCGACGTCCTGAAGCGCGTGTCCTTCCGCGCGGCCTCCGGCAGCACCACCGCGCTGGTGGGCTCCTCGGGCTCGGGGAAGAGCACGCTCATCAGCTTGGTCATGGCGTTCAACCGCCCGCAGGCGGGGCGCATCCTGGTGGACGGGCGGGACCTGGGCTCCATCCGCCTCGCGGACTACCGCACGCAGCTGGGCGTCGTGCTGCAGGACAACTTCCTGTTCGACGGCACCATTGCCGAGAACGTCGCGTTCGCCCGGCCGCACGCGACGCCGCCGGAGATCCGGCGGGTGGCGCGGATCGCCCACTGCGACGAGTTCATCGAGCAGTTCGAGCAGGGCTACGAGACGGTGGTGGGCGAGCGGGGGGTCAAGCTCTCGGGCGGCCAGCGCCAGCGCATCGCGATCGCCCGGGCGATCCTCGCCGATCCGCGCATCCTCATCCTGGACGAGGCGACCTCGAGCCTCGACTCGGAGAGCGAGGCCAAGATCCAGGACGGGCTGCGGGCGCTGCGCGCGGGGCGGACGACGTTCGTGATCGCCCACCGGCTGTCGACCATCCGCAGCGCGGACCAGATCCTGGTGCTCGAAGGCGGCGAGATCGTCGAGCGCGGCACCCACGAGGCGCTGCTCGCCGCCGACGGCCGCTACCGGCAGCTGTACGACAAGCAATACAGGTTCGAGCGGGACCGGTTCATCAACCCCGGCGAGGATTTCACCCCGCAGGCCGAGCCGGAGGAGGTGCCGATGCCGCCGGTCGCGCCCCCGACGCGCCTCTAGCGGCTGCCGCTCCAGGTCGCGGTGTGGAAGTGCTCCGACCGCGGCGCGAGCTTTCCCTTGCCCGCCGCGTATTCCTTCCACGTCACCGGCGTGAAGGCGTTCGGCACCCGCTGCATCGTGATGCAGCCCTGCACCGGGCAGACCTGGGAGCAGAGGTTGCACCCGACGCACGCCTCCTCGATGATCTCTACCACCGGCCCTCCCCCACCGTTGTCCCGGGGGAGCCGCCGGATCGCCTGGTGCGCGCCGTCCTCGCATGCCGTCCAGCACAGCTCGCACCGGATGCACTTCGCCTGGTCGATCTCGGCCACCAGGTGATAGTTGAGATCCAGGTCCTCCCATTTGACCACGCGGGGGAGCGCGCGCCCCCGAACGTCCGCCAGCGAGCGGTGCCCGTGCTCGTCCATCCAGTTGGCGAGGCCGTCCACCAGGTCCTCGATGATCCGGAAGCCGTAGTGCATCACGGCGGTGCACACCTGCACCGTCCCGGCGCCCAGCGCGATGAACTCGGCCGCGTCCCGCCACGTCGCGATCCCGCCGATGCCCGACACCGGGATCTTCACCTGCGGATCGCCCGTCACGGCGGAGACCAGGTGCAGCGCGATGGGTTTCACGGCCGGCCCGCAGTATCCGCCGTGGCTCGATTTGCCGGCCACCGCCGGCAGCGGCGCGAAGCCGTCCAGGTCCACGCCCACGATCGAGTTGATCGTGTTGATCAAGGACAGGGCGTCCGCCCCCCCTTTGACCGCCGCGCGGGCGATGTAGGTGACGTCGGTGACGTTAGGCGTGAGCTTCACGAGCACCGGGATCGTGGCGGCTTCCTTCACCCACTCCACGATCTGGCAGGTGTAATCCGGCACCTGGCCGACGGCGCTGCCCATGCCGCGCTCGCTCATCCCGTGCGGGCAGCCGAAGTTGAGCTCGATGCCGTCCGCGCCGGTGTCCTGGGTGCGCCGGACCATCTCGTGCCACGCCGCGCGCTTCGATTCGACCATCAGCGAGACGATCACCACGTGCTTCGGGTAGTTGCGCTTGACCTCGGCGATCTCCTTCAGGTTATCGGCGACCGGCCGATCGGTGATCAGCTCGATGTTGTTGAATCCCATCATGCGCGTGGCCCCTAGATCCACGGAGCCGTAGCGCGAAAACACATTGATGATCGGCTCGCCGACGGTCTTCCAGACCGCGCCGCCCCACCCCAGGTCGAACGCGCGGGCCACCTGGCCGTAGGTGTTGGTCGGAGGCCCCGAAGCGAGCCAGAAGGGGTTCGGGCTCTCGATGCCCGCGAAATCGGTTCTCAGGTCCGCCATCGGTCCTCCAACTTCTCGTGGATCTGCTTCGCCGCCGCGATCCCTTCCGCGGCGGCGTTGACGATTTCCGCCCCGTCGTTCGCGGCATCGCCGCCCATAAAGACCTTGGGGTGATCCTTGGGCACGGCGAACTCGCCGCGGGCGCCCTGACCCAGGGCTTTGATCACCGTTTCGCACGGGATCACCTCGAGGCCGCGGTCCGGCGTCTCGACCTCGAGCCCCGTGACGTGCCGACCGGCGTCGCCGACGATCCGCCGCGGGGTCGCGTGGAACCGGAACCCGCAGCCGTCCCGCTTGGCCAGCTCGTACTCGTACCGGAAGCACGGCATGTCGGTTTCGCCCCGGCGGTAGACGATCGTCGCCTGCTCGGCGCCGAGGCGCTTGGCCTGCGTCACGGCGTCGATCGCCGTGTTCCCGGCGCCGATCACGAGCACCCGACGGCCCACGCGGGTCGCGCGATACGGGTGAGTCTTCAGGTGCTCGATGAAGCTGAGCGCGTCCAGCACACCGTCCAGATCCTCGCCCGGGATGCCCAGCGCCTTCGTCGCGCCGAGGCCGATGCCGACGAAGACGGCGTCGTACTCCCCGAGCAGGCGCTCGAACGGCAGGTCGGTCCCGACCGTGACGCCGGCGCGGAGCTCCACGCCCAGGTCGAGGATGTCCTGGGCCTCGGCGAGGGCGACGTCGGGCCGCAGCTTGTACTCGGCGATGCCGTACGTGTTGAGCCCGCCGGGCAAGGGCTTGGCCTCGAAGCACGTGACCGCGTAGCCCCAGCGCCGGAGATCGCGGGCGCACGAGAGCCCCGCGGGACCGGCCCCCACGATCGCGACCTTCCGGCCATTGGGCGGGCCCGGCGTGAACAGCTTGAGCTTCCGCTCCAGCACGTGGTCGGTCGCATGCCGCTGTAGCAGGGCGATCTTGATCGGCTGCTCGTCCCGGTCGTTCAGCACGCACGCCCCCTCGCACAGGACTTCGACCGGGCAGGCGCGGGCGCAGGAGTGGCCGAACGGATTGGCCTCGAGGATCACCCGGGCGGAGCCCCGCAGGTTGCCGGTGGCGATCTTCTTGATGAACGCCGGCACGTCGATGTGCGTGGGGCACGCCTGCGTGCACGGCGCGTCGTAGCAGAACAGGCATTTGTGCGCCTCGAGGAGCGCGTAGTCCGGCGTGAGCGGCGGCGCGATGTCGGCGAAGTTTCGCTCGAGCTGCTCGTCGGCCAGGACGGGAGCCAGGTCAGGCACCGGCACGCACCGCTCCCGGCTCCTCGCTCCCCACCGGCATCAGGACCCGCATCCCCGCGATATACGCTCCGGCGGCCATCAGGAACCCCACGAACCAGGCCCAGTGGTAGATCGTGGTAAACAGCGCGGAGGTTGGGGTGCCGCGGAGCGTCGCCAGGAACCCGGGCAGGTTGGGCGCCACCCCCAGGACCAAGGCGCCGACCGCGACCCAATTCACGCCTCGCCGGTATTCGTAGGCCCCATCGCGGCGATACAGGTCCTCCAGGACGAGCCGCCCGTGCCGCAGCACGAAATAGTCGGCGATCATGATGCCGGCCACAGGGCCGAGCAGCGCGCCGTACCCGATCAGCCAGGCGAAGATGTAGGCCGCCGCGTCGGTGTAGAGCCGCCACGGCAGCATCACGATGCCGATGATCGCGGTGATCAGCGCGCCCGCCTTGAAGGAGATACGGTGGGGGGCGAGGTTGGAAAACCCGTTCGCCGGGGCGACGACGTTCGCGGCGATGTTGGTCGTGAGCGTGGCGATCGTGAGGCCCGCCATCGAGAGCATGATCATCAGCGGGCCCCCGATCCGGGCGAGCAGGGCGACGGGGTCGGCGATCCTGGTGCCGAAAATCAGCGCCGTGGCGCTGGTCACGGCCGCCCCGATGAACGCGAACAGCGCCATCGTCCCCGGCAACCCCAGCGCCTGCCCGACGACCTGGTCGCGCTGGCTCTTGGCGAAGCGTGAGAAATCGGGGATCGACAGCGCCATGGTCCCCCAGAAGGCGACGGCGGAGGTGAGCCCGGCGCCGAACACGCCCGCCAGGCCACCCGACCGCCCCACCGCCTGACCGGCGGGGTTCTGGAGCATCGGCCCGAGCCCTCCCGCCCGGCTCCACGCCCAGACGAACAGCGCCAGGCCCACGGCGAGCAGGAACGGGCTGCCCCAGGTCTCGAGGAACTTGATTGATTCCATGCCGCGCAGCACGATCCACACGTTCAACGCCCAGAACAGCATGAAGCAGAGAAACTCGCCGGTGCCGAGGCCCACGAAGGCCGGCAAGACCCGCGGCAGGGTCGCGATTCCGGGCCACAGGACTTCGAGCAGCTTGAAGATCGCCCAGCCGCCGATCCACGTCTGGATGCCGAACCAGCCGCACGCCACCAGCGCGCGCAACAACGCGGGGACGTTGGCGCCGAGCACGCCGAACGAGACCCGGGCGAGGACCGGAAACGGAATCCCGTAGCGCGTGCCCGCGTGGGAGTTGAGCGCGATCGGGACCAGGACCACGAGGTTGCCGAGAACGACGGCGCCGACGGCCGCCTGCCAGGTCCACCCCTGGTCCACCAGTCCCGACGCGAGCGTGTAGGTCGGAATGCAGATCGCCATCCCGACCCAGAGCGCTGCGATGTGCCAGCGGTTCCACGTGCGGCGGTCCTGAGGCACCGGCAGCAGGTCGGCGTTCACCAGGCGGGGGTCGGTCATGGCGCTCACAGCGTCTTCACCGCGGAGATCGCCGCCGCCGCCGCGTAGAACAGGGCGCACGCGACCAGCGCCCCCTCGCGCCAGCGCGAGGGGCGCAGCGCCGGCGGCAGGAGCGTCCGGTTGACGACCAGCGTGTGGAGGCTGATGAAAACGAAGATGACGCCGGCGACGTTGGCGCCGATGATCACGAGCGTCATCGGCTTGGCCAGGTTCAGCGCCAGGCACCCCCAGACGGCGAACACGGCCAACGCGCCGTAGTACACGCGCCGGACGTCGCCGCCGCGCCACCGCCGCACCGTCGCGCTTCCGCTCCACAGGATGTCGGTCATGGCGCGCGGCGTCCCGTCCACGATGCCGAGCTGAGTCGAGAACAGGATCCACACCCCGCAGAGCAGCGTCAGGTACCAGAACAGCCGTCCGTGGGCGGCGGCCAGCCCGACGGCTTGGGAGTTGGCGACCGCCCATTCGCCGGCGGCCGAGCCGGGCGCCACGTACTGCAGTGTCAACACGCAGGTCAGCGCCATCCCCGCGATCGAGCCGGTGGCGAAGATCGCCCACTGGTCCACGTTCATGAACTTCCACCAGCTCCGCCAGGCGGCGAGGCTCGGCGCGTCCACCGGAAAGACGTTGCCGTGCGGCGAGAGCTGTACCCGGCCCCCGACCAGCGTGGGGATGTAGCCGACCGTGGCGCCCATGCCGAAGCCCTTGTCCCGCATCCAGTTCGTCACGAAGACGTTGCTCATGCCGCCCAGGCCCGAGTACGCCGCAAACGCGGCGAGCAGCGTCCAATCCGCCTCGCGGGGCAGGGCCCCGAAACTCAGGAACCCGCGCACCAGCCGGCCCCAGTTCTCGCGCGAGACCGTGGTCACGTCGACGATCAGAAGATACGCGAAAATCATGGCGATCATCGCCCACATCGCGAGCTCGAGCGTGCGCTCGATCTTGCGGCCGAGGTTCACGATCAGGAGGCACGCGCCGAACGTCGCGTAGCCGATGGCGATTACCAGGCCGGCGTCCGCGCCCGTCGGCAGCCGGCCGAGCACGAGCGCCGCCGTCGCCGTGGCGCTGGCGAGCGCCCATCCCGGCCAGCCGTGGTGCAACAGGGCCAGGACGCTGTACGTCCACCCCCAGAACGCGGGCCCCGGCCAGGTGCGCATGAAGCCGGTGACGATCGGCTCGCCTGTGTACAGCGTGTAGCGCCCCATCTCGAGATTGAGCAGCACCTGCAGCAGCACGGCGACGGTCGTGATCCACAGCAGCGCGGCCCCGTAGGTGAGGACGACCGAGGGCCCGAGCAGCCACTCGCCGCTGCCGATCGCGATCCCGAGCCCGATCACACCCGGCCCGACGGTGCGCAGCACGTTGCGCAGCGTGAAGGCGGGGGGCGCGGGCAAGCTCTTGCGGCCCCAGTCGGGCAACCGGCCGTGCGGCAGGAGCGCGGTGGGGCCGGTCACGCGTCCGGATCCGACTCCGCGGCGACGCGGAGCAGCGTGCGGTCCACGGACGCGATCGTCGGCCGGCCGGCGAGCGCCATCGCGAGCTCGAGCTCGTGGCGCAGCAGGGCCAGGACGCGACGCACCCCCGCCTCGCCCGCGACGGCGAGCCCCCAGAGGTAGGCGCGCCCGATCAGGACGGCCCGCGCGCCCAGCGCCAGCGCCTTCAGCACGTCCGTGCCGCGCCGGATGCCGCCGTCCATCAAGACCTCCACCGAGTCGCCCACCGCCTGCGCCACGCGGGGGAGGGCGACGAGACTGGGCTCGACGCCGTCGAGCTGCCGGCCGCCGTGGTTGGAGACGATGATCCCGCTGGCGCCCGCCTCCACGGCGCGGCGCGCGTCCTCCGGCGCGAGGATCCCCTTGAGCAGGATGGGCAACGGCGTGAGCGAGTTGAGCCAGGCGACGACGTCCCAGGTCAGGGACGCGTCGAACAGATTGTGCACGTAGGTAGCGAAATCCGAGTCGCCCCCCCAGCCGGTCGCCTGGGCCAGGCGGCCATGCACCGTCTCGAAATTCTTGATGGAGAGCCCCGGCGGCAGGGTGAAGCGGTTGCGCACGTCCCGTTCCCGGCGGCCCAGCCGGGGGGAGTCCACCGTGAGGACCAGCGCGCGGTAGCCCGCCGCGGCGGCGCGCTGGACCAGATCGCGCGTGAGGACCCGGTCCTTGTAGACGTACAGCTGGAACCAGTAGGGACCGGCCGCGGCGGCGGCGATCTCCTCGAGGGTGTAGGTCGAGACGGTGCTCGCGACCATGATGGTTCCGGCGCCGCTCGCGGCCCGCGCGGCGGCCAGCTCGCCGTCGGGGTGTGCCAGCTTGTTGAACGCGGTGGGCGCGAGCAGCACGGGGAAGGCGACCGGCTCGCCCAGCACGCGCGTGCCCGGGTCGATGCGCCCGACGTCCACCAGGCAGCGCGGTAGGAGCTGCGCGCGGTCGAACGCCCGGCGGTTCTCGGCGAGAGTCCGCTCGTCGCCCGCGCCCCCGGCGTAGTAGTCGAACGCGGCAGGCTCCATCCGCTGCCGGGCGAGGGCTTCGTACTCGGCGAGGTTCACCGGGTCTGCCGCCACCGCGCGCCGCAGCGCGCGCGGCCGCGGGCTCATCGCACCTCCGCCAGCGCCTGCTCGAGTCTCCGGCACCCGTCGTCCACCTCGGCCGCGGTGACGAGCATCGACGGCGCGATCCGGATCACGTTGCCGTACAGCCCGCCCTTGCCGATGAGCAGGCCGTGCCGTTTGGCGGCCTCCATCAGGGCGAGCGTCTTCTGGGGCGCCGGCGCCTTGGTCTTCCGGTCCTCGACCAGCTCGAGCGCCTGCATCAGGCCCATCCCGCGCACATCGCCGATGAACGGGAACGTCCGCTGGAAGCCGTCCAGCCGCTCACGGAGCTGCCGGCCGCGCTCGGCCGAGCGGCGCGGCGTGTTCTCGCGCTCCATCACGTCGAGCGTCGCGTCCACGGCGGCCATCGAGATGGCGTTGCCGCCGAAGGTCGAGAGCGACAGCCCGGTGAACGCGTTCGCGACCTGCTCCGTCGCGATCGTCGCGCCGACGGGGAAGCCGTTCGCGACGGACTTGGCGAAGGTCATGATCTCGGGCTCGACTCCCCAGTGCTCGATGCCGCACCAGTGGTCCCCGGTCCGGCCCCAGCCGGTCTGCACTTCGTCGCAGATGAACAGCCCGCCGTGCTGCCGCACGATCCCGACCGCGATCTCGAAGTACTCCTTGGGCGGGGTGATGAATCCGCCCGCGCCCTGGATCGGCTCGGCGATGAGCGCCGCCGGCCGGCCGGTCGTCTCGGTGCGGATCAGCTCCTCGATGTCCTGCGCGCACTTCACGCCGCAGGAGGGATACTCGAGCCCGAGGGGACAGCGATAGCAGTACGGCGACAGCGCGTGCTTGATCCCCGCGACCTGGGTCGGGAGCACACGCCAGGGAGCCTGGCCGGTGATCGCGATCGCGTTCATGCTGCGGCCGGCGTAGCTGTGCCGGAGCGCGATGACCTCCTGTTGGCCCGTGTAGATCTTCGCCAGGATGATGGCGGTCTCGTCCGCCTCGGTGCCGCTGGTCGTGAAGAAGCTCTTCTTGAGCTTGCCCGGCGTGAGCCGCGCCAGGCGCTCGGCCACCCGGACGACCTCCCGGTTCGGATAGACCGTCGCGGTATGCGTCAGGCGGGCGACCTGCTCCTGGATGCGCGCCACGAAGTCGGGGTGTGAGTGCCCGATGCCGAGCGTCAGGATGCCTCCGAAGAAATCCAGGTACTCTCGGCCGTCGGCGTCCTGGACGCTCGCCCCCTTCCCCTCGGTGAGGACGACGGGCTCCTCGTAGTAGTTCGCGACGCAGGGGAAGAGGAATTCTTTGTGTTTTGCTCGAACGGTCTGGGAATTCATGTCGCCTCTATCCATGTGTCGGACCTCGCCTCAAGAACTGCCCGCGCCCGATCGTGCCGACGAACTCACCGTCCCTTGCTTGTACTTGCCCCCGCACCGTCACCACCGACGCGCGGCCCTTCCGCTCCCAGCCCTCGTAGGCGTTGTAGTCCACCTTGGAGTAGCTGCACTCCCGGGAGAACGTCCCGCGAAAGGCGGGGTCGTAGACCACGAGGTCCGCGTCGCTGCCCACCTGAATCGCCCCCTTCCGGGGATACAGCCCGAACAGGCGCGCGGCCTGCGTGCTGCACGCATCCACCAGCGTTTGGAGCCCCAGCCGGCCGGCGCTCACGCCGGCGGTGTGGACCAGGTCGACGCGCTCCTGGAGGGACGGGATGCCGTTCGGGATCTTCGTGAACGCGTCCCGGCCCATCTCCTTCTGGCCCCGGAAGCTGAAGGGGGCGTGGTCGGTCGCGATCGTGCTGATCGCCCGCGCCTTCACGCCGTTCCACAGCACCGTCTGGTTCCACCGGTGGCGCAGCGGCGGGGACATCACGTACTTGGCCCCTTCGAACTTCGGGCGCGCGGCGTAGGTCTCGTCCAGCACCAAATGCGGGATGACCGACTCGATCCAAACGTTCACGCCCCGGTAGCGCGCGGCCAGGGCTGCGCGCACCGCGTCGTCGCAGGAGGTGTGCACGATGTAGACGTGGGTGCCGAGCAGCTCGGCGAAGCTGCAGAGGTGGTGCACGCCGTCCGCTTCGACGACCGGCGGGCGCGACGGGCCGTGCCACTCCGGTCCGGTCTGGCCGGCCGCGAGCAGCGCCTGTTGCAGGGCGTCGATCGCGTCCGCGTTCTCACAATGCGCCGTGACGATGACGCCCAGCTCCTTGGCCAGCTTCAGCGCGGCGAACAGGTGCTCGTCCGAGAGGTTGAGGGCGCCCTTGTAGGCGAGGAACACCTTGAAGGACGCGACCCCGTGGGCCACGATCGTCCGGAACTGCTCGCGCACGCGGTCTTCGAAGCGCACGACCGACATGTGGAAGGTGTAGTCCACGGCGGCGAGGCCATCGGCCTTCGACCGCCACAGCTCGAACGCGTCCCACGGCTCGTCGGTCGGCCCCGGGCAGATCATTTCGATCAGCGTGGTCGTGCCGCCGGCGAGCGCCGCTTTGCTCGCGGACTCGTAGTCGTCGGCGGCGAGCGTGCCCATGAACGGCAGATAGATGTGGACGTGGGGATCGATGAACCCCGGGAAGACGTACTTGCCGGTCGCGTCGATCACGTCGGTGCCGACCGGGAGGGACCGCGGGTCGATGGCGGGCTCGATGCGCGTGATCGTCTCCCCCGGACAGTAGATGTCGGCCGTGTAGTCGTCGGTCGCCGTGATGAGCCGGCCGCCCCGAATCAGGAGCGCCATGTGGGCAGCCAGCGCGGGACGGCGTGGTAGTAGTCGGAGTACTGGGCGCCGAAGGCTCGGAGCAGCGTCGGCTCCTCGTAGAACACGACGAACAGGTGGGCCGCCGTCCAGAATCCGACCGCGAACGCGAGCAGCCCGACCGATGCGTAGAACAGCCCCGCGCCCACCAGCACCAGTCCGGCGCCGATGTACATCGGGTTGCGGACCCACCGGTAGGGCCCCGCCACGACCAGGTTCCGCGGCGGATCGAAGGGCGCCGGGGTGCCTTGGCCGACCAGCGCGAACGTCAGAATACACCCCAAGGCGAGCGCGGCGCCCAGCACCAACACGGCGAGGCTCGCCACCTCGGCCGGGCCGATCTGCTCCGGGCGCTCGATGCCGCTCGCCTCCAGGATCCACCCGGGCAAGAGCACGAGGAGGAGTCCGACAAAAAGCGTGGCGTAGACGATGGCCCGAAAGAGCGCGAGCATCAGGGCAGCTGCTTCACCATGTCCTCGTACGTCTCCGGCCGCCGGTCTCGGAAGAACTGCCAGGTGCGCCGCACCTCCTCGATCAGGTCCAGGTTCATCTCGGCCACGACGAGCTCGTCCTGGTCCTCGCTCCCCTGCGCGAGCAAGGTGCCACGCGGGTCCACGAAATAGCTCGAGCCGTAGAACTGGCCGATGTTCCAGGGGGCCTCGGTCCCGACCCGGTTGAGGCAGCCCATGAAGTAGCCGTTGGCCACGGCGTGCGCCGGCTGCTCGAGCTTCCAAAGGTGTTGCGACAGCCCCTTCACGGTCGCCGATGGATTGAACACGATTTCGGCGCCATGCAGCCCGAGGAGCCGGGCCCCCTCGGGAAAGTGCCGGTCGTAGCAGATGTAGACCCCGATCGTGGCGTAGCGCGTCCGGAACACGGGATAGCCGAGGTTCCCGGGCTTGAAGAAATACTTCTCCCAGAATCCAGCGGTGTGGGGGATGTGGTTCTTGCGGTACTTGCCGAGCACGGTGCCGTCGGCGTCGATGACCGCGGCGGCGTTGTAGTAGACACCCGCCATCTCGCGCTCGTAGATCGGCACGATCATCACCATGTCGTGACGCTTGGCCAGCCGCTGGAGCCGCTCGATCGTGGGGCCGGGGATCGGCTCGGCGAGGTCGCACCATTTGCTGTCCTGACTGGGACAGAAATAGGGGCCGTTGAACATCTCCTGGAGACAGAGGATCTGCACGCCTCGCTTCCCGGCATCGTCGATGTAGGGGAGATGTTTCTCGAGCATCGCGTCCCGGACTTTGGCCACCGGCGCGTTGGCGTCGTTGATGGGATTCGACATCTGGATGAGGCCGCCGACGACACTGCGCATCACCACCTCGAGATGACGACTTTCTTGTCGGTGTAGAACTCAATGGCGTCGCTGCCGTGCACCTTCAAGTCGCCGAAGAACGACCCCTTCGTCCCGCCGAATGGGAAGAACGCCATCGGCGCGGCGACCCCGATGTTCACGCCGATCATGCTGACGCCCACGCGATAGCGGAACTCCCGCGCGGCCCGCCCCGACGTGGTGAAGATCGACGTCGCGTTCGCATAGCCGGAGCGCTGGATGGTCTCGATCGCCTCGTCCAGGGTGCCCGCGCGGGTCACCGACGCGACGGGCCCGAAGATCTCTTCCTGCCCGATCCGCATCTCGGGCCCGACGCCGGCGAACACGGTGGGCCCGACGAAATGGCCCCGCGGGTAGCGCTCGACCTTGGGGGCCCGGCCGTCGAGCAGCAGCTCGGCGCCGTCGGTGCGTCCGGCGTCCACGTAGGACAGCACGCGCTCCTTGTGGCGCTGCGACACCACCGGCCCCATGCCGACGCCGGCATCCAACCCATAGCCGAGCGTGAGGCTCCGGGCGGCGGCAAGCAGCCGATCCCGGAACGGCTCGTACGCTTTCCCGGTGGTCACCACCACGCTCCCGGCCAGGCAGCGCTGGCCGGCGCAGCCGAACAGGGACTCGCTGATATTAGCCACGGCGCGGTCGAGGTCCGCGTCGGGCAGCACGACGACGTGGTTCTTAGCGCCGCCCAGCGACTGCACCCGCTTGCTGTGCTTGGCCGCCTCCTGGTAGACGTAACGGGCCACGGCCGTGGACCCGACGAACGAGATCCCGGCGATGCCCGGGTGAGCGAGCAGGGCGTTGACGGCTTCCTTCCCGCCGTGCACGAGATTCAGCACGCCCGGAGGGAGTCCCGCCTCGTGCGCCAGCTCCACGATGCGGGTGGGGGCAAACGGCACCTGCTCGCTTGGTTTCAGGATGAACGTGTTGCCGGTCGCGATGGCGTAGGGCCAGAACCACAGCGGCACCATCGCCGGGAAGTTGAACGGGGTGACGGCGGCGAAGACGCCCAGCGGCTGGCGCACGTACTCGCAGTCGATGCCGGTCGCCACGTCCTCCAGCGTCTTGCCCAGCATCAGGGTCGGGATGCCGCACGCGTGCTCGACGTTCTCGATCCCGCGGCGCAGCGAGCCCTTGGCCTCGTCCAGCAGCTTGCCGTTCTCGCGGGTGACGGTCGCCGCGATCTCGTCGAAATGCTGCTCGAGCAGCGTTTTGAGCTTGAAGAGGTAGCGGGCGCGGACGACCGGCGGGACGGCGCGCCACTTGAGGAACGCGGCCTGGGCGGCGGCGGCGGCCTGGTCGACGTCCGGCGCGGGCGAGAGCGGTACGCGCCCGAGCGGCTCGGCAGTCGCCGGGTTGGTGAGCTCGAGGAACTCGGTGGCGCTCGAGTCGACCCATTCGCCGCCGATGCAGTTCCGCAGGGTCCGCAGCATGGCGCACCGTCCAAAAAGAGAAGAACCGGCCTTGGAGCGGGCGAGCTCGACGGGCCGGTTGTTGCTAACCTACGGTCGGGTTGGAGGTTGTCAACACAAGACGGGAGGGGTGGGAGGTTTCCGGTGCGGCTGTGCACGCCCGCCCCGGCGACCGGCGCGGCAGACTGCCTGGACGGGCCCTCTGCCGCCTTTGCCGGCTTGAACCTCCCTTATGCTCCCCCGATCACGAGTGGGCCGCGCGCAGCGCGGCCGCCGGTGGCTTCTGGAACTGCTCCTGCTCCGTCGATCCGTCCATCGCCTTGGTGGAGCTCTGCCCGCCCGAGGCGATCTGGGTGATCTCGTCAAAATAGCCGACCCCGACGAATTCCTGATGCCGCACCGCCAGGTAGCCGTCGTGCTCGGCGGCGAACTCGCGGGACTGGAGGTCGGCGTACGCCGCCATGCCCCGCGCCCGATAGTCCTGGGCCAGTTCGAACATGCTGTGGTTCAGGGCGTGGAACCCGGAGAGGGTCACGAACTGGAACTTGTACCCCATCGCGCCCAGCTCGCGCTGGAACGTGCCGAGCTGCGCCTCGCTCAGGTGCCGCTTCCAGTTGAACGACGGCGAGCAATTGTACGCCAGCAGCTTGCCGGGGTATTCGCGCTGGATGGCCTCGGCGAACTGCCGCGCCTCGGCGAGGTCGGGCTTGGCCGTCTCGAACCAGAGCACGTCGGCGTAGGGGGCGTAGGCACGGGCGCGCGCGATCGCCGCCGCGACGCCGTCCCGGATCACGCAGAAGCCCTCGGCCGTCCGCTCCCCGGTGCACCAGTGCCGGTCGTATTCGTCGACGTCGCTGGTCAGCAGGGAAGCGCTGTTCGCGTCGGTCCGGGCGATGAGCACCGTGTCCACGCCGCAGACGTCCGCCGCCAACCGCGCCGCCACGAGCTTCGCGATGAACTCGCTCGTGGGCACGAGCACTTTGCCGCCCAGGTGCCCGCACTTCTTGACCGAGGACAGTTGGTCCTCGAAGTGCACGCCCGCGGCCCCTTCCGCGATCATCAGCTTCATCAGCTCGAACGCGTTGAGCACGCCGCCGAACCCCGCCTCGGCGTCGGCCACGAGCGGGACGAACCAGGCGACGCTGTGGTCGCCCTTCAGGTGGTGGATCTCGTCGGCACGCCGCAGGGCGTTCTGGATCCGCCGCAGGAGGTAGGGCACGCTGTCCGAGGGGTAGAGGCTTTGGTCCGGGTACATCTGTAGGGCAGTGTTCGCGTCGGCCGCGACCTGCCAGCCGCTCACGTAGACGGCTTTGAGGCCGGCTTTGACCTCCTGGATCGCCTGATTGCCGGTCACGGCGGAGAGCGCCGCGACGTAGGGCTCGTCGGTGAGCAGCCGCCACAGCCGCGTGGCCCCATGGGCGGCGAGCGTGTGGGCGATCGGGAGCGTGCCCCGCAGCCGATACACGTCTTCCGGGAGATAGCTCCGCCGGACGCCCTGCCACCGGGGCTCGGTGGCCCAGCGCCGCTCCAGGTTCACGATGAACGTCTGTCGGTCCATGGGGATCCCGTCCCTCGGTCAGTCGAGATAGTCGTACGCCGCCAGAGTGAGGAACTCGGGGAAGTCCGGGCCCGTCATCATCCGGCCGAAGAGCTGCGCCGCCAGCTCGAACTTCCCGCCGTCGAACCGCGCCGCGCCGAGCTCGTGGCGCACCTTGGCCAGCTCCTCCGTCAGGACCTGGTTGACGAGCGACTCCGTGACGACGCGGCCGTCCTGCAGGCGCGCCCCGTGGGTCAGCCACTGCCACACCTGCGTCCGGGAGATCTCGGCCGTCGCGGCGTCCTCCATGAGGTTGTAAATCGGCACGCAGCCGGAGCCGCGGAGCCAGGCTTCGAGATACTGGACGCCGACGTCGATGTTGAGGCGTAGGCCCGCTTCGGTGATCTCTCCTTCGGAGGGCGGCGCGGCGAGCAGGTCGCGGGCCGTGACGTGCACCTCCTCCCGCTTGAGGTGGAGTTGGTGGGAGGTTGCCATGAAGGCGTCGAACGCCTCCCGGGCGACCGGCACGAGACCTGGATGCGCTACCCAAGTGCCGTCGTGGCCGGCTTGAACCTCCCGTAGCTTGTCCTGCCGCACCTTCGCGAGGGCGGCGGCATTGGCGGCCGGGTCGTCTTTGATCGGGATCTGGGCGGCCATGCCGCCCATGGCGTGGATGCCGCGACGGTGGCACGTCTGGATCAGCAGATCGACGCACGACCGCAGGAACGGGCGGTCCATGGTCACCCGCGCCCGGTCGGGGAAGAGGCAAACGGAGCGATGCCGGAATTTCTTGATGAAGCTGAAGATGTAGTCCCAGCGGCCGCAGTTGAGTCCGGCTGAGTGCTCGCGCAGCTCGAACAGGATCTCGTCCATCTCGAACGCGGCGAGAATCGTTTCGATGAGTACCGTGGCGCGGATCGCGCCGCGCGGGAGGCCGAGGGCGTCCTGCGCGGCGTTGAACACGTCGTTCCACAGCCGGGCCTCGAGGTGACTCTCGAGCTTGGGGAGGTAGAAGTAGGGCCCGCTGCCGCGCGCGAGGAGCTTCGCCGCGGTGTGAAAAAAGCACAGCCCGAAGTCGAACAGCGCGCCGGCGATGGGCGCGCCGTCGACCGTCAGGTGCTTTTCCAGGAGATGCCAACCGCGGGGCCGCACCATCAGCGTCGCGGAGCGGGGACCGAGCGTGTAACCCTTGCCGTCCGGGGCGACGAAGGCGATGGTCCGATCGACCGCGTCCCGCAGGTTCACCTGCCCCTGCAGGGTGTTGCTCCACGTGGGCGAATGGGAATCCTCGAAGTCCGCCATGAACACGTTCGCGCCGGAGTTCAGCGCGTTGATGATCATCTTGCGGTCCACGGGACCGGTGATCTCGACGCGGCGGTCGCGCAGGTCGGGCGGGATCGGCGCGACCGTCCAGGCGCGCGCCCGGATGGAGCGGGCGTCGGGCAGGAACGCCGGCAGCTCGCCGTCCCGGATCGCCTGCTGCCGCGCGCCGCGCGCCGCGAGGAGATCCCGACGGCGCGGCTCGAAGCGGCGGTGTAGGTCGGCGAGGAACGCCAAGGCGCGGGGCGTGAGGATCTCGGCGTGGGCCGGCGACACCGGTCCCCGCACGTCGACCCCCGCCGGCTCCTGGGATGGGGTGACGCGCGGTCCGGCCGCGGGCCGTGCCGATCGATCCGCCATGACGTTCTCGAACACGATATCGCTCTCCTCTTCGCGGCCACAAGAGCAAATGTCATGCCCCGGATGCGGGGATGGCCCATCGGCGGCCGGGCCCGCCGCCCGGGGTGTTGCGGGGACTCGGCGTGGGGCGCGCGCGACTCTGTGGCTGGTTCGCACGATGGGACCGCCTGGCCCGGGCCCAGCGGGCCGCCGAGTGCCGGATTGGGGCGCGAGACAGCGGCCGCGCGGCAGGTCCCGAACCTCGCCTGAGGGCATGGCACTTGCGACGTTTTTGGTCGGTTCGCGCCCTGGAATCCGTGAACGGCTCTACTCCCTATGTTTCAGCGAGACCTATGCCGCAGACCAGCGAGAGACGGCGCCGGATGGAGCGTCGGACCGGGATGGACCGGCGTGCGGTCCCGACCCGGCGCCGGCGGATCGACCGGCGGGTGACCTCGCTTCTGGCCGTCGTGGAACGCCGGCGTGGGCGGGATCGTCGGGTGGACGACGATCGGCGCACGTTCCTCGAGCAGCGCACCGGTCTGGACCGCCGCGCGATCCGGCGTCGGCGCTCCGATACGCGGGGAGCCCCGATGTTCTGATGGCCTCCCCAGAGAGCAGGGAGCCCCCGCCCGGTGCTCCCTACTCCCCGCTCCCCGCTTCCCGCTCCCTCCCACTTCCCACCGTTCGTCCCCATCTTTTCAGGCTATGCCGCTGGCACTGTTGGGGGTGGCGCTCGGGCTCGCCGCCCTGAGTGTGGGGTGTGGCGCGTCCGTCGCCGCCGCGGCGCGTGAGAAGCGCTGGCTCGCCGCCGCGACGCGTGGGCTCGTGGGCGCGCTGTTCCTCGCCCTCGCGCTCCTGGCGGCCACCGTCGGCGTCGCCGTGCGCGGCTATCGCGCGTTCACCCACGAAGAGCTGGCGGCCGTCGTCCAGACCGAGCCGCTCGGTCCGCAGCGCTTCCGGGCCACGGTCCGCCTGGCGGACGGCAGCCTCCACATGTTCGATCTCGCGGGCGACGCGATGTACGTGGACGCCCGGATCCTCAAGTGGCACCCCTGGGTCAACCTGCTGGGATTGCATACCGCGTACGCGCTCGACCGGATCGCCGGCCGCTACACCGATCTCGCCCAGGAGCGGCGCCGGCCGCGCACCGTCGAGCGGCTGGGTCCCGAGCGCGCGATCGACCTGTTCTGGCTGGCGCGGCGCTACTGGATCTTCGCCCCTCTGGTGGATGCGGAGTACGGCTCCGCGACATTCATCGAGGCGGCGGAGCCGGCCGCGTTCGAGGTGCGCGTGTCGACGACGGGGCTCCTGGTGCGCCGCGTGCCGCGCGCCGGCCCCCCCCCCCCCCTCCCCCCCCCTGGCACGCCGCTGCCATGACCGGCCGTCCCCGTTCCGCCGCCGTCGGCCGGTCGGTGCCGCGGCACGAAGGCGCCGACAAGGTCACCGGCCGTGCCCGCTACGTGGACGACCTGGCCTTCCCGGGGGCCTGGTACGGCGCGACGATTCGCTCGACCGTGGCGCGCGGTCGCCTCCGCGCGATCCGGCTCGACCCCGCGTTCGATTGGTCGGGCGTCGTCGTCGTGACGGCCGCCGACATTCCCGGCGACAACGTCGTCCACCTGATCCGGGACGATCAGCCGGCCCTGGTCCCCGTCGGGGGTGAGATCCGGCACCGGGAAGAGCCGATCCTGCTGTTGGCGGCGCCGGACAAGTCGACCCTGGCGGCGGCTGCGGCGCACGTGCGGCTGGCGGTCGACCCGCTCCCGCCGGTGCTCGAGCTGGACGGCGCGAGCGACGTCTACAGCCGCATCGAGATCGTCAAGGGCGACGTCGAGCGGGCCCTGCGCGGCGCCGCTCGCGTGGTCGAGCGCTCGTTCCGGGTCGGGCTCCAGGAGCAGCTCTACATCGAGCCGCAGGGGGCGATCGCGCTCCCGTACCGGGAAACGGGGAGCGGTAAGCGGGAAGCGGGAGTGACGGTCCACGGCTCCCTCCAGTGTCCCTACTACGTCCATCGGGCCCTGAAACGGGCCCTCGGCCTCGCCGACAACCAGGTCGTCGTCATTCAGGCGGAGACGGGTGGGGGATTCGGCGGCAAGGAGGAGTATCCGTCCATCGTGGCGATCCACGCCGCGCTGCTCGCGCGACGGGCGGAGCGGCCGGTGCGCCTGATTTACGAGCGCCACGAGGACCTGGCCGCGACGACCAAGCGTCACCCCGGCGTCATCACCCACCGCACCGCCGTCGGACCGGACGGCGCCCTGGTCGCGCAAGACATCGAGATCGTGTTGGACGGCGGCGCCTACTGCACGCTGACGCCGGTCGTGCTGTCGCGCGCGGCGATCCACGCGGCAGGCGCCTACGCCTGTCCCAACGTCCGGATCCGGGCGCGGGCGCTGGTGACGAACACCCCGCCCAACGGCGCGTTCCGCGGCTTCGGCGCGCCCCAGGCCCTGTTCGCGGCCGAGCTGATGGTCGCGCACGTAGCGGAGCGGCTCGGCGTGTCGAGCGTCGACCTCCGGCGACAGTGGATGCTGCGCGTCGGCGACACGACCGCCACGGGGCAGAAACTGACGGAGAGTGTGGGGACGGAGCTCGTGCTCGACGCGGCGCTCCAAGCGGCACCACCCTTCCATCCTTCCGTCCTTCCGTCCGTGCGGCGGGGCAGAGGGGTGTCTCTGGTGTTCCACGGGAGCGGCTTCACCGGCAGTGGGGAGAAAAAGCTGTCCAGCCGGGTCGCGCTGGAGGCCACTGCGGACGGACGGTTCCGGGTGCTCACGGCCTCGACCGAGATCGGCCAGGGCACGCGCACGATCTTCTCCCAGATCGCGGCCGACGCGCTGGGTGTGCCGGTCGATCGGGTGACTGTGGCGCCGGTGAACACGGCACTCGTGCCGGACTCCGGTCCCACCGTCGCCTCCCGCACCGCCATGATCGTCGGGGGCCTGATTCACCGCGCCGCCGCGACGCTCAAGGCCCGCCTCGCCACCGAGCGACCGCCGATCACCGTCGAGCAGGTTTACGTCCAGCCCGACCACATCCACTGGGATGAGGAGGCGTATCGGGGGGATGCCTATCCCGTCTACGCGTACGCCTGCACGATCGCCGATGTCGCGGTGGATCTCGACACGGGCGAGGTGCGCGTCACCGATCTGGTGACCGCCGTGGACTGCGGCCGCGCGATCCACCCCGTCATGGCCCAGGGCCAGATCGAGGGGGGCGTCCTCCAGGCCGTCGGGTACGCGACCATCGAAGAGGTGAAAATGCAGGACGGCCGCTACCTCAACGACCGGCTCGCGACCTATCTCATCCCGACCGCGCTCGACGCGCCCCGCATCACGACCATTCTGGTCGACAACCCCTACTCCGGCGGACCGTTCGGCGCGAAGGGTATCGGCGAGCTGCCGATGGATGGGCCCCCGCCGGCCGTCATCGCGGCGATCCACGACGCCACCGGAGTGTGGCTCGACGAGATCCCCGCGACGCCGGAAAAAGTCCTCACGGCAATGCGGAACGCGGAACGCGGCATGCGGAACAGCGCGGGAGAGCCGCATTGACGGTACGCTTTACGGTGAATGAACGCCCCGTTTCTAGTGAGGTTCCGGGTTCGCGCCGCCTGCTCGACGTGCTGCGCGAGGACTTGCGCCTCACCGGGACCAAGGAGGGCTGCGGCGAGGGGGAGTGTGGTGCCTGCTCGGTGCTGATCGACGGTCAGGTGGTGGACAGCTGTCTCGTGGCGGTGGGGCAGGTCGAGGGTTGTGCGGTCGTGACCGTCGAAGGCTTGGAGACCGACGGCACCCTCTCCCGGTTACAGCAGGCGTTCATCCAACACGGCGCCGCGCAGTGCGGCATCTGCACGCCCGGCATGCTCCTCGCGGCGCACGCGCTGCTGGCCGGCAACCCCCGGCCGTCGGAGGACGAGGTCCGCGTCGGGCTCGCGGGGAACCTCTGCCGCTGCACCGGCTACACGAAGATCTTCGAGGCGGTGCTGGCGTGCCGGCAGTGACCTACCTCCGGCCCGCGAGCCTGGCGGAGGCGGTGCGGTGGTACCGGGAGACCGCCGGCTGCCGGCCGCTCGCGGGCGGAACGGACGTCTTCGTGCTGCTCCAGGCCGGCACCATTCGGCCGCGCGCGTTGCTCGACCTCTGGGCGCTCCCCGAGTTGCAGGGAATCCGGCTCGCCGATGGGCATCTCGTAATCGGCGCCGGCGAGCCGTACACGGCGATCATCCGGTCGCCGCTCGCGCGGCGGCACCTGCGAGCTCTGGTCGAGGCGTCGCAGACTGTGGGCGCCGCGCAGATCCAGAACCGGGGCACGCTCGGCGGCAACCTGGCCAACGCGTCCCCGGCGGGTGACACCCTTCCCGTGCTGCTCGCGGCGGACGCGGTCGTGGTCACCGACCGGCGGGAGATCCCAGTCGCCAACTTCTTCACCGGCTACCGCACGACCGCCCTCGCCGCCGATGAGCTCATCGTGTCGGTGCGGTTCCCGCTCGACGGCCGGACGGTCCGGTTCCGCAAGGTCGGGACCCGCGCCGCCCAGGCGATCTCCAAGGTGGTGATCGCCGTGAGCGTGACGCCCGCGCGCGTCGCGCTCGGCTCGGTCGCCGAGGTGCCGCTGCGCGCCGTCCGGGCCGAGGCCGCGCTCGCGCGGGGCGACGTGGCAGGGGCCGTCCGGGCCCTGGACCAGGACATCCGCCCGATCGACGACGTGCGGTCGACGGCCGAATACCGGCGAGCCGTGGCGAAAAACGTGCTGCAGCGGCTGCTGGCCGAGCCACGGCCATGAGCGAGCGGCCCGCGTGGTACGCCGCCGTCAACGTGAACGAGCGGCGTGTATCGGTCGCCGCGCCGCGTTCGGTGGAGCTGCTGAGGGTGAGCGCCGCGCCGCCCTGGCCAAGCGGTCGCGCGCGCGTACCTTTACCCTTCAAAACCCCTACTTCCACTCCCACAAGGACACGCGCCCATGTCCGCCAGCCGTCGCGCACTCGCCGCAGGCATATGCGCCGCCGCCTTGGTCGTCGCCTGGCTCGTCACCTCGGCCGCCGGCGCGAAGCCACTGACGCGCACGTACTACGTCGCCGCAGAAGAGGTGGAGTGGGATTACGCTCCCAGCGGCACAAACCAGATCACCGGCGCCGCGTTCACCGGGTTTGAGACCGAGCTGACCGAGCGCCGCCCGGATCGGATCGGCCGGAAGTATCGCAAGGCGGTGTACCGGGAGTACACCGACAGCACGTTCGCCACCGTGAAGCCGCGCCCGGCGGCCTGGACGCATCTGGGGATTCTCGGCCCGCTGCTGCGCGCCGAGGTGGGGGACACGATCCGCGTGGTGTTCCGCAACAAGGCGAGCCGGCCCTACAGCGTGCACCCGCACGGCGTGTTCTACAACAAGGACTCCGAGGGGGCGCCCTACGCGGACGGCACCGGGGCCCGGGACAAGGCCGACGACGGCGTCGCGTCGGGCGGCACGCACATGTACACCTGGCCGGTGCCCGAGCGCGCCGGCCCGGCGCCGGGCGAGTCCAGCTCGATCATCTGGATGTACCACTCGCACGTCAGCGAAAACAAGGACGTCAACTCCGGGCTCATCGGGCCGATGATCGTGAGCGCGCGCGGCACGACCAAGCGGGATGGCACGCCGCGGGACGTGGACCGGGAGTTCGTGACCATGTTCGCGGAAATGGACGAGAACGTGAGCTGGTACTTCGAGGACAACGTGCGCGCCTACGCCGACAGCGCCCGGATCCCCCGGGATGTCACCTTCGCCGACCCCTTCTACGTGATCAACCTGCGCGAGACGATCAACGGCTTCAGCTTCGGCCACACGCCGATGCTGCAGATGCAGAAGGGCGAGCGGGTGCGGTGGTACGTGTTCACGACGACGAATTTCGAGATCCACGCGCCGCACTGGCACGGCCAGACCGTGGTCTCGCGGCACATGCGCACGGACGTGGTGAACATCTTCACGATGGAGATGCTCGTCGCCGACATGGTGCCCGACAATCTGGGGGTGTGGCTGTTCCACTGTCACGTCGGCCCGCACAACGACGCGGGGATGCAGGCGCGGTTCGAGGTCGCGACCCGGGTGGCGGCGACCCGCAGCTGAGGGGGCTAGTAGGCGAGCGCCCCGAGCGTCCGGCCGAGCGCCTGCGCCCCGAGGGCGAGATGGGCGGGATCGGTGGCCTCCTCGGGGCAATGGGAGCACCCACCGATGCTGGGCACGAACAGCATCCCGACCCGGCAGCGGGCGGCCAGCACTTGGGCGTCGTGCCCGGCGCCGCTCACGAGGCTTAGCGCCTCGGTGCCCGCAGCCCGCGCCGCCCGGTGGAGTTCCGTCTGGATCTCCTCGTCCATCGGGACCGGCAGGCGCTCGTGCAGCACCCGGACGTCCGCGCGCAGGCCCCGCCGCGCGGCGATCGCCGCGCAGGCACCGCGCACCCCCGCTTCAAGCTTCCGGCGCAGCGCGGCGTCGGCGTGTCGCAGGTCCACGACGAAGGTGACGGCGCCGGGCACCACGTTGGCCTGCGACGGCTCGACCTGGAGCTTCCCGACCGTGGCCACGGCGGGACGTCCCAACGCCGCGGCCAGCTCCTCGATCGCCTGAACCATGGCGGCCGTGCCGACGAGGGCGTCCTGCCGGAGGTCCATCGGCGTCGTGCCGGCGTGGTCGGGCCGGCCGATGACCGTCACCTCGAGCTGGGCCGCGCCGGCGATCGCGGTGACCACGCCGAGGCCGACGCCGCGCGACTCGAGCACCGCGCCCTGCTCGATGTGCAGCTCCACGAAGGCGTCGAGGTCGGCGCGCGCGGCATCGGGGATCTTCGCGGGGTCGAGACCCCGCTCGCGCATCGCGCGCGCGAGGGTCACGCCGTCCGCGTCCGTCACCGTCTCGGCCTCACGCGCGGTGCTGCGGCCGGCGATGGCGCGGGATCCCCAGAAGTTCGTGGCGAACCGGCTCCCTTCCTCCTCGCACACGACGAGCAGCTCGAGCGGCCGTCGTGGCTTCCCGTGCTCGGCGACGAGGGCGCGGATCGCGACGAGCCCGGCGACGATGCCGAGCGCCCCGTCGAGCTTCCCGCCGTGCCGCACCGTGTCGATGTGCGAGCCGGTCACCACCGCCTTGCCGCCCGCGGTTCCCGCGAGCCGGCCCCACAGGTTCCCCACCGCGTCGCGGCGCACGGCGAGCCCTGCCTCCCGCATCCACCCGGCGACGACGTCGCAGGCCTCGGCCCAGGCCGGGCCGTACAGCGGGCGGAGGCAGGCGGCGGGGGGGGGGGGGGGGGGGGGGGGGGGGGGGGGGGGGGGGGGGGGGGGGGGGGGGGGGGGGGGGGGGGGGGGGGGG
>JBOHSA010000130.1:0-6686 GCA_050732995.1 Gemmatimonadales bacterium | reverse complement strand
AAGGGCCTATGGGGTGGCGGTACGGAGAGGGGGGGATTCGAACCCCCGATAAGGCTGTTAGGCCCTATAACGGTTTAGCAAACCGCCGCCTTCAGCCACTCGGCCACCTCTCCAGCGAAAGCAGAACGTCGCAACTCACCTGGGCTTATGCAACCCCCCGCCAACGAGTCAAGACAAGCGCCCCGAGTCAGCTGGTGGCAAAAATGGTGGCACACGCGCCGCTAGCGGCGCTTGTAGACGCTCACTTACTCCTCCTGCGCTCTTCAATTAACGCCACATTGTCTGCCGAGCGCCAGCGCAGCGTATGGGGAGCGATCTGTAGCGCCAGATGGCCCAAGACATCGTACACTCGCTCTCTCGGCAGTTGGAGGACGTGCCCGACGTCCGCTGCGGTCATCAACGGCTCCATCTCCGCTGCGCTGGCTCTGGCCGATAGGGCGGGCAGCATGTCCTGGGCGTTCTCGGGGCGGAAGCGAATCAGCTTGGGTGCGGTGCGACGCTCGATCATGTGCCTCTCGCAGGAGCGCTGGGACGTGGGGGAGCAGGTCCGGCGACTCATTGCTGTCCCTGTTGGCCGGGGGTAGTTTCGGTCCCGAACGAGTCCTCGAATGATCGGGACGCTGAGCAGCATCCCCTTGCTGGCGATATCCCTCTTGCCCGGACTGCTCGCCGCCCAGGGAGTGACGACGGCTGCGGTCCAGGGGACCGTCTTGGACGAAGACGGCTCGCCCATCCCCGGCGCAGTCGTGCGTGTCACGAACGCTGCGAACGGCCGGCGCTGGGAGGTCACCGCGTCATCCATGGGACGGTTCCTCCTGGAGGACGTCACCATCGGCGGTCCCTACCACATCGAGGCGCGCGCCCTGGGGTTCGCGCCGGCATTGAGGACCGGGATCGTCCTCGCTCTCGGCCAGCGGCTCGTCGCGGACTTCCGGCTCCGCTCCGCCGCGGTCGAGCTCGAGCCCGTAACAGTCGGCGCGGGGGCGGACCCGGTGCTGAGTCCCGGCCGCACCGGCCCTGCGGAGGTCGTCTCCGCCGCGCGGATTGCCGAGACGCCCAATCTCGGCCGCGACTTTCTCACGCTCACGACGTTGAGCCCGCAGACCGTCATCTCTCCCTCATCGGGCTCGGCGCCGACAGGCGGCATCACGATCGGTGGCCAGAACCGGCTGCTGAACAGCTTCCAGATCGATGGCGGCACCAACCACGACCTCTACACCGGAAGGCTCCCTGGACGGGAGACGCTGCCCCGGCCGATCTCCCTCGAGGTGCTCGAGGAGATCCAGGTACTCTCGGCGCCGTTCGATGTGCGCCACGGTGCGTTCGCGGGCGGCCTGGTGAACGCCGTGACGCGATCGGGCGACAACGCCGTCCACGGGTCGGTCTTCGGCTTTGTCCAGGACAACGCCCTGTCCGGAGCCGGCATCACCGGGAAGCTCGATGACTTCAGGACCTGGCAGTACGGCGGGACGGTGGGCGGGCCGATCGTACGCGACCGGGCGCACTACTTCCTGAGCCTCGACGTGCAGCACCGGATCGTGCCGGATCCCGGGCCGCTGATCACCGATACCGCGGGTGGAGCGGATACGATCGAGATCGGCATCCGCTACGCCGATGCCGTCCGCTTCCAGGACATTCTGCGAGACAGCTTCGATCTGGATCCCGGCACTCTAGGTCCTGTTGACGGGCGTCAGCCCGCGCAGGACGGGTTCGGCAAGATCACGGTGCGACTCGGCACCAACAGTCATCTCGAGGCGTCGCATCATCATGCCAACGGCGACAGGACGAGCTTCGCCGGCCGCCGCTCCGCCCTGTATGCGCTTTCCTCCACAGGGGTGGCGAATCCGTCGACCGCCAATGCGTCAAGGATCATCTGGACCGGCCTGATGGGCCGGCGCTGGTCCAGTGAGCTGATCGTGAGCTATCTGCAGCTGCGCGATCGCTGCCGGCCGGTGGCCGATTATCCCGCGATCGTAGTGCAGACCGGCCGAGGCGATCTGTGGGCCGGGCAGCCGACCGGATGCTCGCCGAGCCTGGTCCGTCAACAAGCGCTCGAGCTCACGGAGAACCTCACCGCGGGCTTCGGGACACATGTCGTGACGCTTGGACTGCACGGGGAAGCGCTCCGCTTCACCGATGATCTCCTGGCGGGATCGGGGGGAAACTGGACCTTCCCGGGCCTCGACGACTTCGCCGCTGGGCGCGCGTCGCGGTACTTCCGTACGCTGCCCGGACCGCTCCGCACGGATGGTGTGAACTTTCGGGCGCGACAGGTCGGGGTCTATGTGCAGGACCGCTGGACTCCCAAGGCCCGGCTCGCACTGACCGTCGGGTTCCGCGCGGACGTTCCGTGGCTACCGGACGGCATCGCGACCAACGCCGCGCTCAAGGACTCCCTGGGGATCGATACCGGGCGCCTGCCGAGCGGCAATCCGCTGTGGTCGCCACGGCTGGGCATCAACTACGACCTGGGCGACGGCCGAGGATACCTGCGCGGCGGCGTGGGGCTGTTCAGCGGCCGGATACCGTACTCGTGGTTCGCGAGCGCCTACCGGGACAACGGAACCCAGGAGCTGTTCCTCGAGTGTCGCGGAGCACAGGCGCCCCCGTTCGACCCTGTCAACCAGCCCGACACGTGCGCCGACGGAAAGGGACCTACGCCCCGGCTCAGCTTCTTCGACCCGGACCTGAAGTGGCCGCAGGACTTGAAGCTATCCGGCGGCGGCGGTCGGCGCGGTCGCCGACGCGCAGATCGCGTTGGCGACTTCACAGGGCAGCTGAACCGTATCGCCATTGTGGTCGAGGTCGGCGGCGTCATTCATCGCGACGGAGACGAGGAGCGCGCCCCTCCGGAAGGCATAGTTCACCGCCCGCTCGGCGGCCGCCACAATCCCCGGGTTCTCGCTCTTGTCGAAAGTGTAAGATCCGCTGACGTTGATCACGTCGACGCCCTGTTCCGCAGCATACACGATCCCGCTTGACCCCGCCTTGACCCCCGGTCCCGAGACTCAGCGCGACCAACCCGGGGAGTTCTGTATGATCCGCGAACTGCCGCTCGTTCTCATCGCTGCGGTTGGCGCCGCCGCCGCCGCCGCCGCCGCCGCGCGCCTCGACGCGCAAGCACCTGTCGCCACCCTCATCGGCCGGCGCGTGCGCCTGTGGGCGCCGACCCCGACGATCGGCACGCTCATCCGCACCGACAGCACTGCGTTCACTCTGATCAGGTCCGACTCGGGCGACACCGTGGCTTTGTCGCGGCGCGCCGTCCGACGCGCCGAGATCAGCCGGGGCATTCACCGCGGCACAGCCGCGGGCGCCAAGGTCGGCATCGGCCTTGGAGCGTTCATCGGCGGGATCATCGGAGCGTCGACCTATCAACGCCCGGACTGCGATCCGGCAACCGACTTCCTCTGTCTCGACTTCGGCCCGGGGCTCAATATCCTGGCCGGTGCGGCCGTCGGCATCGTGGGCGGTGGGCTCATCGGCGCGCTGCTCGGGTCCCAGACTCACGTGGAGCGGTGGGACCGCGTGCCCAAGAAGGATCTCCGGATCACGCTGGCCCCAGGGTCCGAAGGGGTGCGGCTGGGCGTGTCGGCCACGTTCTGAGGCACGGGCGCCGTCCATAGCCGGCCCCCCCGAGCGAACGGCGCAGGAGTGATGCGACCCGGCGCTCAGGTAGGGGCGCAAGGTTTGACGCTGCACTAGATAGAACGGAGGGCACAGGACTCGAACCTGTACGGGCTTGCGCCCAGCGGTTTTCAAGACCGCCGCCTTACCAGTTAGGTCTAGCCCTCCCCGGGTCGGGCCAAACCTAGCGGAATCCTTGACGCCTGGTCAATCGTAGAAACCGCGGCGGTCCCGCCGGCGTTGTGACCCTACTGGACATGTCGCAGCCCTGGGTAGATTTCGCTCCCTGAAACCGGCCTTCGGCGCCCGCGCCCCCGCGCCCCCGCGCACCGTTGACCGCCACCGTCTCCTGAACACCCGGGTGGGTTCATGAAGCTGTCGGACACCTCCATACGCCGGCCGGTGCTCGCGAGCATGTTGAGCGCCGCGCTGGTGCTGTTCGGCGTCATCAGCTACACCCGGCTCTCGGTGCGCGAGTTCCCGGACGTCGATCCGCCGGTGATTTCGGTGACGACGGTGCTGCCGGGCGCGAACCCCCAGGTGATGGAATCGGCCGTGACGGACCCGCTCGAGGACGAGCTGTCCACGGTGCCCGGGCTGCGCACGCTCACCAGCGCGAGCGCCGAGCAGGTGAGCACCATCACGCTCGAGTTCAACCTCGACCGCGCGGTGGAGGAAGCGGCGCAGGACGTGCGCGACCGCGTCTCGCGCGTGCGCGGGTTCCTCCCCGAGGACATCGAAGAGCCCGTGGTGGAAAAACAGGAGGCGGACGCGTTCCCGTTCTTCTGGCTCGCGCTCTCGGGGCAGAATTACAGCCTGCTGCAGCTGTCGGACATCGGCGACCGGATGGTGAAGAACCGGCTCCAGAGCCTCAAGGGGGTGGGGCAGGCCCGGATCTTCGGCGAGCGCCGCTTCTCGATGCGGGTGTGGCTCTCCACCGCGGAGCTCGCCGCGCGCGGGCTCACGGTGCAGGACGTCGAGAGCGCGATCCGCTCCCGCAACGTGGAAATCCCCGCGGGCCGGATCGAGTCGCGCCGCCGAGAGTTCACCGTGCGCTCCCTGGGGGAGCTCAAGACCCCCGAGGAGTTCGCCGAGCTCACCGTGGCGAACCAGGCGGGGAATCTCACGAAGCTGAAGGACCTGGCGCGCGTCGAGCTCGGCCCCGAAGACGAGCGCAGCGCCCTGCGCTACAAGGGGACGCCCGCGGTGGCGGTCGGGATCATCCGCCAGTCGAAAGCGAACCTGATCGAGGTCGCGGACGCGATCTACGCCGAGCTGCCGGCGATCCAGAAGACGCTGCCGCCCGGCGTGCAGCTCGATGTGGCCTTCGACCAGTCCGTGTTCGTCCGCAGCTCCATCCGCGATGCCCAGGACACGCTGGTCATCGCCGGGGTGCTCGTCATCATCATCATCTTCGTGTTCCTGCGGAACCTGCGGGCGACGATCATCCCCGGCCTCGCGATCCCGACGTCCATCGTGGCGACGTTCGCCGTGATGTACTTCCTCGGGTTCTCGGTGAACAACCTGACCCTGCTCGCGCTGACGCTCGCGATCGGCATCGTGGTGGACGACGCCATCATCGTGCTGGAGAACGCCTACCGGCACCAGGAGGAGCTGCGGGAGTCCCCCGAGGAGGCGGCGAAGCGCGGGACCGGGGAGATCGCGTTCGCCGTGATCGCGACCACCATCACGCTCGTCGCGGTGTTCACGCCGCTCGCGTTTCTGCGCGGCTCCACCGGCCGGCTGTTCAACGAGTTCGGCATCGCGGTCGCGGGCTCGGTGGTCATCTCGGGCTTCGTCGCCCTGACGCTGACGCCGATGCTGTGCGCCAAGATCCTCAAGGTGCAGCCGCGGCACGGGCCGGTGTACATGGCGCTCGAGCGCGGCTTCCAGACGCTCGCGACCAAGTACGGCGACACCCTGCGCTGGGCGCTCGCGCGGCGCTGGTGGGTCGTGGGCGGGGCCGTGGCGACCACGCTGTTCGCGGGGGTCCTGTTCCGGTCGCTCCAGCGCGAGTTCGTGGCGCCCGAGGACCGCGGCTGGTTCCTCACGTTCGTGCTCGCGCCCGAGGGCGCGTCGCTCGAGTACACCGACGGCTACCAGCGCCAGGTGGAGGAGATCCTCGGCCGGACCAAGGACATCGACGGGTACTTCAGCGGCATCGGGATGTTCGGCGGCGTCAGCCAGGGATTCATTTTCACCCGGCTCACCGACTGGAGCGAGCGGAACCGCACGGTGCAGGACGTGATCAACGAAGTCCAGCCGCAGTTCTTCGGCGTCACGGGGGTCCTGGCGTTCGCCAACAACCCGCCGGCGTTCGGAGGCTTCACCACGCCCGTGCAGTACGTGGTGCAGCACCCCGACTTCGGCCTGCTCGTGCGGACGATGGACACGCTGGAACGGCGCGCCCAGCAAATCGCCGGCCTCGTCAACGTCCAGATGGACCTCAAGGTCAACAAACCGGAGCTGACTGTCAGCTTCGACCGCGACCGGGCCGAGGATCTCGGGGTCCCCGTGCGCGACGTCGCCGCCACGCTTCAGACCATGCTCGGCGGACGGCGGGTCTCGACGTTCACCCGGAACAACAAACTGTACGACGTGATCGTCCGCCTGGAGCCCGAGGAGCGCGCCACGCCGAGCGACGTGTCGGGTCTGTACGTGCGCGGCAAGGACGGCGGACTGGTGCAGCTCTCGGGAATGGCGCACGTGAGCGAGGGGGTGGGGCCGCAGCAGCTGATCCACTTCAATCGGGTCCGGTCCTTCACGCTCTCCGCCAATCTCCAGTCCGGCTTCACGCTGGGGCAGGCGCTCGATTCGCTCGACCGCGTGGCGGCCGAGGTCTTGCCCGAGGGCAGCACCACGGCCTTGGCCGGGGAATCCCGCGAGCTCCAGGAGAGCGGCGGCGCGCTGTACTTCGCCTTCGGCCTCGCCTTGCTCGTGGTGTTCATGGTGCTCGCGTCGCAGTTCGAGTCCCTGGTGCACCCCTTCACCGTGCTGCTTGCCGTGCCGCTCGCGGTCACGGGGGCGCTCCTGGCGCTCGTCCTCGCGAAGTCCACCAT
>JBOHSA010000129.1:0-14820 GCA_050732995.1 Gemmatimonadales bacterium | reverse complement strand
CCCCCCCCCCCCCCCCCCCCCCCCCCCCCCCCCCCCCCCCCCCCCCCCCCCCCCCCCCCCCCCCCCCCCCGCGCAGGTGCGGGCGCAGTTCGAGGAGCGCGCCGCGTTCACCGTGGCGCCGACGTCGATCTACGGGCTCGCCGCGACCTACGACCTCGGCCCCCGCGGCCAGGTGTACTTCACCGGCCTGTTCCAGCGGGAGGCAAGCGCATTCACCCGGCCGCCGCTGGGCTTCGAGCCGGCCTCGAGCTTCATCGGCGGGGTGAACGCGCGCCTGCAAGCCGAGCCCTCGTGGGTCACCCAGCTGGTCGACGCGCTGCCGGGCGTCGAGACCGCCGCGCCGTCGCTCGTCACCATCGCCGCCGAGCTCGCCGTCTCCCGCCCCAGCCCCAACCCCTTGGGCCAGGCCTATCTCGAGGAGTTCGAAGGCGAGGCCGGCCGCGCCCTGCCGCTGGCCGAGCACACCTGGCAGTGGGGCAGCCGTCCCTCGACCCCGCGGGGCGCCGAGCCGTTCGGCATCTCGCCGCTCGGCTTCGACCCGGCCAACGCCGCGGCGCTCACGTGGCAAAGCCTCCCCCTCGGACGGGACGGCCGCCTGCTGCGGTTCCTGCCCCAGCAGATCGACCCGACGATCCGCCTCGCCGGCCAGGGCCAGGCGGCCGAGCCCGTGCTCTGGCTCGCGCTCAAGCCGGACACCGTGATGGGTCTGGCCAGCCCCCGCACCGGCGTCCCCAACTGGGCCCGACCCGGCGCGCCGGGTCCCAACGCCCAGAACGCCCCGCGGTGGCGCTCCATCGCCCAAACCCTCTCGGCGACCGGCATCGACCTCTCGCGGGTCGAGTTCCTCGAGTTCTGGGTGTGGGAAGACGGCGCCCGCTCCGCGCGGGCCGCCGGCGCGGCGCTCGTGTTCGATTTCGGGTCGGTGTTCGAGGACGCGCTGGCCTTCGTGCCGGAGTTCTTCCGCGTCGCCGGAGCCGGCGACACGACCTTCTTCGGCGCCCGCGCGGCCGGGGCCGGACGGCTGGACTCGGAGCGCGACCCGCGCACCCGATCGTGGAACGCCGGAATCGACGACGAGGGGATCCTGACGGACCGCGTGGCCGGCGAGGGAGGGATCGCGGACTCGACGCGCGGCGTGACGATCGACACCCTCCCCCTGTGCAGCGCGACCGAGGACGGGCGGCTGCGGTCCTTCCCGCTCGCCGACCTGCGGTCCCGCTGCGGCCGCCGGGACGGGTTCGTGGATACGGAAGACCAGGACGGCGACTTCGCGCTCGACTCGGCGGCCGGGATCAAGACCGCGGAGAGCTTCGTGCGGTACGTCTTTCCCGTTGGCGACCCGCGCTATTTCGTGCGCGACGGCGGCTCGACCCCACAGCTCGACACACTTGGCGGCGGGGGCGCCTCGGGCTGGCGGCTGTACCGGATTCCGTTCCGCACCGACACGCTGCTCGAGGGCCAGCCCGACCCGCGGCAGGTACAATCGGTCCGGCTCACGGTCGTCGTGCCGGAGACGGCGCCGCCGGGGTCCGCCGATCCCGAGATCGTCGTGGCGCTGGCGCGCGTGCGGCTCGTCGGGGGCGTGTGGGTGAAGCGCGCCGAGACGCCCATCCGGGGGATTGCCGGGGACCGGGAGACCGGCGCCGGCGAAGTGATCGTCTCGGTCGTCAGTACGGAGAACGAGGACCTGGGCTACATGTCGCCGCCGGGGGTGAGCGACGAGGCCGATCGGCGCGACGCCGGCCTCCAGCTCGGCGCTACGCAGATCAACGAGCGGTCGCTCCGGCTCCTCGCCCGCGGGCTCGACCCCGGCGAGCATGCCGAGGCGTACCTCCGCTTCACCGCTGCGGGCGACAAGAATTTCCTGAAGTACGGCAAGCTGCGCGCCTGGGCGCGCGGCCGCGGCCCCGGGTGGGAAGAGGGGGACCTGGAGTTCTACCTCAAGGTCGGCGAGGATCCGAACAATTTCTACTTCTACCACGTGCCCGCCCGTACGACGACCTGGGAGCCCGAAGTCGTGATCGATTTCGCGCGCTGGCTCACGCTTCGGGCGCGGATCGAGCGGGCCTGGCTGCTGGGCGACACGGCGCAGGTGTATCCCGGCTGTCCCGCAGCGCCGCTCGTGCCGCACGACTCGAGCTACGTGATGTGCGACGGCCCCTACGTCGTGCACGTCCGCGATCCGGGGACGGCGCCACCCAATCTCGCGAGCGTCCAGGAGCTCGCGACCGGGATCCTTCGCGTGGCCGCCGTGGCGCTGGCAGACCCGGCCGAGCTGTGGGTGGACGATATCCGGCTGAGCGACGTCGTGCAGGACGTCGGCCTGGCGGGCGCCCTCGACCTGACACTCGCCGCCGCCGACGTGGCCGACGTGTTCGTGAGCCTCGCGCGGCGCGACGGCACCTTCCGCCAGCTGGGCGAGGAGCCGAGCTACGTGACCGACAATTCGGCCAGCATCGGCGGGACGGTGCGGCTCGAGCGTTTCCTGCCGGACGCCTGGGGCGTCGCCGCGCCGCTCAGCGCGCGCTATACCACCGGCGGGGGGGAGCCGCGCTACCTGAGCCGCAGCGATCTCCTGGCCGATCGCCTCGACGGGCTCCGGACGCCGCGGGCCGCCACCGCGAGCTACAGCCTCGCGCTCCGCCGCGTGCGCCGCAGCGCCACCCCCGCCGGCCGGTGGCTGCTCGACCCGGTCGCGCTGACGGCTTCCTACGGGAGCGCCGGGGCGCGCACGGATCTCACCGAGAGCGCGTCCTCGACCTACGGTGTGAGCCTGGACTACGCCGTGACGCCGGGACCGCTGGCGGTGGCGGGAGGCCGCCTCCGCCTGAGCCCCACCAGTCTGCGTCTGCGCTCGAGCCTTGCGGGTGCGGACGGCGAGCGCTTCACCTACCGCTGTCCGGTGGCCGTCGCCGACTCGATCTCGGCGAGCGCAGCCTGTGCCGCCGACTACCGTCCCGCCCCAGCCCGCTTCCAATCGAAAACCTGGCGCAACAGCGCGGGCCTCGATTGGCTCCCCATGAGCGCGCTGCAGATTCGGGTCGATTTGGCCACCACGCGGGACCTCCGCGACTACGGGGACTCGACGACGCTGGGGCGCGTCGCCCGACTGGAACGGCGCAGCTGGCTGGGCCGGGACGTGGGGATCGAAGCCCAGCGCTCGCTTGGTACCTTCGTCGCCCTCACCCCCCAGCTCGGCGGTGGGGCTGGTACGGGCTGGCTCCGGCCCCGGATCGGGTTCTCCTCCACCTTCGGGCTCATCCGCGACCCCAATGCGCGCCAGCCGGTGCGGACGGTGGGGGATACGGCCGGCGCGTTCCGCGTGCCCGTCGCCTTCACCAACGGTCGGCGGCTCGAGCTGGGCGCCCAGCTGGACGCGCGGCGACTCGGGCAGGGAGTGTTCGGCGACAGCGCGCCGGCCGCGCGCCTGCTCGCGCGAGTCGCCACAGTGGACGTCGCCTACGGCCGCCAGTTCAGCTCCACGTTCGACCGGGCGGGATTCACCCCGCAGCTCGGCTACCAACTGGGCCTGGGCGGGTTCGACGCCTTTCGCCGCGTGGGCGGCGTGCTCGCCGCCTCCGCCGCGGACCGAACCACGCTGTCCGCCGGGACGGCGCTCGCCGTGGGGCTCGGGCTGCGGCTCCTGGCCGCCTACCAGCGCGCCGACGGGGAGACCTGGGTGCGCCGCGGGGCCGGACAGGTGCCGATTCGCGTCCGGAGCCGCGACTGGCCCACGGGGTCGGTCAGCTGGAGCGTCACGCCCTCGCCGCAGTCGGTGGGGCGCGTGCTGACGAGCCTCACCGCCCGATTGAACTACCGTCGGCACGAGAGCGACGCCCTGTTCCCGAGCCTCGCCGGTCCGGCCACGGCCGTCTCGCTCACGAACGAGCGCAGCGTGACCCCCGCGGTAACCCTGACTTGGGCGGGCGGGGTGCTCACCTCCTTCGACGCCGCCACCGCAACCGGCGAGCGAACCTCCGCCGGCAACCGCTTCCGGACCAGCCGGGCGCAGCACACCGCGGCGGTCAGCTTCGCGTTCCGGCCGCCCGGCGGGCTCACGCCGCAGGGCGTCCGCACGACTGCGCGCTACACGGCCACCGAGAACACGGCCTGCCTGCGACCGGCAGGGCAGGCCGGCTGCACGCCTTACGTGGACAGCCGACAGGTCAACGCCCAGCTTACGCTCGATGCCGATCTCCCTCCCAACATGAGCGCGGGGTTCCAGATGGCGTACGTGCTGAACGACGAGCGGCAAGCCGGCCGCAAGGTGGCCCAGCTCGTGATCACGGCGTTCGTGAATCTCAGCGCCAGCGTCGGGCGGCTCCAATGAGCCGGCGAGCGGCACGGGCCCTCGGGCTGGGCTGCTTGGCCCTGGCGCTGTCGTGCAACGCGAAAGTGGGGGGGGGGGGCAGGGGAGCGCGGGAGTTCGACGGCGCCCGGGCGTTCACCTACGTCGAGCGGCAGGTGGCCTTCGGCCCACGGGTGCCGGGCACGGCGGGCCACCGGCGGACCGGGGACTGGCTCCAGGCCGAACTGCGCGCGCGCGCCGACACGGTGATCGTGCAGGAATTCGAGCAGCGCACGCGCAAAGGCGAATCTCTGCGCCTGCGGAACTTCGTGGCCCGGTTTCAGCCGGCCGCGTCGGAACGGATCCTGTTCCTGGCGCACTGGGATACCCGGCCACGGGCGGACCGGAGCCCGAATCTCGCGGCCCAGCGCCAGCCGGTCCCCGGGGCGAACGATGGCGCGTCCGGCGTGGCGGTGCTGCTCGGCGTGGCGGACGCCCTCCGGGCGCGCCCCCCGGCGATCGGCGTGGACCTGCTGTTCGTGGACGGCGAGGACTACGGCGACTTCAGCGACACGACCGAGACGCTCCTCGGCTCCCGCTACTTCGCGCGCCATCTGCCGGCGGGCTACGCGCCGCTGTACGCGGTGCTGTTCGACATGGTCGGGGACCGCGATTTGCAGATCTATCAGGAGGGCAACTCCGTCGCCTTCGCCCCCGAAGTCGTGCAGCTCGTCTGGCGCGCGGCCGACGCCCTCGGGTACGGGCACGTATTCCTCCCCCAGCCGGGAGAGTCCATCACCGACGACCATCTCCCGCTCCAGCAAGCCGGGATTCACGCCATCGACGTGATCGACCTCCACTACGGTGGTCCGACCAACCCGTGGCACCACACCACGGAGGACACGATCGACAAGGTCTCGGCGGCCTCCCTCCAGATCGTGGGCGACGTAGCGGTGGCGCTCCTGCGCCGGTGAGTGGAAAGGCTCCGTCGCGCAGAAAACCGATCACACCGAAGGGGGACGGTGGCGGCATCGTTGGGCCCCAGACCATGGATGATAAGCGCGCCGCGCTCCTCCTCGCCACGCTCGCGCTCGCGGGCGCGGCCGTGCGCTTCGTGCTCGCGCCGCGTGGTGCGCCATCGTCGGCCGCCGCGCCGGGCGACGTTCGGCTGACCGCGCCCGCCGGCTCCCGTGCGGGCTTGCGCGAGACCGCGCGGCAGGCGGCGCGACTCGCGCGCCCGCTGGCACCGGGGGAGCGGATCGATCTGGACCGCGCCGACGTGACGGAGATCACGCGACTGCCGCGCGTCGGTCCGGCGCTGGCGCAGCGGATCGTGGCCTGGCGCACCGAGCACGGCCGCTTCGGTGGGTTGGCACGCGTCGACAGCGTTCCGGGTGTGGGCCCGCGTTTGCTCGACGCGATCCGACCTTACGTCGTTTTTTCGGGGGTTTTGCCCTCCGCGCCTTGACACGTCCCGTCGCGGCAATAATGTTAGGCTCTTCCCCCGCAACGAGTTGCGTACGGCGACGGCAGCGGTCACGCCCGACAAGCTGGGCGATATCCTGGTACGCGAGGGGCTGATCTCCCCGGAGCAGCTGAGAAAGGCGCTCCTGGAGCAGAAAAGCTCGGGCATGCGGCTGGGATACACGCTGGTCAAGCTGGGCTTCATCGAGGAGACCGAGGTCACCAAGATGCTGGCCCGGCAATACCGGATGCCGGCGGTCGACCTCTCCCGCTTCGAGGTGGACCCCAAGATCATCAAGCTCCTGCCCCCCGACATCGCCGTGAAACACACCGTCCTGCCGCTCAAGCGGGAAGGGCGCACGTTGACGATCGCGATCGCCGACCCCAACAACGTCACGGCGATCGAAGACATCAAGTTCATCACCCGGTGCGACGTGTTCCCGGTGATCGCCGGCGAGTACACGCTCCGCAATGCGATCGACCGCTATTACCAGCAATCCGACGCGCAGCTGCAGAGTCTGCTCAAGAGCGTGGAGGACGAGGCGGACGTCGAGGTCCTAGCGGAGGCGCAGGACGAGGACGTGAAGGCGCAGGATCTGGCGGACGACGCCCCCGTCGTGAAACTGATCAACGGCCTCATGACCGATGCGGTGAAGCGCGGGGCGTCCGACATCCACATCGAGCCGTTCGAGCACGAGATGCGCGTGCGCTACCGGGTGGACGGGGTCCTGCAGGAGGTCATGAAGCCGCCGGTGAAGATGCGCGCGGCGCTGACCTCGCGCGTCAAGATCCTGGCGCAGCTCAATATCGCCGAGCGCCGGGTGCCCCAGGACGGCCGCATCAAGCTGAAAATGGGCGCGCGCGTGATCGATTTCCGCGTGTCCACCCTGCCGGTGCTGTTCGGCGAAAAGATCGTGCTCCGGATCCTCGACAAGGGGAACCTGACGCTCGACCTGTCCAAGTTCGGCTTCGAGCCCAAGGCCGAGGCCGACTTGTTGAAAGCGATCCTGAACCCGTACGGGATGGTGCTCGTGACCGGTCCGACGGGCTCGGGCAAGACCACGACGCTGTACTCGGCGCTGTCGCGGATCAACACCATGGAAGTGAACATCATGACCGCCGAGGATCCGGTCGAGTACAACCTGTTGGGGATCAACCAGGTGCTCGTCCGAAACGACGTGGGGATGACGTTCGCGGCCGCGCTCAAGGCCTTTCTGCGGCAGGACCCGAACATCATCATGGTGGGCGAGATCCGGGATCTGGAGACGGGCTCGATCGCCATCAAGGCGGCGCTCACGGGCCACCTGGTGCTGTCGACGCTGCACACCAACGACGCGCCCTCGACCATCACGCGCATGGTGGACATGGGGATCGAGCCGTTCAACGTGGCGAGCGCGGTCAACTTGATCGTCGCCCAGCGGCTCGTCCGGCGCATCTGCGGCAGCTGCAAGCAGGAGCACCAGTACTCGGACGAGGAGATGCACGCGTTCGGGATCGCCCGGCACGAAGGCCCCTTCTCCAAGGGCGCGGGGTGCGACACCTGCAACGGGACCGGCTACAAGGGCCGCCAGGGGCTCTACGAAGTGATGGCGCTGTCCAGCCCGGTCCGGCGCGCCATCCTGAAAGGCGCCTCCACCGAGGAGCTGCGCGACCTCGCCGTCAAGGAAGGCATGCTCACGCTCCGGACGGACGGCATGGTCAAGGTCAAGAAGGGCATCACCACCCTCGAAGAAGTCGTCAAGGAGACGGCCGCATGACGGTCAACCTGCGGGCCCTGTTGGAAGAGATGATCGAAAAGGACGCCTCGGACCTGCACATCGTGGCGGGCGAGCGTCCCAAGCTGCGTGTGGACGGCGACATCACCAACGCCTCCACGGACGAGGTCCTGACGCCCAAGGATACGCTGTCCCTCGCCTACTCGGTGCTGACCGAGAACCAGAAGAAGCGGTTCGAGACCGAGAACGAGCTGGACTTCTCCTTCGGCATCCAGAACCTGGCGCGCTTCCGCGGCAACTGCTTCAAGCAGCGCGGGTGCGTCTCCCTCGTGATCCGGCAGATCCCGTTCACGGTGAAAACGTTCGAGGACCTCGGGCTGCCGCCGGTGGTGGCCAAGCTCGCCGAAAAGCCCCGCGGCCTGGTGCTGGTCACCGGGCCGACGGGCTCGGGCAAGAGCACGACCCTCGCGGCTATGATCGACAAGATCAACAAGGAGCTGAAGGGACACATCATCACGGTGGAGGACCCGATCGAGTTCATCCACCGGCACCAACAGTGCATCGTCAACCAGCGCGAGATCGGCACCGACACGCACAGCTTCGCCGCCGCGCTGAAATACGCGCTGCGGCAGGACCCGGACGTCGTGCTGATCGGCGAGATGCGCGACCTGGAGACGATCCAGTCGGCGCTCACCATTGCGGAGACCGGTCACCTCGCCTTCGCCACGCTGCACACCAACTCGGCCATGGAGAGCATCAACCGCATCATTGACGTCTTCCCCTCGCACCAGCAGTCGCAGGTCCGCGCCCAGCTCGCGTTCGTGCTGGAAGGCGTGGTCACGCAGACCCTGCTCCAGAAAGCCAAGGGGCGGGGCCGGGTGATGGCGGCCGAGATCATGGTCTGCACGCCGGCGATCCGGGCGCTCATCCGGGATTCCAAGATCCACCAGATCGAGTCGTCGATGCAGGCGGGCAAGAAGTTCGGCATGCAGACGTTGAACGACGCGCTGTACCAGTTGTACGTGGGGCGCGAAGTGGTCAAGGAGGAGTGCCTCCGCGTATCCTCCAACCCCAACGAGTTCCTGCGCATGATCGGCGAGCCGCCGCTGGAAGACGAGAAGGGGCTGGGGCCGGCCGCCGCCACGCCCGGGCAACCTAAGGTCGCCGTGCGCCGCTAGGCGCGTCGGCGGGGAGTGAGCCATGCCGGTCTTCGAATACACCGCGCGCACGCTGAAAGGCGAGCTCGTCCAGGACAGGATCGACCTCCCGAGCCGGGATGACGTCATCGCCCACCTGCGGAAGAACCGCCTGGTGGTGGTCCAGGTCAAGCAGCCGACCAAAGGCCCGGGCCTGGCGGCGCTGTTCCAACCCGGCGTGAAGACGCGCGACGTCGTGATCTTCACACGCCAGTTCGCCACCATGATCAACTCGGGGCTGCCGCTGGTGCAGGCGCTCGACATCCTGGCGCAGCAGACCGAGAACAAGCTGCTCTCCGAGATCACCCGGACGGTGGTGTACGACGTGGAAAGCGGCCACACCCTCGCCGACGCGCTGCGCAAACACCCCCGCGCCTTCTCGGACCTGTACGTCAACATGGTGGCGGCGGGCGAGGCAGGCGGCATTCTCGATACCATCCTCCTGCGGCTCGCCCAGTTCCTGGAAAAGAACGACGCCATCGTGCGCAAGGTGAAGGGCGCGATGATCTATCCCGCCGTCATCTTCTCGGTGGCGTTCATCGCCATCGCGGTGCTGCTCATCTTCGTGATCCCGACGTTCCAAACCATGTTCGCCTCCGTGAACCTCGAGCTGCCGCTGCCGACCCGGATCGTGATCGGGCTCAGCAGCCTGCTCACGAGCTACTGGTGGGCGATCCTCGGCGGCATGGGGTTCGGCGTCTTCGCGCTCAACCGCTACTACAAGTCACCCGCGGGAAAGCTCCAGATCGACCACCTGCTCCTGCGCCTGCCGGTGCTCGGCGACCTGCTGCGCAAGTCGGCGGTCTCCCGCTTCACGCGCACGCTGGGCACGCTCATCTCGTCCGGCGTGTCGATCCTGGACGGCCTCGAGATCACCGCCCGCACCGCGGGGAACATGGTGATCCACAACGCCGTGATGGAGTCCCGCGCGTCGATCGCGGGCGGCGAGACGATCGCCGCCCCGCTGCAGAAGTCCAAGGTGTTCCCGCCCATGGTGATCTCCATGATCGCGGTGGGCGAGCAGACGGGCGGCCTGGACGAGATGCTCACGAAGATCGCCGACTTCTACGACGACGAGGTCGACGCCGCCGTGAGCGCCCTGCTGTCGCTCATGGAGCCGATCATGATCGTCGTGCTCGGCGTGATCGTGGGCGGCATGGTGGTGGCCATGTACCTCCCGATCTTCGATATGGTGAACGCGGTCCAGTAGGCTACCGCGGGCGCACCTCGCTCATCAGCGCGAGCAGATTGGCGTCGACGTCCCGGAAGAAGGCCAGCCACAGCTCGTGATCGGGGAGGCGGGCGACGAGATGCGGCTCGTTCTCGAACCGCACCCCGCGCCCCGCCAACGCGGCGTGGGCGGCGCGGATGTCGTCCACCCGGTAATAGATGATCGAGCTCGGGTGATCGAACGCCGGCGCCTCCGGTACGCCCAGCATGAGCCGGACCCCGCCGCAGTCGAAGAACGCCATGTTCGGCACCTCGAACAGGAACCGCATGCCCAGCGTGTCGCGGTAGAAGGCGACGGCCCGCGGGAGATCGTGCACGGTGACCATGATCTGCCCGATGCCTGAGAGTCCGAAGGTCGCTGCCTGGCCCATTGCGCCGCTCCTGAAATTAGTTAGTTTACCTAACTAAATTACTATGCCCCGCCTGCCGCGTCGTCCAGTGGTGGCCGCCGCCGACCGGCTACACTCGGCGGCGATCCACCTCCTGCGTCGTCTCCGGCTCGAGGACCCGGCCTCCGGCCTGACCGCCCCCCGCGCCTCCGCCCTCTCCGTCGTCGTCTTCGGCGGCCCCCTCACCATGAGCGACCTCGCCGCGGCCGAGCAGGTCCGCTTGCCCACGATCTCGCGACTGGTCCAGGATCTGGAGCGCGACGGGCTGATCGCGCGGGAGGTCGACCCGGCGGATCGCCGGGTCCAGCGCGTGCGCGCCACGGCCCTGGGCCGGCGGCTCCTCAAGGCGGGCCGGGCGCGGCGCGTCGCCAAGCTGGCGGTCGAGCTGGCGCGGCTCCCGGCCGCCGACCAACGCCTTATCGCCCGGAGCGCCGCCCTCCTCGAGCGGCTCGCCCGCCCGGAAGGCGCTCCCCGCCGCGCCCGCGCGAGCTCCTGACAGCCCCTCCTTCTTGCATTTTGCCACACCAGTCCCAATACTTACCGCTCGCGCCCGCCCCGGCGGCTTGCGGTACAGCCCGCCAAATACATGTTGAGCTTGGAGTTAGCCTCTTCGGTTGCTCCGAAGGAGAGCATCGTGCGCTGGCTCGGCGTCACCGCGAAGGGCTCCGCGATTCCGACTCCCCAGGCGCTCCTGCGATCGGTGTACGTGGGCCGGCTGTGCCTCGCCATCGCCATCTACCTGGGTGCCGCGCTGAAGATTCGGGTCGCCGCGCCGCTCGACATCCTGGTCACGTCGCTCGTGCTGGTCGCCGCGCTGACCGTAACCCTCGCCTCGTACTGGCACACGCACGTGCGGGCGCGCCGGCCGGGCTGGACGTTCCTGTACCTGCAAGCCGTGTTCGACATCGCCCTGATCACGACCGTGGTGCACATCACGGGCGGGCCCGAGAGCGACTTCGCGGGCCTGTACGTGCTCGTGATCGCGGTGACGGCGGTGCTCATGCCGCCGACCAGCACGGCGCTGGTGACCGCGCTCGCCGGCCTGGTGTACTTCGCGGACGTGTTCTTCGGGCACGACACGGCGCTGGCGCCGGGGGTGTGGATTCAGCTGGCCGTGTTCGTGCTGGTGGCGGCGGTGACGGCGTACATCGCGAGCCGGGTCTCGGTGATGGGCGCGGAGCGGGAGGCGCTGGCGGCCGAAGTGCGGCAGGTGAAGCTCGAGGCGGACGACGTTTTGCGCAATATCCGCACGGGCGTGGTGACAGTGGACGGTGCCGGCAGCCTGCTGTACTGCAACCCGGCGGCGGAAGAGCTGCTGGGGCTGCGGAGTGGAGACTGGCTCGGGCGGTCGGTGATGCCCGAGCTCGCGCGGACGGCGCCGGAGTTCTGGGCGGCCGTGACCGCCACGGCGCGTCGCGGGGTGCGCCTGATGCGGGTCGAAGCGACCGTGCACCGCCCGGATCGCACCTTTCCCATCGGCGTCACGACCACGACCCTGGAGGGCACGGGGCAGCCGGACGATCCCCCGCGCGTCACGGCCATCTTCACCGACATCTCCGACTCCAAGCGGCTGGAGGCCCTGCACCTGCGGGCCGAGCGGCTCGAGGCGGTCGCGGAGCTGTCGTCCAGCCTGGCGCACGAAATCAAGAACCCGCTGGCGTCGATCCGCTCCTCGGTCGAGCAGCTGGCGCGCGCGAAGCGCGTCAACCCCGACGAAAAGTTCCTGACCGGCCTGATCGTGCGGGAGAGCGATCGGCTGTCCCGCCTGCTGTCGGAGTTCCTTGATTTCTCCCGCGTCCGGGTGACCCAGTGCCGGCCGCTCGATCTCCAGGAGGTCGCGCGCGCGGCGCTCGGGCTGATCCGGGAGCATACCGACTGTCCGGCCGATGCCTACCTCGAGCTGGCCGGCGACCCGACGCCCATGGAGGGGGACGAGGACCTGTTGCATCGGGTCGTCTCGAACCTCGTGCTCAACGCCCTCCAGGCGACGGGGAGCGGCGCGCGCGTGCGCGTGCGGACCGGGCGGCCGGCGTCCGGCGCTGTGCCTGCGGGCTCGGGGATCGAGAACCCCGTCGCGCTGGAGGTGAGCGACAACGGGCCGGGCATCCCGGACGACGTCCGCGGCCGCCTGTTCGAGCCGTTCGTCAGCGGGCGCGTGGGCGGCACCGGCCTGGGACTGGCCATCGTCCAGCGCGCCGTGGAGGCCCATCGCGGCCTCGTGCTCGTGGATACCACGGTGGGGCAGGGGACCACCTTCACGGTCTACTTCCCGGCCTCCCGCAGAAGAGAGGAAGCCGCATGAGTCAACAGCCGACCATTCTGGTCATCGACGACGAGCAGGGGATCCTGGAGACGCTCCGGATCCTCCTCAAGAACGAAGGGTTCGAGGTCACTACGGCGCAGGGCGGGAAGGCCGGCCTCGAGCAGCTCAAAACCAGTGCGCCCGATATCGTCCTGACCGACGTCCGCATGCCGGGGGTGACGGGGATCCAGCTGCTGACGGCCGCGCGGGAGCAGGACCCGGAGACGCCGGTGATTCTCATGACGGCGCATACCGAGCTCCAGACGGCGATCCAGGCCGTGAACGAAGGCGCGTTCTACTACATCACGAAGCCGTTCTCGAACGACGACATGGTGGCCATCTGCCGCCGCGCCGCCGAGCACCGGCGGCTACGGGCGGAAAACAAGCAGCTGAAGCAGGAGATCCGACGCCGCGAGCGCTCCGGACAGGCGAAGCCGCTGGGCAAGTCGCGCCCGTTCCTGGACGTCATGCGCCTCGCCGAGCAGGTGGCGCCCACCGAAAGCACGGTGCTCATTCAGGGGGAGTCGGGCACCGGGAAGGAAGTGATCGCGCGCTACATCCACGAGCTGTCGGCCCGCAGCGACGGCCCGTTCTTTTCCCTCAACTGCGGGGCGCTGCCCGAGAGCCTGCTCGAGTCGGAGCTGTTCGGCCACGTCAAGGGCTCGTTCACCGGGGCGGTGCGCGACAAACAGGGCCTGTTCGCCGCGGCGCGCAGCGGCACCTTCTTCCTCGACGAGATCGGCGAAATGTCGCCGGCCACCCAGGTCAAGCTGCTCCGGGTGCTCCAGGAACGCGAGGCGATCCCCGTGGGCGGCACTGAGACGATCCCGGTGGACGTGCGGGTCGTCGCCGCCACCAACCGGGACCTGGAGGATGACATCAAGCGCGGCCGGTTCCGCACCGATCTCTATTACCGGCTCAACGTGATCGCCATCCACCTCCCCCCGCTCCGCGACCGGCGGGACGACGTCCCCATTTTCGTGGACGCCTTCCTCAAGCAGATCGCCAAGGAGCACGGCGAAGCGCTCAAGCAACTGTCCCCGGAGGCCTTGGAAGCGATTCTGGCCTACGACTGGCCCGGTAACGTGCGCGAGCTCGAGAACGCCCTGGAACGCGCCGTCGTGCTCACCAAGGGCGAGACCATCCCGTTCAGCGCGGTCCCCGAAAAGATCACCGAGCGCAAAGCCGAACTCCTCGTGACCGACCGGGCCCACCACAACCCGACGCTCGACGTCATCGAGCGGGCGTACATCACCTGGGTGCTCCAGGGAGAGGGCGGCAACAAGACCCGCGCCGCCGAGGTCCTGGGCATCGATCCGTCCACGCTGTACCGCAAGCTCAGCCGGTACGAGGAAAGCTCGAAGCCCGGGGGTGGGGGGGGTGGAGGGGGTGGGGGGGGTGGAGGGCGCGGGGAGTGACGGACGCCCGGCGCTGGGACGGCGCGCTCGAGGCCGCGGGCGTCGGGCTCGTCGTCGTCGTCCTCCACCTCCTCTTTCGCCTCTCGGGCAGCTTCCTCGTGGGCGCGCTCAACGATGACGGCGTGTACGCGGTGCTCGGCAAGGCGATCGCGGGCGGCGAGGGGTACCGGTCGGTGCACCTCGTCGGCGAGCCGGTGCACACGCGTTACCCGCCGGGACTCCCCCTGCTGCTCGCGCTGCCCTGGGCGCTGGGCGGAACCCTAAGTGCCGTCCGGGCGACCATCGGCGTCGTGAACGTCGCCGCAACCGGCGTGGCGGCCGCGCTCGTGTGGTCCGTCGGCCGCCGCCGCCTCGGCGTATCGCCGTGGCCCCTGGCCGTTCTGGCCGTGGGGCCGCTGGTGCTGGACCCGACGATTCAGTACTTCAACATCACGCTCACCGAGCCCTATTTGGTGCTCGGCTGGGTCGCCGGCCTCGCCCTGGCCTATCCGCTTTTCCCACGCGCCACGCCCGAGGATGTGGCCCCCCCCACCCCTACCCCCACCCCCACCCCCACCCCCCCGCAGCTGTGGCGGGCCGCGGGCGTGGGGTTGATCCTCGCGGCCACGACGCTGTTCCGCACCGCGGGGATCGCGCTCCTGCCCGCCATGCTCGTCGCCCTCCTGTTGCACCGGCGGTGGAAGGAGTGCGGGGTCTGCGCGGTGGCGATGCTCATCCCCCTCGTGGCCTGGGAAGGCCTGCTCGCGACCTGGATCGGGCGCGGCCCCGTGTCGACCAACCCCGATGATCTCGGCTACTGGCGGTGGCTGGGGGGGGGG
>JBOHSA010000128.1:0-29696 GCA_050732995.1 Gemmatimonadales bacterium | reverse complement strand
TCGAGCTGGGCGGGAACGCCGCGGCGATCGTCGAGCCGGACGCCGACCTCGAGTGGGCGGCGACGCGGCTCGCGCTGGGCGGCTTCTTCTACGCCGGCCAGTCCTGCATCTCGACGCAGCGCATCTTCGTGCACGAGCGGGTGTACCGGCCGTTCCTCCACCGCTTCCTCCCCAAGGTCCGCGCGCTCCGCGTGGGCGACGTGCTGGACGAGACAACCGACGTGGGCCCACTGATCTCGCTCGAGGCCGCCGAGCGCGTCGAGCGTTGGATCGCCGAGGCGGTGGCGGGGGGTGCCGAGCTCGCCGCGGGCGGGAAACGCACGGGCCAGGTCCTCGAGCCGACGGTCCTGCTCGCCACCACGCCCGCCATGAGCGTCAACTGCGAGGAGGTCTTCGCGCCGCTCGTCACCGTCACCGCCTACGACAGCGTGGACGAGGCCGTCGCGCAGGTGAACGCCTCGCCCTACGGCCTCCAGGCGGGCGTGTTCACGACGAATCTCACGACGATGTTCCGGCTGCACGCCGAGCTCGACGTCGGCGCGGTGAACGGCAACGACATCCCCGGCTACCGCGTCGACCGGCTTCCCTACGGGGGCGCGAAAGCGTCTGGCCTCGGCCGCGAAGGCGTGCGCTATGCGATCGAGGAGATGACGGAGCTGCGCGTCCTCACCCTCAAGCTCGACTGACATGCGCCACCGGATCGTCGACTTCCTGGGGTTCACGCCGATGGCCCATCGGCCGCCACTGCCCAAGCGGTGGTGGCTGTACTGCGCCGTCGCGTACCTGTCGCCCAGCCTGGTGCTCCAGTTCGTCCCGGCTTCCGAGGTCTCCTACCGCGACCTCATCTGGCTGCTGACGCTCGTCCCGGCCTACCTGCTCTCGCTGCACTTCGGCATGCACGGCGCCTTTTCCGGCCTGATCATGGGGACGGTGCTGTTCACGGCCATCCAGTACCTGGTGGCGTTGAACCTGGAGCCCGAGGACTGGCGCATCACCGTCCCGATCTACGTGGCCTACGGGGTGTTGGCGATCTCCGTGGGGTGGCTGTCGGAGCAGCTGCACACGTTCTACGCGCGCGCGATTCAGGGCGAGCGGGTGGCGGTGATTTCCCAGATCGCCATCGCGATCCGGCACGAGGTGAACAACGCGCTGGCGACGCTCCTGGCCGAGGCGCAGCTCCTCGAGACGGGTGGGCACGTGCTGGACCCCGAGGATCGGGAATCGGTGCGCCAGATCATCATCATGGGGCAGCGGATTCACGAGGCGGTCGAGCGGTTGACGACGCTCGCCGACGCGCCGCTGCGGGAGTACGTGGGCGGGGTGCGGATGATCGACCTCGCCCGGGCGAAGACGCGCGGGGGCTAGCCGACCAGCGCGCGCAGCACCAGGTAGGCGAGCCCCGCGAGGCCGGCCGACGCGGGAATGGTCAACAGCCACGCCCACACGATCCGTCCCGCCACGGCCCAGCGCACGGCCGAGAGCCGCTGCGCGGCGCCGACGCCAGCGATGGCGCCGGTGATGGTGTGGGTCGTGCTGACCGGGATCCCGAAGTGCGACGCGATGAACAGCGTGATCGCGCCGCTCGTCTCGGCACAGAAGCCCCCGAACGGCCGCAGCTTGGTGATCCGCTGCCCCATCGTCCTCACGATGCGCCAGCCGCCCGCCATCGTCCCCAAGGCGATCGCGGCGTGCGCCGACAGGATGACCCAGGTCGGGATGTGGTCCGCCGTGGTCAAGTGCAGGGCCGGCACGGGGAACGTCACGAACAGCGCCTGGCTGGAGACGAGCAGGGCGACGATGATCCCCATGGTCTTCTGGGCGTCGTTGGTCCCATGCCCCAGCGAATACAGGGCGGCGGACACGAGCTGGAGCAGGCGGAACGCCCGGTCCACCCGCCGCGGGAGCGATCGCCGCAGCGCCCAGGAGAGCGCCACGGTGAGCGCGAGGGCGATGGTGAGCCCCATGAGCGGCGCGATCACGATGAACGCGAGCGTCTTGATCCATCCCTGCGCGATGATGGCCGCGAAGCCCGCTTTGGCGACGGCGGCGCCGGCGTAGCCCCCGAGCAGCGCGTGCGACGAAGAAGTCGGCAGCCCCCACCACCAGGTCATCAGGTCCCACAGGATCGCCCCGAGGAGGCCCGCCACGATCACGGTGGGGTCCACGACGCTGAGGTCGATCATCCCCTTCCCGATGGTCTTGGCGATCGCGGTGCCGAACGTGAACGCGGCGACGAAGTTCCAGAAGGCCGCCCAGACCACGGCGGCGCTAGGGGAGAGCACCCGCGTGGACACGACGGTGGCGATCGAGTTCGCCGCGTCGTGAAAGCCGTTGATGAAATCGAACGCGAGCGCGACGAGCACGATCGCGAGCACGAACCAGACGGAGTCGGCCATCAGGCGTGCTTCAGGGTAATCGACTCGAGCACGTTGGCGACGTCCTCGGACTGATCGAGGGTCTGCTCGAGCTTGTCGTAGATCTCCTTCCACTTGATGATCTCAAGGGCGTTCTGCTCCTTCTCGAACAGCTCGCCCAGCGAGTGGTGATAGATCGCGTCGCCTTCCTCCTCCAGCCGCTTGGCCTCGACGCAGAACCGCATCACGTCGTCCCCCTTCTTCAGGCGGCCCACCGCCTCCGCCAGCACGCCGACCATCCGCTGGACCACTTCCGTGAGCTGGCGGATCCCCGGGGGCGCCGCGCCGAGCCGGAAGATCTGGGCGCGCCGGGCGGTCCCGTCCATCGCGTCCATCACGTCGTCCAGATCCGAGGCGAGCTTGTGGATGTCCTCGCGATCGAGCGGCGTGATGAACGTCCGGTCGAGCCGGTTCACCACCTCGTGGGTCACCTGGTCGGCTTCGTGCTCCAGCCGCTTGATCGCCTCGACGTGCGCCTGGCGCCGCTCGGGCGGCGCCTCGAACAGCTGGTGTAGATGGTCCGCGGCGGTCTTGTTGCGGGTGGCGACTTCGGTGAAGAGGTCGAAGAACTCTTCTTTGCGCGGCAGGAGGCGCACGGATTCCTCGGGGCTCGGGGGTCGCGGCGGCGGCGGGAAAAGATAGCGGTGGCCGCCCCGGGCAACTAGGTTATCGGCCGCCATGACCAACCCTGCGCAACCGTCCCAACCCGAGTTCGTCAAGGCGATCTCGCGGCTCGACGCCACCGCGCTCGTCGTCGGGTCGATGATCGGCTCCGGCATCTTCATCGTCTCGGCCGATATCCTGCGCCAGGTCCAGGCCCCGGGCCTCCTGCTCCTCGCCTGGGGCCTCTCGGGCGCCATCACCCTGCTCGGCGCGCTCAGCTACGGCGAGCTGGCCGCGATGTTCCCCAAGGCGGGCGGCCAGTACGTCTACCTGCGCGAGGGCATCTCGCCGCTGTTCGGCTACCTCTACGGCTGGACGCTGTTCACGGTGATCCAGACCGGCACGATCGCCGCCGTGGCCGTCGCGTTCGCCCGCTTCACGGCGGTGTTCGTCCCCGCCCTGTCCCCCGACGTGTTCCTCGGAGGCACGGTCTCGTTCCCGCGGCCGATCGGCGACATCGCCGTGGGGCTGTCGCCCCAGCGCATCCTCGCGATCCTGTCGGTCGTGGCGTTGACGTGGATCAACGTACGCGGCGTCAAGACCGCCGCCGCGATCCAGACCTCGCTCACCATCATCAAGACGGCCGCGCTCGCGGGGCTCATCCTGCTCGGCATCACCATCGGCCGCGACGCCGAGGCCCTGACCCGCAACTTCGGACCGAGCTTCTGGCCCGCGGGCGGCCTCACGCTCGCCATGCTCCCGGTCGTGGGCGCCGCCATGGTGGGGTCGCTGTTCTCGATGGACGCCTGGAACAACGTCGGGTTCGCTTCGGGCGAGTTTCAGCGGCCGGAGAAGGACCTGCCCTTCGCCATGGTGGTGGGGGTCCTGACGGTCACGCTCCTGTACGTCGTCGCGAACACGGCCTACCTGACCGTGCTCCCCGCGTCGCAGATCGCCAACGCGCCCCAGGACCGCGTCGGCACCGCCGCGCTCCAGGCGATGTTCGGTGACGCCGGCTTGTACATCATGGCCGCGGCCATCATGGTCTCGACCTTCGGGTGCAACAACGGACTGATTCTCTCCGGGGCCCGGGTCTACTACGCCATGGCCCGGGACAACCTGTTCTTCCGGTCTACCGGTGCGCTGCACCCGCGGTACAAGACCCCGGCCGTGGCCCTCGCCGTACAGGCCATCTGGACCTGCGCGCTGTGCCTCTCAGGCACCTACAGTGAGCTCCTCAAGTTCGTGATCTTCGCGGCGGTGCTGTTCTACATGATCACCGGCGTAGGCCTGTTCGCGCTGCGGTGGCGGCGACCCGCTGCCGAGCGCCCGGTGCGGGCCCCGGGGTACCCGTGGCTCCCCGCGCTTTACATCGTGGCCACCGGGCTCGTGTGCGCGAACCTGCTGCTCCAGGAAGCCACCGCGGCCTACAGCGGCCTCGGTTTCCTGATCGTATTGCTCGGCGTGCCGGTGTACTTCGGGTGGCGAGCGATGGTTCGGAAGGTGGAAAGCAGGAGGCGGGAAGCGTAGTCGGAGTACATCACGCAACAGTTTGATAGGAAAGTACTTAGGCTTCTGGCGTGGCGGTCGACTTCGGTATATATTCGGGTGTGCCGCCGACCCAACCTGTACCCAATCCTCCACTTCCAGCGGCGCCCGAGGCTTCCCGCAGCCGGAAGGACGGAAGGTCGGATCGGGGACGGGCTCAACTTTCGATCCCCTTTTCCGTCCTTCCATCCTTCCAACCTTCCGTCGCCGTTCTGGACCAGCGTCTCCGCAGCACTAAATACGTCGCGCTCGCCAACCGCTCGATACTCAACCCTCCGTCGCAGACCGGGATGGATTTCTGGTCGCTCAATCCGTACGTCGGCTGCGAGTTCGGGTGCACCTACTGCTACGCCCGCTACGCGCACCGCTACGTCGTCGAGCGCGCGCGCGACGCGGGCCGGCTCACGGACGACGAGCTGGTGGAATACCGGGGGCCGCACGGCTGGGAGGCGTTCGAGCAGCGGATCTTCGTCAAGGAGCAAGCGCTTGCCGCGCTCGAGTCGGACCTCCGGCGCTACTTTCGGACCGCCCGGCCGCTCGACCGCCCGAGCGCGGACCCGATCGTCATCGGCACGGCCACCGATCCGTACCAGCCCGCCGAGCGGCGGTTTCGCCTGACGCGCGGGATCCTCGAGCGGCTGGCGCGCGAGGAAGGGTTGTCGATCGGCCTGATCACCAAGAGCCCGCTCGTGGCGCGCGACATCGACCTGTTGACACGGCTCCAGCGGCGCAACGGGCTCGAGGTGTACGTCTCGTTGATCACACTCGACGTCCCCCTGATCCGGGCGGTCGAAGCGCGCTCGCCCGTGCCCGCGGCGCGCCTGCGGGCGCTCGGGAAGCTGACGGCGGCGGGGGTCAACGCGGGACTCATCGTCGCGCCGGTCCTGCCGGGCATCACGGACGACGTTCCCCACCTGGAAGCGCTCTTCCAGGCGGGCCGGCAGGCCGGCGCCCGGTTTCTCCACGCCGGACCGCTGCGGCTGTATGCGGCGGTACGGGAGCGGTTTGTGCCCGTGCTCGAGGCACACTTTCCAGAACTCGCCGAGCGCTACGCCCGCGCGTACGCCCGCCAAAGCTCGGCGCCGCGCACCTACACCCGCGCGCTGTCGCGCCGGATCCGGCGGCTCCAGGCGAAGTTCGGCTTCCCGGTGAACAACGGCATGGCGGACCGCTACGCGGACCGCCGGCCCGCAAGCCAGATCGCGCTGGCCGTCTAGTTCCGGCTGACGAGGTGGAACACCCGCGCTTCCCCGCACACCGGGGCGGCGGGCTCGTAGAGATATCCTCGGACGAAACCGTACCAGCTGCTCGAGGTATCGGGGGGATTCTCGAGGAGATAACCGGGATAGAGGAAGTTGGGCACGATCCGCAGGCACCCGGCGGGGTCCCGGACCGTGTACACGAAGCCGCCCGCGTTGGTCCGGGACCCGTCGGCGCCCGTGACGCGGACAGTCACCTGACCGAAGGTCCGCACCGGAAGCGGCTCCGCCTCGAGATCCAACGTGGCGTAGATCGACGCCGCCGCCCGCAGCTCGTACGTGCGGGGGTACTCGGCCGCGAGCCCCGGCACGGGCGCGCGGGTGTCGAAGTATCCCAGGTCGATGATGTCCGGGGCCGGCCGGGCTCGCTCCTCCAGGATGCAGATGTCGGTCCGACCGTCGACCAGGTAGTAGGGCTCGAAGGTGACGGCCGATTGGTCCCGGGCGACGGGCACTTTCAGCCGGAACCGCCTGCCGCAGCCCAGCGCGGATCCGACGACCCGGACCGTGAACGGCGCCCCGGCGAGGACCTCGGCCGGCCACTCCATCCAGTGGACCTGGGCCGGCACGGCTTCGATGTCCGGTTCGCTGCAGGCGGGAAGAACGGCGAGCGCGAGCCAAGCGGACCAGACAAGTCGCATGAAATCCTCCGGAGTCAGGATGGGACAGATTAGTAGATGCTCACCACGCGGAACACGCGACTCTCCCCGCACAGCTTGGCCGCCGGCTCGTACAGGTAGCCCCGCACGAACCCATACCAGTACGAAGCCGTGTCGGGCGGGTTCTCGACGATGTAGCCCGGATACACCCCCGCCGCCGACAGCCGGACGCAACCCGGCGACTCACGGTAAGCGTACCCATTGCCGCCGGCGTTGGTGCGGGCCGCGCTCGCCACGTCGCTCCGAACCGTGATATCGCCGAACGTGCGGACCGGCAGCGCGGGCGCGGCGCCACCCTCGCGCGCGTACACGCTCGCTGCCGCGCGCATCTCGTATAGCCGGGGGTTCTGCGCTTCGAGCCCGGGCACGCTCGCCCGCGTGTCGAACATGGGGACGAGGATAGAGATCGGGTGGCCAGCTTGCGGAACCCCCTGGCCGGCGCCGTAGTCCCGCAGGGGACAGGGCCCCGGCTCGCCGGTGACGAGGTAGAAAGGCTCGAACGTCACCGCGGAGTTGTCCACCCGTGGCGCCGGATCGAACTTCAGGACCTCCTGGCAGGACACGCCGTATCCGGTCAGGCGCGCGGTGAACGGCGTGGCCGCCAGCACTTCGGCGGGCCACTCCATCCACTGCACCTCCACCGGAATGACATCGGCGTCGGGCTCGGTGCCGTTGCAGGCGCCGAGGGCGAGAACCAGGCAGACGGACACGGCAGGACGCATGCGCGGCTCCTATGAGTGAGGGTCCCCTCCCCTCCCCTCCCCTACCCTAGAACACCCCGCCCGCGCGGCCGGGGTCACACCAGGCGCCCTACGCGCTCCGCTGTCCGCCGCCCGCTCCCCGTTTCGTCCACATCTCCGCCAGCGCCCGGATCGTCCCGGGGGCGTTCCCTTCTGCCCGGTTGTTGACGACCAGAAGGGCCTCGATCCGCCGCCGTACCGCCTCCGCCATGAGCCGCACCAGGTCCTGGCGCAGCGCGGGCTGGGGCTCCCGCACCCGGTCGTACGGCTCGAACAGCTTTACGGCGTCGGCGTAGGCCCGCCCCGGCTGGAGCAGCGCGCGGGCGACCGTGAACGGAGCCGGAAGGGTCCACGGCAGGTCGAGCTGCTCTCCGATCGTGGGCATTTCGGTCCACGAATTGAAGACATGGGCCACGCCGTGCCGCCGCAGCACCTCCCCGTGGCTCTCATGCAGCAGTTCGCGGTTGCGCAGCTCGACCGCGTAGCGGAAATCCTTCGGCAGCTGCCGCAAGAACTCGTCGAGCTCCTCGGCCCACCGGTCGGAGGCCGGCAGGTCCCGGCCGCGCATCGCCTGGAACTCGAACACGAAGCAGCCGGCGTGGTCCTTGAAGGCGCGGGCATAGGGCTCGAGCACCGCTTCGGTGAACAGGCCGGTGTTGAGGAAGTCGGGGTTGCGCTGGCCCGCGAGGTTCCCCCATCTGGGGTCCTGGCTGAGCCGCCGGGCGGTGATCCGGTCCCACACCTTGCTGACGCAGGGGAATCCGGGGGGCAGGGCGCTCGCGTACGCGCGCAGGACCTCTTCCGCGGGCGGCTCATAGAAGGCGCTGTCGATCCCCACGGTGCGGAACAGCGGATAGCGGGTGTACTCCTCGAGCCGGCGTGCCGGCTGGGGGCCCCGGTACTCGCGGTGATAGACGTCTCCCGTCCAGCCGTCGTAGGTCCAGGTGGAGGTGCCGAGCCGGATGAGCGGCGGCAACTGCGCCGCAAGCTCGGTCAGCTCGGCGCGCGGAGTAGGCAGGATGTGATCGAACAGCTCGGGCTGGTCGCGCGCCATCCAGGCCTCACCGGCCGATGCCGGCGAGCAGGCGGTTGATGTCGTCGGTGACGGCCGACTCGGCGATGGCGGTGTAGGTGCCCGGGCCGCCGAGTTCGGCGGCGACGCGCCGCACGGCCCCGAGCGCGGCGCGCATCACTTGCGCGCCGAGGCTCACGCGACGCACGCCGAGCCGCTCGAGCTCGGGGATGGGCGGCGCGCCCGGGCCGGCGAGGATATTCAAAGGGCCGGCGAGCTCGCGCGCGAGCGCGGCGATGGTCGGCGCGTCCTTCACGCCGGGGCAGAAGAGGCTGTCGGCTCCCGCCGCGTGGTAGGCGCCGAGCCGTTTCACCGCGTGCGCAAGCCGTCTCGCCGGCTCGCCGATGCCAGAGAGGAACACGTCCGTCCGCGCATTGATCACGATCGGCGTCGCGGTAGCGGCCTCCCGCGCGGCCCGGATCCGCTCCACCTGCAGGGCGACATCCACCAGCTCGCCCTCACGCTCGGCCGCGTCCTCCAGGTTCATCCCGACAGCGCCCGCCGCGACGACCGCCCGCGCCGTCGCGGCCGCGTCCTCCGGCCGGGGCCCGTAGCCCGCCTCCATGTCGGCGGTCACCGGCACCGCGACGGCGCGCGCGATCCGTGCGACGACCGCCGTCATCTCGCCGCGACTGATCCGCTGCCCGTCGGGATACCCCAGCGCCCAGGCCACGCCCGCGCTGCTCGTCGCGAGCGCGGGAAATCCGGCCAGCTCGACGATCCGCGCGCTCACCACGTCCCAGACGTTCGGGAGCACGAGCACGCGCGGGCCGGCGTGCAGCCGGCGGAAGGCAACGGCCTTGTCGTGCGGCGTGTTCACCCCCCCGATGGCTCTACCCCTGCCCCACTGTCGGCGGTCAAGATGCCCTTCATGGCCTCCTCGAGCGCGCGACGGAGTTCCTGAGCGCTCTCCCGGCGATGGAAGGCGGCGACTACGACAGGGCGCAACAGCCCGACCAGGGCTTCGGCCGATTCCCTTGGGGCCTCCCGCCGCACGGCCACTCGCGTCCCCCGCCCTCTCTCCGTGACCACTACCCCGTGGCGCTCGAGATCGCCGTAGCCCCGAGCGACCGTTCCGGGAGCAATACCGAGCCGACCAGCGAGCCGTCGCACCGTGGGCAGACGATCTCCCCGGCGGAGACGCCCGCTCGCGACCGCTTCGCGCACCTGGTCGATGATCTGTTCGTAGATCGAGCGGGAGGAGGCATGGTCGATCTGGAAGGTGAAGCCGGAGGTCGGCTCCTCGGCGAGATGGGTGGATCTCCCCCGGATCAGCGCCCGTGCGCGGTCGAGGGTCAGACCGGCATCCTTGAGGACCTGCGCCGCCTTCCCTCCGTCCTCGCGGAGAATGCCGAGCATGAGGTGGTGCGTGCCGACACGGCGATCTCCGAGACCCTGGGCTTCGTCCGTCGCGTGCACCATCACCGCCCTTGCGCGGTGCGTGTAGGGCACCTTGGCGGAGGGCGGAGAGCCTGTCACTGCGCCGGGTCGGAGGGAATGCTCCACTTGGTTCCGGATGCCTCCTGGATCCATGGACACCGAGCCAAGCATCGCATTCACTTGTCCACCCTGGTCTTCACCAATACCGCGCTCAGCGACAAGGGCCTGGACTCGAATAATGCCGAGCAGGATGTGCTCGGCGTCCACGGTGTCGTGCCTCAGGCGTCGCGCTTCTTCCCGTGCGATCTCGAGGACCCTCACCACTCGGCTACCGAGTGGCAGGCGTCCCGAGAACTCGTGCGCGGGTGACGTGTGAAACAGCTTCATCTCATTGTCCCACAAGGTGATGGCTTGTACCACTCGTGCTGAACATAGGTGTCGTCTGGCAGTTGTGTCAACACAAGTGTGACAACTCCCCTACGCCCCCTCCCCACGGCAGCCGTCGGCGCCGCGCGTAGCGGTCCAGCCGGTCGAGCGCTGTGACCGTGAGCGTCACGGCGCCGTAGGACTGCTCGACGCGACCCCGCAGCACGTAGGGTCCGGGGCCGAACAGCAGCGGCACGACCTTGCGGTACACGTCGGGGAAGATCACCGTCTCGATCAGACCGTGGCCGTCGTCGAAGGTCACGAACTCCATCGGCTCGTCGCGCACCGTGTGCACCGGCTTGGCAGTGGTGAGCATGCCGGCGCAGGTGACGAGCTTTCCTACATGCCGGGGGAGCTGGGGCGCCGGCACCGGCTGGACGGCGCGCAGGGTGTCGGCGAACAGCGTCATCGGGTGGCGCGACGCGAGGTAGCCGAGCACGGCGTACTCGTCCTTGAGCTGGCGGTCGGCGTCATATTCGGCGAGCGGCGGGGCCGTCGAGCTGGTGCCGGCCAGGTCGAGCAACCCCTGAATGGGCAACGACTGATGGGCCTCGGCGTCGACCAGCCACATCAGCTGGGGGCGCGTCATCCCGCCGGCGATCCCGTCGCACGCCCCGGCCTGAACCAAGATCCGCAGGTCCCCGGGACCGAGCCCGCCGCGGCGGCGCAGGTCGTCGAGCGAGCGGTACGGTCCCTGCTCCTGCCGCTCGGTGATGAGGGCGGCGAGCCCCGCCGCCGAGAGCCCCTTCAGCGCCAGCAGGCCGATGCGCAAGAGCTGGTCCCGGCCCGTGTAGGGCACGTCGCTGGCGTTCACGTCCGGCGGCACGATCGTGAGCCCCATACGCCGCGCCTCGGCGATGTAGACGAACGGCGCGTAATAGCCGCCTTCGTTGGAGAGCACCGCGGCGATGAACTCGGCGGGATGGTGCGCCCGCAGGTACCCCGACTGCAGCGCCACCTGGATGTAGGACGCGGAGTGGCCCTTGCAGAAGGAGTAGCCGGAGAACGAGAGGATCATGTCCCACACCTCGTTGATCACCTGCGGCGCGACGCCGCGCGCCGCGGCGCCCGCGCGGAACTGCTCCGCGTAACCCCACAGCTCCTTCAGCGGCCGCTTCTTGGTCAGCGCCTTGCGCACCCCGTCCGCTTCCGCCACGTCCATCCCCGCGAGCGCCACGCACACGTTCACCACGTCCTCCTGGTACACCATCACCCCGAACGTCTCGGCCAGCACATCGCGCAGCACCGGGTGCGGCGGCTCGTACGGCGCTCCGTGCAGCCGCGCGAGATAGGTGTTGATGTAGCGGTTCGAGGCGGGCCGGATGATGCTCGTGTTGAGCACCAGCAGATCGAATCGGTCGGCCTGGCTCTTCTGACACAAGAGCCGCGCTGCGGGCGACTCGGTGTAGAACACCCCCATCGTGTTCCCGGTGCGGAACACCTCACGCGTCGCCGCGTCCCCCTCGGGCGCGCTCGTCGTGTAATCGATCGCGACCCCTTCGTGCTCCCCCACCGCGGCGATCGCGTCGCGGATCACGGCGAGGGAGCGGTTGCCGAGCAGATCGATCTTCACGAGCCCCGCGTCCTCGGTCCCGTCCTTCTCGAACTGGATCGACGGCACCGGCATCGCGCCCCCCCCCTCGGGCGTGTCGAGCTGCTTGGCGGCGGGCTCGACCGGGACGTAGTTCGTGAGCGCGTCCGGCACGATCACCACGCCCCCGGAATGCAGCGACAGGTTGCGCGGCAACCCCACGAGCCCCTCGGCGAGTTCGGCGATCTCGGGCCAGGCACCGCCCAATGCCAGCGAGCGGAAGTTCGGATGGGTCGCGAGCAGCTCCGTGAGCCGGGCGCCTGCGCCGCCCCCGCCCGCGCCGCTCCCGCTCCCTCCCCATCCGTCGGCCCAGGGGAGCCGCTCGGTCACGGCGCCGATCTCCGTCGCGGGGCGCCCGTACACCTTGGCCACCTCGCGCAGCGCGGCCCGGCGCCGGAAGGCGACGTGATTCGCCACCATCGCCGCCCGCCCGGGACCGTATTTCCGGAACACGTACTCGAGCACCCGGTCGCGCTCGTCCCAGGGGAAGTCGAGATCGGCGTCGGGCGGATCGCGGCGCCCCGGGTTGAGAAAGCGCTCGAACACGAGCCCCTGCTGCAGCGGGTCCACGTGCGTGAGGCCGAGACAGTAGCTGACGATCGAGTTGGCGACCGAGCCCCGGCCGCAGTGGGTCGGCGCGTGTGCGACGATGTCCCACACCACCAGGAAGTAGTCGGCGTAGTGCTTGGCCGCGATGATCGCCAGCTCGTGCTCGATCCGGTCGCGAACCACAGGCGACAGCATCTCGTCACCATAGCGACGCCGAGCCCCCAGTTCACTGAGGGACCGCAACTTAGCGAGCGCTTCCGCGCCGGCGAATTGCGGCAAGATCACCCGTCCGCCCGGCGGCTCGCCACGGCAGCGGTCGGCCAGCTCGAGGGCGTTTCCCAGCGCCACGGCGCAGTCGGGGAACAGCCGCGCTATCTCCGCCGGCGGCTTGAGCCAGGCGTCGCGCGGCGCCACGGCGTCGAGGGGCAGAGTCGTGAGCGTCGCGTTCCGCCCGATCGCGGCGAGCAGCCGGTGGCGCGCGTGATCCTGGGGGTGGGCGAACCGGACGGCATTCGTCGCCACCGGCGGCAACCCGTGCCGCCGGGCGAACGCCTGAGCCAGCTCCCGGCCCCGGCCGGGGATCAGCTCGACGTACAGCCGCTCGGTTCCCGAGGCCTGCGCCACCCGGTCGAGCAGCACGAGGTCGTTGGTCAGGACCACCAGCCCCGCCCGGTCGACGGACAACTGACGGCTGAGATCGAAGTCAGCCGCGGAATGGCGCGCCGTGATCGCGCGACAGAGACTCGCCCAGCCCGTCGCGTCGAGTGGGAGCAGCACGGCGTGCGCGGTCGGGGTCTCGAGCGACGCGCCGTACACCGGCGTCAGGTCGTACGCCTGCGCGACGCGGCGGAAGTCCATCGCGCCGTAGACGCCGTTCGTGTCGGTGAGCGCGAGCGAGCGCATCCCCCGCTCGCGCGCGGCCGCGGCAAGCGCCTCGAGCGACGACGCGCCGGCGGTGCCGCCGATCTGCGAGTAGGCCGAGTGAACGTGGAGGTGGACGAAGTCAGCGCCCATACCGGATGCTCTTCGTCCCGTACCGCCGCCGGACGCGGTCGAGCGCGTCGTTCAGGTCGCGGCATCGGACGGCCGGCGGCGGCCGATCGAACAGCGACAGCTGCACGGCGCCGCCCGCGGCGAGCGTCGCCGTGAGGAGGACGGCGGACAGCGCGATGCGGCGGTGGGCGACGCGGTCGAACAGCCGCCGGGCGGCGGCGTGCAGCTCGACGTCCAGGTCGGTTGCCGGCGCGAGCGGGACGTCGCCCTCGGCATCGCGGTGGTCGGCGTAGCCGACCCGGAGCGCGAGCCGATCGGCGCTCGCGCCGCGGCGGCGCAGCGTGCGGCCCAGCTCCTCGGCGAGGCGCCGCAGCTCGGCGCCGAGCAGGTCGCGGTCGTTCGTTTCCTGGGCGAGCAGCGCGCGCGCGTGCAGCGTCTCGCACCGCGCGAGCGGCAGCACCGGCCGCGGGTCGATCCCGCTGGCGCGGGCGTGCAGCACGGCGCCGCGGCGTCCCAGCACGCTCTCCACCTGCACCCGCGTGAGCGCGGCGAGGGCGCCGATCCGCTCCACGTTGTAGCGCGCGAGCCGCTCGCGGATCTCGGGGGCGGCGCCGGGGAGCGCCGCCAGCGGATGCGGGGCGAGAAACGCGGGCTCCTCGCCCGGCCGCACGTCCACCACCGGCTCCGGCTTCAGCACATGCGCGGCCACTTCGCTCACCACCTTGCTCCCCGCGACCCCCACCGTGACCGGCAGGCCGAGGCGCCTCCAGATCTCGCGCCGGAGGCGGGCCGCCACGTCGAGCGCGGGGCCGAACAACCGGCGCGTGCCGGTGAGGTCGCCGTAGGCGTGGCCCAGCGTGTGCGGCTCGATCACGGGCACGTACGGCCGGAGGATCCGATCGAGCGCGCGGGCGGCCCGGTGGTACAAATCGAGCCGGGGCGGGAGGACCACGAGATCGGGGCAGCGGCGCAGCGCCTGGTACAGCGGCATGCCCACCGCCACGCCGGCGAGTGCCGCCTCCGGGGAGGCGGACCAGACGATCACGCGGTCCGTACCTCCGGGGGCGAGCGCAAGCGGCCGGCCCGCGAGCCGTCCGCTCACCCGGCGCTCCACGGCTATGGGGAACGTGAGCGGATTGACGTACAAGATGGCACGATCCACGACGCCGCCGAGGCAAACGGGTACAGAACGTGCCCGAAGAAAAACCGAAAGTCAAGGATGGAGTGGCGCTGTCCAGCAAACTGCAGATACTACAACGATTTACGACCGATTCTCACTATCCCCCCCACCCGTCCTTACCGCACCGCGTACCGCGCCGCCATCCCGGCCGCGTTATGGAACGTGACGTGGCAGTGGAACAGCCACGCGCCCGGATTGTCCGGCACCATGTCGGCCGTCAGCATCTCCATCGCCATCAGCCCCGTCACGTCCATCCGCGCGCCGTGGATCAGAACGGTGTTGCCGTGCCAGTGAGGCGTGTGGAAGTCGAAGTCGTTGGTGGACGCCATCAGGTACCAGCGCACCCGCTCGCCCCGCTTGAACGTGACCGACTGGAGCGGCAGGCTGCCGTGGATGAAGCCGTTGATCGAAAACGTCACGAACCACGGGTAAAAGTTCTGCTTCTGCGACGGGTTGGCGCGAGGCGGGGTGGAGTCGAGCCGGATGGTGAGGTTCTTTTGGACGAGCCAGCTGTCCTCCTCGTGCACCTGCGCAAACGCCGCCACGACCTCCCGATCCACATCGCGCGGCGACCCGTCGGGGCGCGCCTGCCCCCGCGCCGTGACGATCATGACGCCGATCAGTCCGGTATTCACGTCGCGCGTCTCGTCGACGTGCGAGTGGTACATCCACATTACCGAGCTCCCCTCGCTTGGCCCCGGCCCCGCGCGCTCGGGCACGGGCCAGACGTAGACGTTCGTCCCACCGGGCGGCACGCCGTCGTCGCGCTTGTCGGCGCCGCTCGTGCCGTCGCTGTACGGCGCGCCCTCGGAATCCTTGTTGTAGAACACGCCGTGCGGGTGGACGCTGTAGGGGCGGTCCCCGTTGTTCTTGAACACGATTTTGAGGGTGTCCCCCACTTCGGCCCGAATCAGGGGTCCGAGGAAGCCGAGGTGTTCCCATTCGGGCGCGCGCACCTTGAGCGTCCGGAACGTGCTGTCGGTGTACTCGCGGAACAGCACTTTCTTGTAGAGCGTGGCGACCGGCCGCGCCGGCGCGTTGACGAAGAACGCCGAGTCCTGGAACGGCCGGCCGGCGATCTCATCCCGGCCGCCGGGGACGTAGTCCCATCCGACCTCGTCCGCGGCGATGTAGTACGTGCGGACCCGGCCCACGGGCGGCGCGCCGCCCAGCCACAGGGACAGGGCGACGCCTGCCGCGGCGACCGCCACCAAGCGGATAACGAGAGGGTTCCTGGCCACGAGCGCACTCCGGAAGGGGAGGACGCTTAAGAGGCCGCCGCCGCTCCCGGGTGTCAAGCGTCCCTGGCCGGACCGGCCGGCGGCGAGTATATCACTCCACAGATTCCTCATATCACTCCACGGATTCCTCATGGAGGCGCCCACTATGCCCGCCGTCTCGCTCGCCACCCTGCTCATCGCCGCCGCTCCCGCGCTCGGAGCGCCCGGCGATTCCGTGCCGTTGTACGACAATCTCGGCACTCATCACCTCACGATCACGACCGCGGTCCCCAAGGCCCAGCAGTACTTCGACCAGGGCCTGCGGCTGGTCTTCGGCTTCAACCACGGCGAGGCGATTCGCGCGTTCACCGAAGGGGCGCGCCTGGACCCCAGCTGCGCCATGTGCTACTGGGGGATCGCCTACGCCTACGGGCCGCACGTCAACGCCGGCATGGATTCGGCCTCGGGCGTGGCCGCCTATAGCGCGGCCCAAAAAGCCCTGTCGCTCGCCCCGCGGGCGAAGCCCTGGGAGCAGGCCTATATCCGGGCGGTGGCCCGGCGCTACGCCGCCCTCCCCCCGGCCGACCGCGCCGCACTCGACTCGGCCTACGCCCGGGCGATGGGCGATGTCGTGAAGCGGAACCCCAACGATCTCGACGCAGCAACGCTGTACGCCGAAGCGTTGATGGACCTCCGGCCGTGGAACTACTGGAAGAGCGACGGCACTCCCTACCCCGGCACGGAGATCATCGTCGCCCAGCTCGAGCGGGTGATGGCCAAGAATCCGAACCACCCCGGCGCCTGCCACTACTACATTCACGCCGTCGAGGCGGTCGCCCCGGAGAAGGCCGTCCCCGCCGCGGAGCGCCTGGCAAAGCTGATGCCCGGGGCGGGACACATGGTCCACATGCCGGGGCACATCTACATCCGGGTCGGGCGTTACGCCGACGCCATCGAGGCCAACGTCCACGCCGTGCACTCCGACGAGGTTTACATCGAGGGGCAGAAGCCCCAGGGCGTCTACCCGGTCGGCTACTACCCGCACAACTACCACTTCCTCGCCTTCGCGGCGACGATGGCCGGCCGCGGCGCGCAGGCGGTCGCCGCGGCGCACAAGCTGCGCGGCACCACGCCGCCCGAGATCGCGCGCGCGGCGCCGCCCGTGGAGCCGTACCTGCCCTACGTCTTCCTGACGCTCACCAGCTTCGGCCGGTGGAACGACGTGCTCAGCGAGCCGCTGCCGCCCTCGGACCTGCGGTACTCCACCGCGCTGGCTTACTACGCCCGAGGCATCGCGCTCGCGGCGACTGGCCGGTGGGCCGAGGCCGAAGCGGCGCTCGATACGGTCAAGGCCGTATCCGCCGAGGCCGGCCAGGAGATCCCCAAGTTCGCCGTGACCAGCGCCGAGACCAACAAGATCGTGTACACGATCGCCGCGCACGCCCTGATGGGTGAGATCGCCGCCCGGCGTGGGCAGCTGGACGAGGCGATCGCCCACTTCAAGGCGGCGATCGCGCTCGAGGATGGCCTGCAGTACATCGAGCCGCCCACCTGGTACTATCCGATCCGGCACTCCCTGGGCGCGGTGCTGCTCAAGGCCGGCGGGGCCGCGGACGCCGAGGCGGTGTACCGCGAGGATCTCAAGCGGTTCCCGGACAACGGTTGGGCGCTGTTCGGCCTGGCCCAGGCGTTGCACGCCCAGGGGAAACACGGCGAGGCGGCGCAGACCGACGCCCGGTTCAAGCAGGCATGGACCGGGGCGGACGTGACGCTCGCCGCGTCGCGCTTCTGACCGGGAGGCCACCGATGCGCATCTCCCTGCTGTCCTTGACGCTCCTCGTGCCGGCCCTGGCCGCCGCCCAGGCGCCCCCCAGCGGGTCCACCGAGCCGTTCGTCGTCGAGTACTACTACACGGCCCGCTGGGGTCATGCCGAGGAGTTCATCCAGCTGTTCAAGAAGAATCACTTCCCCGTCCTCAAGCGGCGCATGGAGCTCGGTCACATCCTCGAGATCACGGCGGTCGCGCCCCGGTTCCACGGCACCGAGGACGGCCGCTGGGACTATCGAGTGACGATTGTCTGGAAGAACGCGGCGCTGCCGCACGAGCCGTTTCCCGAAGCGGAGCTCCGGCGGCTGTATCCTGACCAGGAGACGTTCCGGCGCGAAGAACGGCGCCGGTTCGAGATCCTGCTCGCCCACTGGGACCTGCCGATCACCCGAGTGGAGTTGACGCGATGACGGGCGAGCGCGCGACCCTGGGAGGCGGCTGCTTCTGGTGCGTCGAGGCGGCGTTCGAGCAGCTGCGCGGCGTGAGTCGAGTGGTCTCGGGCTACGCCGGCGGCCGCGTGCCGAACCCGACGTACGAGGCCGTGTGCACCGGCACGACGGGCCACGCCGAGGTCGTCCAGATCGAGTTCGACCCGGCGGTGATCTCCTACCGGGAGCTGCTCGAGGTCTTCTTCACGATCCACGACCCCACGACGCCCGACCGCCAGGGCGTGGACGTCGGGACGCAGTATCGTTCGGTCATCTTGCACCACGGGGACGAGCAGCGTGCGGCGGCCCAGCAGGTCATCAAGGAGTTGGAGGCGACGAAGGTGTGGGACGACCCGGTCGTGACCGAGCTCGTTCCCTTCACTGTCTTCTATCCGGCGGAGACCTACCACCAGGGGTACTACCGGCGGAATGCGAATCAGCCCTACTGCCGGGCCGTGATCGCCCCAAAGGTGGCCAAGCTCAGGAGCGAGTACTTCGCGAGGCTGCGGGCCTAACGCGCCCGGCTCTTCCCCAGATACGCCCGCACGAGCGGGGCCACCCGGTTGCGCACCAGCGCCGTCCGGAGCGCCTGCGCCTCTTCGGACGTCACCTCGATGAGGAACCGCTCCCCTCTGCCATCTCCCACTTTGACCGCGACGGGGACCCCGTCGCGATAGAGGACCCGGTTCGTCGCGAGCGCCGGAACGAGCTCGCCCGGCGTGAGGACGCCCACGAGGTTCAGCGGATCCGCCCCGCTGACCGCCACTAGCTCTCCCGCTTCCCGCCCCCCGCTCCCCGCTCCCTGGCGGCGCACGGCCCGCAACAGTCCCACCGCCTCGGCTAGCGCGTACTGCTCCCCGGAGAAGCCGCTCACGAATCGGCCGCCGCGGATCTCACCGCGTGCCTCCAGGCGGCGGCAGACCCGCAAGATGTCCCGCCAGGGCGGCAGCACGCTTTCGCGCTGCACCAACCGGCGGAACACGACACCGTAGCGCCGCAAGAGCTGCCACGCGACCGTCTCGGCGATCTGCTCCTCGCCGAGCAACGACCGCCGGGGCGCGCGCGACCAACGGCCCGCGGTCTCGACGCCGAACGGCGCGATCCGGCCGCGCCGGCGCGGAAAACCCGCGATCGGGCGACGGCGGTCCGACGGCACGAGCAACGCGCGCAATCCCGCGAAACTGTCGGACGTCACGAGCCCCCAGGCCACGAGCTCGCCCAGTCCCTTCTCCACCTCGGTGCGCAGCAGTCCCGTCGCGTTGACGAGATCCCCGAAGAACGAGGCCCCGCGCTGATCGAGTGCGTCGAGCACCGCGCGCCCCGAGTGCGAAAGCGGCAGCGCGCCCGGATCCGGCTCGTCCGTCAGCGATTGCCACACCGCTCCCCGCTCCCGCCGGAACAGCGCGACGGGCGTGGTGCGAATCGGACCCGCCCTTGTGTTCCGCGTTCCGCCTTCCGCGTTCCGCGTTCCCGAGAGTCGGCCCCACGCGATTTCGCCTGAGAGGCACAGCCCGTCGAGCCACAGCGGGTCGTACTCGGCGACGCGGGCGGGCAGCACGTCCGACTCCCACGCCCCGGCCGGGACCTCGTAGCCGTCGAGCAAGTCGAGCACGGCGGCGAGCCCGTCGGGGCCCTCGGCACGCGCGTCGCCCGTCACGCGCTGCCAGCGCAACAGGAAGCGCAGGAAGTCCGCCGCCGCCACCGGCTCGATCTCCTTGCGGAGCCGGTCCAGGGTGTAGCGATGGATGCGGGCCAGCAGGCGCCGCTCGCACCATTCCATCTCGGCCGTTCCCGGGGTGAACCGGCCGCGCAGGACGAATCCCTCGTGCTCCAGGGCGCCGAGGGCGAACTCGATGTCCGCAGCGGGGAGGCCCAGGGCGCGAACGAGCTCGGCCGTCGTGGTCGGGCCGATCGCTTCGAGTCGGCCCCGAACGAGTTCGCGGATCGCGTCTTCGCGCGTCCAGCTCTGGGCGCGGTCGCGCTCCGGAGCCGTGAGTGGGGGCTCACTCCGAATCCCTGGGAACACCGCCTCGAGTAGCGGCAGCCGCTCCGCCGCGACCCACAGCCGGCGCTCGGTCTGGACCGTCCCCGCGCGTCCAGCGCCCGTGAGCTCCTGGAACCACCCGTGCCACTCCGCATTCCGCACTCCGCATTCCGCACTGGGAATTGCTCCCATTACGAGCAGCGCGTCGTGCAACTCGTCCGCGCTCGCGGGGTCCGGCCAGGCTTCGTCGCGCACCCGCGCGATCGCCTCGGGGTCGAGCGTGCCGAATTCCTCGGCCGTCTTCACGTCGAGCGACCGGCGCGTCATCACCGCCTGCGTGCGACGCTCCTCGAGCGGCGCATCGTCCAGGAACGCGTACGGCTTGGCGTTCAGAATTTCGTGCGCCAGCGGCGAGGGCTCGGTCGTGTCGCGCGCCACCAGCGTCAGCCGGCCCGCCTCCATCGCCTCGAGCACCCGGCGGAATCCGTCGAAGTCCATCGCCTCGGTGAGGCAGTCGGCGATCGTCTGGCGGACCAGGGGATGGTCGGGGATCTCGCGGTCGCCCACCAGGTTCTCGGGGCAGGCGAGCTGGTCGGGGAACACCGCGGCCGAGAGGTCTTCGGCTTCCATCCGCTGGAGCGGGATCGGGACTTTCTTCCCGCCGCGGCTGCGCAGCACCGCGAGGGCGCGGGTCGCGTTCCACCGCCAGCGGCCCTGGAACATCGGCGCATCGAGCATGGCCTGTACCAGCAGATCCCGGGCGGTGCCCGGCTTGAGATACTGGAACACGCTCTCGAGCGGGAAGCTGTGCTGGGGCCCGAGCGAGAGCACGATCGCGTCGTCCGAGGCCGCGGCCTGGAGCTCGAAGTTGAAGCTCCGGCAGAACCGCTTGCGCAGCGCCAGCCCCCAGGCCTTGTTGATCCGCGCGCCGAAGGGCGCGTGCAGCACGAGCTGCATGCCGCCCGCCTCATCGAAGAACCGCTCGAGCACGATCGACTCCTGGGTGGGGATCACGCCCAGGATCTTCTGCGTGGCGGCGAGATACTCGACGACCTGGCGCGCCGCGGGCTCGGCGAGACCCGTCGCCTCGGACAGCCAGCCGACTGCGCCCGCCGCGTCACTTAGCCTCTTCGCCACTTCGCCTCTGAGCCTCGAGACCTCCTCCGACAGCTCCGCCGTGCGCGACGGTGCCTCGCCCACCCAGAACGGAATCGAGGGCGGCTGCCCCTTGGCGTCCGCCACCCGCACCTGCCCGGACTCGACCTTGAGAATCCGGTACGACGTGTTGCCGAGCTGAAAGATGTCGCCAGCCTGGCTCTCGATGGCGAAGTCCTCGTTCACCGTCCCCACGAAGGTTTCGGTGGGCTCGAGGACGACGCGGTAGTCGCCGACGTCAGGGATCGCCCCGCCCGAGGTGATGGCGGCGAGCCGGGCGCCGCGGCGGCCGCGCAGGCGGCGGTTCACGCCGTCGTAGTGGATGTAGGCGCCGCGCCGGCCGCGCTTGGTCGTGAAGCCGTCGGCCAGCATCCGGACCACGTCGTCGAACACGCCGCGCCCGAGGTCACGGTAGGGCCAAGCCGACCGCACCAGCGCATACAGCGCGTCCTCGTCCCACTCCTCGCACGCCGCCGCGGCCACGACCTGCTGGGCCAGAATGTCGAGCGGCTGCTCGGGGATGATCAGCCGGTCGAGCTGCCGCTCGCGCGCGGCCCGGACCAGGGCGGCGCACTCGACCAGGTCGTCGCGCGACAGCGGAAACAACCGGCCCTTCGGCACCGCCTGGAGGTGGTGGCCCGAGCGCCCTACGCGCTGCAGCAACGTGGCGATCGAGCGCGGCGAGGCGATCTGGCACACGAGATCCACCGCGCCGATGTCGATGCCCAGCTCCAGCGACGCCGTCGCGACCAGCGCCTTGAGCTCGCCCGCCTTGAGCCGAGTCTCGGCCTCGAGCCGCTTCTCCTTGGACAGACTCCCGTGGTGCGACGTGACCCGGTCCGCGCCCACGCGCTCGCTCAGGTGCATCGTCAACCGCTCGGCGAGCCTCCGGGTGTTCACGAACACCAGGGTCGTGCGATGCTCGGCGATGAGCTGCGCCAGCCGCCCGTACACCTCCTCCCACACCTCGTGCGACATCACCGCCTCGAGCGGTGACGCGGGAATCTCGATCGCGAGATCGAGCTCGCGGGCGTGGCCGGCATCGATGATGCAGGTGCCGGGTGCCCGGTGCCGGGTGCCGGAGAGAAAGGACGCGATCTCCTCGATCGGCTTCTGCGTCGCCGAGAGGCCGATGCGCTGCAGCCGGCGGCCGGCGAGCTGCTCCAGCCGCTCGAGCGAGAGCGCGAGATGGCTGCCCCGCTTGTCGCGCGCCACGGCGTGGATCTCGTCCACGATCACCGTCCGCACGCTCCGGAGCATGTCCCGCGCCCGCTCCGAGGTGAGGATCAGGAACAAGGATTCGGGGGTGGTGACCAGGATGTGCGGCGGGCGCTTCACCATCGCCTGGCGCTCGGGCCCCGGCGTGTCGCCGGTCCGGACCAGCGTGCGGACCGCGACGTCCGGCAGGGCGAGCGCGCCGAGCGTCGCGCGGATCTGCTCCAGTGGCTCGGCGAGGTTCTTCTGGACGTCGTTCGACAGCGCCTTCAGCGGCGAGACGTAGACCACCTGCGTCTCGTCGCGCAGGGTCCCCCCCTCATCCAGTCCCTGCCGCACGAGCGCGTCGATAGCCGACAGGAACGCCGCGAACGTCTTGCCCGAGCCCGTGGGGGCGGCGATGAGCACGTCGCGACCCTGGCGGATCAGCGGCCAGGCGCGGCGCTGGGGCTCGGTCGGTGCGGTGAAGCGCGCGCCGAACCAACGGGCGACGGCCGGATGAAAGCCACTGAGGGGCATGGATGGACCTACCGAATATTTCCCGAAGACGGAATACTAACCGACAATGCTCTCCAACACCACGCCGCGGCTCGCCGCGACGCGCTCGATCGTCTCACCGATCTTGTTGTTCGGCGTCGAGGCACCCGCGGTCACACCGATGATGACCGGCCCCGCAGGCAGCCAGTTGTCCCGGCGCTCCTCCGACTTGGCCCCCACGGGCCGGAACCGAATGCTCCCCGCCGCGGGATCGATGCAGGCGGCATCCTCGATGTGGTAGGTCGGCGCCTTCTGCTGGCAGATCGCCGCGAGGTGGGTCGTGTTGCTCGAGTTGTACCCGCCGATCACGACCATCAGGTCCAGCGGCTCGGCGATCAGCTTCAGCACCGCGTCCTGGCGCTCCTGCGTGGCCGAGCAGATCGTGTCGAAGGTGCGGAAGTGCTCGGCGAGCGCCGCCTCTCCCCAGCGCCGGCCCAGGCTCCTCCCGATCTCGGCCGCGATCGCGAGCGACTCCCCCGAAAGCATCGTTGTTTGGTTCGCGACCCCGATCCGCTCGAGGTCGCGATCGGGATCCAGCCCGGGCGACATCTTGTCGGCGAACCGCTGCACGAAGCCGTCCCGCGTTCCCCGCCCCTCGATGAACTCGCACACGACGCGCGCCTCGGCCATGTCCCGAACCACGACGTACTTCCCATCGGGATACTTCGTCACCTGGCTCGACGTCGCCTTCGTCTCTTCGTGATAGTGCTTCCCGTGGATCAGCGCCGTGAACCCGTCCCGCGCGTACGAGTCGACGCGCTTCCACACGTTCAGCACCGAGCCGCAGGTTGTGTCCACCAGCACGCAGCCCACGGCGCGCAGCCGCTCGAAATCCCGCACCGTGACGCCGAACGCCGGCAGAATCACGACGTCATCCGGCGTGACGACGCCGAAGTCGAAGTCGCCGCCGTCCGGGCGGTGCAGAAACTGCACGCCCATCGCCTCTAGTTTGTGGTTGACGTGCGGGTTGTGGATGATCTCGCCGACCAGGAACGTCCGTTTCTCGGGGAACTTGGTGCGGGTCTCGTAGGCGTACTCGACGGCGCGGTCCACCCCGTAGCAGAACCCGAACTCCCGGGCGAGCCGGAACGAGAGGTCGCCGACGGTTAGCCGGTAGCCTGCCGCGCGCACCGCGTCCACCACCCGGCTGTGGTAGTCGGCGGCGAGAGCGCCCTCGATGGCGGGCTTGAGGCCGAAGCCCTTGCGGAAGTACGTCTGCTCCACGGGATCAATCTAAACCCGCGTCGAGGGGCACGCCCGCGCCGGCGCGGACGGTATCGAGCACGCGCTGCACGGCCAGGCCGTCGTGAAACGTGGCGGGCGCGCTCGTCGGGGCCTCGCCGCCCGCGACCCGGACCAGATCCCGCATCAGGCGCACGAACGACCGCGCCCACATGTTGTTGGGCGTCGTTCGCTCCCACAGGTCGTCCGGGGGGGTGATGTCTTCCAGGGCTCCACCCGGCTTCCCGATCTCGAGCTGCCGCTCGCCGGTGAGCACCAGCGTCCCCTCACTGCCGGTCACCTGGGCGAGGTGTCCCGGGCCATGATGGGCGACCGCGGTCAGGGTGAGCGTCGCGACCGCGCCGGAGCCCATTCGCAGGACGCAGCTCGCGAACTCGTCCGCGGTGACGGGCCGCGGCGCGCCGGTATCGTCCCGGCGGTGGCGGATGCACGTCTCGACCCCGCCCGCGACGTGCACGACCTCGCTGCCCGTCCAGAAGCGGCACAGGTCGATCAGGTGTGACCCCACGGCGCCGAGCAACCCGCCGCCCCGCGTCGCGTCGAACCACCAGCTCCACGGCGCCTCGTCCGGCCGCGGGCGGCCGTCGCTCGGACGATACGGCTTGAGCGACAGCTCGAGGTGGCGCACCTCGCCGACCGCCCCGCGCGCGATCAAGTCGCGTGCGGCGCGGCGGCTCGGCTCGTAGCGCAGCTCGTGGTCCACCCAGGCGAGCCGTCCGGGCCGGCGGCGGGCTTCCGTGAGCATCGCCTGCGCCTCGGCGACATTCATCGCCATCGGCTTCTCGCACAGCACATGCTTCCCGGCCTCGAGCGCCGCCACGGCGTACCGCTCGTGCGTGTCGGGGGTCGAGGAGACGAGCACGAGGTCCACGTCGTCCGACCGCGCGAGCTCGATGCCGTCGGCGCACACGTGCGGGATGCCGAACTGCCGCGCCACGGCTTCGGCGTTGGCCCGCCGGCCGCTCGTGATCGCGGTGGCCGTCACGCCCGGCACGAGCGCGAGCGCGGGGAGCTGCACGCGCCGCGCGAATCCCGTCCCCACCACCCCCACGCGCAGCGTCACAGCTCCGCCTCGCACATGACGCTGTCGGATTCGTGTGGGACCCGCTCGAAGCGGGCATCCAGCCTCGTCCGGCCGACGCCACCCAGCTCGACCCCGCCGCCGGCGACCCGCCCCGTGAGCCGGGATCCCGCGCGCTCGAGCACCAGGGCGCCGCTATCGAGCACGAAGCCGTGCGCGACGCCGCCGATCGTGTAGCGCGTCGCCACGATGGCGCCGCGTGGCGCCGCCGTGTCCCCCCGGGAGAGCGGACCGTACTCGCCGGGCGCCAGCGAGTCGTCGAACCGGAGCCACACGAGCATGCCATTCCCCTGCGCCACGCCTTGCAACAGCAGGGCTCCTCCGGCCCGGCCCGACGGTCCGGCCTTGCAGGGGGAGGCCGCGGCTTCGGCCTCGAAGCGGACGGTGTCGCGCTCGAGTCGCGTCACCACGACCTGCAGCCGCCCAGTCCCACCTCCTCCGGCACTCGCGGCGCGCTCGCACCCGGCGCACAACGCCAACAGGATCACGAGCCTCAAGGCGGCGGAACTCCCAGGATGGCCCGCGCGGCCTCGGGCGTGAGCGTGTGCGGCGCGAGCGCGCGCACGATCTCCGCCGGCAGCGGCTTCGGGCGCAGGGTCTTGCGATCCACGCACACCAGCACCATCCACCCCGCGGCACCGAGCGCCGGGGGGGGGGGGGTCCGTCCCGCAACACGTCGAAGTTGAGGGTCATCGACGTCGTGCCCACTCGGCCCACGTAGGCGGCGACACGCAGGCGGTCATCGAGCCGGGCGGGCCAGAAGAACTCGCTGTGCACCGCCTTGCGGGGCAGGAAGATCTCGTAGCGGTCGAACACACCGCTGTAGGCCAGCCCGCAGGCGCGGAACAACTCCGTCTCGGCGATCTCGAAGAACCGGACGTAGGACCCGTAGAAGATGATCCCGGCGAAGTCCACGTCGGACCACCGCACGTACTCCTCGATGATGAACGGCTTCGGGGCCGGGGCTGCGGGAGTTGGTGGGGAGAGCGGGGGGAACGGGGGGGGCGAGGGGGGCGGGGGGGGCGGGGGGGGCGGGGGGGGCGTCATTCCCCGGGAAGCTAGGACGCTACCAGGGGGGCCGAAAGAGGAGGTCGAGGCGTGCGCCCCCGTCGTTGTAGAAGCCGACGGACTTCGAGAACTCGAGTCGCAGCTCCGCGACGAGCAGGTTGGCCGAGAGCCCGGCGCCGACGCCAAGCAGCGGGGTCGTCCGAAAGATCGCGTCGGGTGCGGCCGCGTTGCCGGCGTCCGCGAAGACGATCGGCAGCAGCACGCCGCTCCCGCGTCGCCGGAGGCCGACCTCGAGCTGCGCCGCCCACATCGCCCGCCCCACGCGTGCACCGAAGTCGTAGCCGCGCACGGTGCGCGGGCCCCCGGCGCGGAGCAGCAGCTGAGGGACGTCCCCGCGCGACACCGCGCCGCCGGCGAGTGCCAGCGTCACGGGCCCGACCCGGTGGCGCATATCCGCCCAGACGCGGGCCCCCGCGAGCGCCTCGTCCGCGAGGCCGTCCGCCCCGAGGCGCCAGCGCGCGCGCAGGCCGGCGCGATCCCCCATCAGGCCGGCCACGGCATACGAGCCCTCGCGCGCCGGCGGGTTGGGCTGGAACCGGCCGTCGCCGAAGAAAAAGTCATTGATCCCCGACCCCGCGCGGGCGGTGACCGAGCGATGCGTCTCGAACCCCGCGCGGAACGTCCACTCCACGGGGGGTCCGCCGCCACCACCAGGCCCTCCCCCGCCCACTCCCCCTGAGGCGCGGGTGTAACTCAGCCGTGCGACCGATGCGAGGACGTAGTCGGCGTCATCATGGCCGGCGAACAACGCGCTGACGCTGTTCCCCAGGCCGGCGCCGTTCGAGCGGGGATCCACGTCGGCCAGGTGGCGGGCGAGCGCGAGCTCCCACAGTCCGGACGGCGCTTCGCGGCGCAGCGTGAACCCACCGAGCACGCGCTGGTCGGCGAAGCCGTAGCGGGCGTGGGCCAGCACGGAGAGGAACGGCACGTCGGGCCGCCAGCCGTACACCGCGCCGAGCGACGCGCCCTGCACGCGATTGAACCGGAAGGTCTCGCCCAGCCGCACCAGGCTCGCGCCCCCGCCGCCAGTCCAGTCCGGCGGTAGCGCTTCGGCCAGCTGCGCGAGCTCCGCCTGCACCTCGCGAAACCGCCGCTCGTCGTCCGGCGTGGCGCCCAGCGCTAGGGAGTCCGTCCAACCGCCGTACCGGTCCAGCGAGTCGCCGGGCGGGGTCACCACCTCCCAACGACCGCCGCCACTGCCGCCCGCGCGCCAACGGCCGGCGGCGGTGAAGGCGCCGTGCCGGATGGTCGTATCGCGGATCTCGCGCTCGTTCACCGAATCCGGCAGCTCGAGCGAGAACCGCACGGGCTCGCCACGATTGATCAGGTAGTCGCTGAAGACCGTCAGAAACCGGATCGGCAGGACGGCGCCGGTGATCCAGATGTCCTCCACCTGGAGCGTGAGGAGCTGCCGGTAGGGCATCCAGTAGCGCTGCTCGAACAGGGCGTATTCGAGATCGGCCTCGATGCGCAGCGCCCGCGCCGCCATCCGGTTGGCGCGCCGCACGCGCAGGGTGTCCCGGCGCGTCGCGGCGCTGTCCAGCTCCTCGACGTCCCACAGATACTCGCCGATGAAGAAGAACGTCATCCGCACCACATCGCCGGTCTCGCGCTCGAGCAGCAGCGTGCCGGCGATGAGCGCGGGCGCGAGGCGGCGCGGCTGCACCTCGAGCGCCACCACGCGGATCGTGCGGCCGGGCAGGGCGAGGGTGATCGAGTCGCCCGTCGCGTACCGGTAGAACCGCTCGGCGCCCGGCGCGAGCGGATGCAGCGCCGCGCGCTCCGGAATCTCATCGGAGAGGAGCCGGATGCTGTCGCCCACCGCTCGCGGGAAGAACCACGGCTGGTCGAAGCGCAGGTCGGCTTGGATCGCCGGTGCGACGGTCCGCTGCCGCCGTCCCAGGAACTCAAGCCGGAGGTCGTTCGGGCGGGACCATTCGAGCCGCGCCACCTGCTCGTTCGCCAAGATCGGCAGCACGCGGCCGAAGCGGTGGCGGCCCACCGCGAAGTCCAGTCGGGTGCGGATGACGGCGCGGTAGTCCCGCACCGCGGTGTCCTGAGCGAGGTGGCGCCGGCGCCCGAGGGCGACCAGCTCGGCCGTCGCCCAGTCGGCGTAGACGCTGTCTTGTGAGGGGAAAAGCGCGAAGGCGAGGAGCAGCGACGCGGGAGCCACTCGCCGGCCGACTCAGCCGGCGCGCTGCGTGGGCCGCCCCGCCCGGCGATCCAGGCCGTAGGCCTTGAGCCGACGCCACAACGTCGTGCGGCTGATCCCCAGTCGACGCGCGGCTTCGACCAGCTTGCCTTCGGTCACTTCGAGCGTATCGAGAATAGCCCGCCGCTCCCGCTCGGCCAACGTCCGCTCGTCCTCCCCCGCGGCGAGGAAGATCACTTCGCCGAGATCCTGCGAGCCGGACCGGAGCCGGGTGCTGCGGCCGCCGAGCGCCAGCAGCTGCGCGCGCCCGACGGTCCCGTTCATCCCCCCCCCTATGGCTCGCCGCCCGGCGGCGTTGGCGTACACAACCTGGCCGGCGGTGTCGAACACCACGATGCCATCCGTGATGGCTTCCATCACGGCGCCGGCGAGCGGCGTCACCGCCTGTGCATGCGAGGAAAACGAATCGGTAGCTATCATACGATCGAACTCCCCCTTTACTACTCGATTGCCCTGAAGGTTTCACTCCGCACCGAGGGTCTCACCTAGAGACGTTCGAACCGAGCGAAGGGTTGCACAAAGAGGGGAGGAAAGGCCGTTCCTGACAGGATTCTGACGGCTCCACAGCGTCGAGGCGGGCAGAGGGGGAGGTCACCGGCGGCGGCGCCGGTGCCCACCCCGCACCAGCCGGCGGCGCTCCTCCCGCGACAGTCCGGTGAGTTGGCGTCGCAGGTCGTCCAGCGTGTCCGCGCGGATCGCCTCGCGCTTGCCCCGGTTGAGGGTGAACCGGACCGGCCGGTCGAAGGGCGGGAGGTCGCGCGGCTGGAGCCGGCGGGCCTGTCCTTCCTTCAACCAGAGCCGCGCGACCCCCACCCCGGTGCCCCGTTCCACATCGTATTCGACTGGTACCCGGTCGCCGTACAGGTGGATGGACGACGGCAGGGCGTCGAGCGGCGCGCGCACCTCCTCGGGCAGCGTCCGCTGGACGTCGAGCGTCACGCGCGTATTGATGAACGCGTCCCACGAGTCCACGTGGGCGATCTGGCTGGCGACGCGCTCGGCCAGGCGCTCGGTCGCCGCCTCCGTGAGGCGACCCCCGGAGCGCCGCCAGTAGAACCCGAAGCGCTCGAGCGCGCGGCGCAACGCCCCCTGGTCCGGGTGGGGCGTGTCGCCCGCGAGAAGCGCCTCGACGAGCCCCGCGCGTACCGCCGCGGCCAGCTCCGGTGGGAACGGGCTGGGAAGTGACGCCGTTTCCCGGTCGAGGACGAATCCGAAGTAGCTCGCGGTGCGCACGACCAGGAGGCCGCCCTTCGCTGTGGCCCGGGGGGGGGGGGGGGGGGGGGGGGGGGGGGGGGGGGGGGGGGGGGGGGGG
>JBOHSA010000127.1:0-15010 GCA_050732995.1 Gemmatimonadales bacterium | reverse complement strand
GAGCGCCGCCGGCTGCGGCGGTTCGGGGAGTTGCTGTACGAGTCCCACGAATCCTGCCGGCGGCTGTACGAGTGCAGCGCGCCCGAGCTCGACGTCGTCGTCGCCGCGGCGAAGCAAGCCGGCGCGCTCGGCGCGCGGCTGACAGGGGCGGGGTGGGGGGGCAATGTGCTGATCCTGGTGGATGGGACGCGAGCGGCGCGCATCGCGGCCGCGGTGCGCCGGGCATTCGGGAAAGCGTTCGGGCGCGAGCCGGGGATCACGGAGGTGCAGGCGTCGGGGGGAGCGCGGCTCGAGCGAGTTTAGCGCGTGCGGATTTCAATTAGGTTTTAGAGGGCCCGGGTGGCGAAATCGGTAGACGCAAGGGACTTAAAATCCCTTGGGGGCGACCCCATGCAGGTTCGAGTCCTGCCCCGGGCATCGCGAGCATGACCCTGTAGATCCGCTTCACCAAGACGCTTGACGGGTTCTTGACGCCACCCGCCTAGCCTCCTCGCGACACCCAAAACCCTGACCCGGAGGCCTCGATGCGACTCATGGGAGCTGCCGCGTTGGTCGCCCTCGTCGCCTGCGCAGTCCACGTCCCGCACCCCGCCTTGCACGAAGCGCGGGAGGTGCCGACGCTCGACAGCGTCGCCGCGCCCCTGAAGGTGCACGCCCGCGCCGGCACCGTGTATCAGCTCGCGCAGTGGCGCTTCGACGCGGCCGACTCGGTTCTGGCAGGCGCCGGCACACGGTACGCGATTGACCGGCGGCCGCTCGAATCGGGCGAGTTTCGCATCCCGCTCGATTCGATCGCGCTGGTGGAGACATCGGGCACCGAGACCCTACACCCGGCCGGCAAGAGCGTGCTCGCCATGATGACGACCGTGTGGGGCGCCGTGACCATCGCCTGCGCCGTTGATCCCAAGGCTTGCTTCGGCTCGTGCCCGACTTTCTACGTGGACGCGGTCAGCGCCACGCGCCCCCGCGCCGAAGGCTTCTCCGCGAGTATCGCTCGGGCGCTGGAAGCGACGGATGTGGACGCGCTCGATCTCGTCCAACCGGGCGGCGGCCGCGTCACGATCCGCATGGCCAACGAAGCGTGGGAGACGCATGCCGTACGCCAGGTGCAGCTGCTGGCGATCCCGGTGCGACGGGCCGAGGAGGTCTTCGCGACCTCGGGCGGCCGATTCCATGCGGTGGAGCAGCTGCTGCCGCCCGCCCGCTGCATGGCGTCCGGCGAGGATTGTCGCGCCGCAGTATCCATGCGCGACTCGCTCGAGTGGCGGCCCTTCACGGACTCGACGGACCTGGCCGCCCCGGACACGATCGAGCTCGCGTTCGTCGCGCCCGGCGGCACGGAAGGCCTGGGACTCGTCCTCGGCGCACGGCAGTCCTTCGTCTCCACGTTCCTGCTCTACCAGACGATGGCATACCTCGGTCACGAAGCCGGCGCCTGGCTCGCCGCCCTCGAGCGGGGCGATCCGATCGCCCGGCGCGCGCACGAGGCAGTCTCGCAGGCGCTCGGGCGCATCGCCGTAGCGATTGCCGACTCGGCCGCCGGCTGGCGCACGGTCGGCTCGTTCGACGAAGCCGGACCGATCGCGACCGACGTGCAGCTGATCCCCCTTCCCTTGGGCCGCCCGGTGCCGGCGGGAGACACGGTCCGGGTGCGCTTGGTGATGGCGCGCGGTAGCTGGCGCGTCGGCTACGCCGCGCTCGCCGCAGTCGGCGCCGAGCGCGCGGCGATAACGCTCGAAGCGATCCAGGTTCGGGGCCCCGATCCTGAGGCCGGCGAGCGCCTGCGCGGCGGGCGCGGCTATCTCTTCACCGTCCCAGGCGATGAGTACCTGCTGACGTACGCGCTGCCGCGGGACGCCGGGACGTATGCCTTGTACATCAAGTCGCGGGGCTACTACTACGAGTGGATGCGGGGCGAGTGGTTGTCAGAGGAGGACCCGCACATGGTCGCGCTGCTGAGTCTGAGCCCGCGCGATGCGCTCAGGAAGCTCGCCCCGAAGTTCAAGTCCGTCGAAGCCGGCTTCGAGCGCCACTTCTGGGCCAGCCGGTTCGGGAGGTGACGTATGCGCGCGATACTGTCCTTGGGATTCCTCTGGGTCGCCGCCGCACCGGCTGCACCGGCGCAGCGGCTGAGCCCGCCGCTCGGCAGCCAGGTGCGAGTGAGCGTGTCCGGGAGCGCAACCTATACAGGAGAGCTGCTGGCGGCGGAGGGGGACAGCCTGTGGCTGCTGCACCAGGGTCGCGTCACCGGTGTGCCCCTGACCGAGGGGGTCTCGGTGCGCGTCGACCGCGGCGGCATGGGCGCCGAGGGCGCCTTGACATGGAGCCTCGTCGCCGGGATTGTGTCCGGCGCCGTACTCACCGCCGCATGCTCCAGCGTCGATGGTGCGGACTGCGGCGACATACTTGTTGGCACGGCGGCGCTTTGGGCCCTCGTTGGGGCCATCTCCGCCCCATCGCTACACTCAGCGCGCTATCTGACGCTCACGAGTCCGCAGGCGGAACAGTTGCGCCCGCGGGCGCGCTTCCCGCAAGGGTTACCGGCGGCGGCGCGGGACTCGCTGGTCCCGGCAAGGCCGGACGCTCCGTGAGCCTTGGCGCGGGTGCGTGTCGCATCCCGCCTTAGGTTTTAGGGGGCCCGGGTGGCGAAATCGGTAGACGCAAGGGACTTGAAATTCTTTGGGGGCATGCAGGTTCGAGTCCTGCCCCGGGCACTGGAGGCCGGGCCGGGGAACGACGAGACCAACGGACTCGGGCGGGTGAACTACATTTACTGATCACCCACCCGTTCGCTGAAGGAGCCGCCTTGCCCCGCGCCGTCGCGCTCGTCCCCCTAGCTCTCCTCGTGCTCCCAACCCGCCTGGCCGCCCAGACCGGCGATGGCCGAACGCCCGTGTCGGCCACCGCCCGCCGCACCGCCACGCCCCCCACGGTGGACGGCCGCCTCGACGACCCGGCGTGGCAAACCGCCGAAGCGCTCTCCGGCTTCCGCCAGCGCGAGCCCCGGGAAGGCGAGCCCGCCACCGAGCGGACGGAAGTCCGGATCCTGTTCGATGCCGACGCGCTGTATCTGGGCGTGTGGTTGTACGATTCGGATCCGGCGGGAATCGTGCACGGCGAGAGCCGGCGCGACGCCCGGCTGGACGACACCGATGCGTTCCTCATTCTGCTCGACACCTACCGCGACCGGCAGAACGCCTTCGTCTTCGGAACCAATCCCGCCGGGATCGAATACGACGGGCAGGTCACCCGCGAGGGCACGGGCAGCCCGGGCGCGCTCCAGCGCCAGCAGACGGGCTCGGGCGGCGGCTTCAATCTCAATTGGGACGGCAGCTGGCGCGTCGCCACCTCCATCGACGCGCGCGGGTGGTACGCCGAGTTCCGCATTCCGTTCTCCACGCTGCGCTACGGGCGCGGCGGCCGGCAGACGTGGGGGCTCAACTTCGCGCGCCACATCCGGCGGCGCAACGAGCAAGCGTATTGGTCCCCGGTGCCGCGCCAGTACTCGCTGTACCGCGTATCCGAAGCCGGCGCGCTCGAAGGCATCGAGCTGCCGGCCCGGCGCACCGCCACGATCACGCCGTACGTGCGTGCGTCGACCGCCCGTGATTCGGCGCCCAGCGGGGGGATCGGGCCCGCGCGCGACGAGGTCGAGCTGGGGGGCGACGCCAAGCTGAGCGTCACCCCGAGCCTCGCGCTCGATCTCACCGGGAACACCGATTTCGCGCAGGTCGAAGTGGACGAGCAGCAGGTGAACCTGTCCCGCTTCAGCCTCTTCTTCCCCGAGAAGCGGCCCTTCTTCCTGGAGAACGCCGGCGTCTTCGCCGTGGGGACGCCGGAGACGGTCGACCTGTTCTTCAGCCGGCGCATCGGGATCGACCCGAGCGGCGCGCCGGTGCCGATCGCCGGGGGCGGCCGCCTCACCGGGAAAGCCGCGGGCTTGCTCGTCGGCTTCCTGGACATCCAGACGGAAGGGGTAGGCGGCGGCCCGCCGGCCATCAACTACGCCGTCGCCCGCGTGCTGCGCGAGCTGCCCAACCGCTCGCGGCTCGGCGCCATGGTCGTCAACCGGGGGACCACCGAGGGGCGCGACAGCTCCAACCAGACCTACGTCCTGGACGGGCGGCTCGGCTTGGGGGAGGCCGCCGCCCTCGACGCGTACGCCGCCGACACCCGCACGCCGGGCCTCAACGGGCGGGACCACGCGGTCGCGCTGAGCGGGAGCTATACGACGCGCGACTGGGAGCTCGAAGGCGGCTACCGCGAGGTGGGCGAGGACTTCAACCCCGAGGTCGGGTTCCTCGAGCGGGCGGGGTACCGGTTCGTCCATGCCCGCTGGCTGCGGCACGTGCGCTTCGCCGGCGTCCCCTGGCTCCGGGAGCTGCGGCCCCACATGTCGTATCGCGGCTTCTTCGACTTCTCCGGGTTCAACGAGACGGCGCTGCTGCACTTCGACAGCCATGTCGCGTTCGCTAACGGCGCCTTCTTCAGTCCCGCCATCAACTGGACCCGCGAGGGGCTCAAGCAGCCGTTCGAGATCAGGCCCGGCGTGATCGTGCCGCCGGGCACCTACGACAACCTCGAGGCCGGCTGGCGGTTCTATACCAACGAGAGCGCGCCGGTCTCGTTCAACGGCGGGCTGGACGTCGGCGGGTTTCTCTCCGGCCACCGGCGCGGCGGGTTCGGCACGCTGACCGCCCGCGGCGGCGCGACGCTGCTCGCCGCGCTGCGCGTGAGCTATTCGCGGGTCGAGCTGCCGGAAGGCCGCTTCGAAGCGACCCTTCTGGGCCTCCGCGTCGGGTACGCGTTCACGCCGCGGCTCTACCTGCAGTCGCTCGTGCAATACAGCAACCAGACGGAGACCTGGTCCGGCAACGTGCGGTTCGGGTGGCTCAATACGGCCGGGACCGGCCTCTTCCTTGTCTACAACCGGGCCGAGCGCACCGGCGCGCTCGCGGCGCCGCTCAGCCGCGCGTTCATCGTCAAGTTCACGCGCCAGCTTTCATTAGCGGGGTGAGCCCCGCACGCGGCAGGACGGTGTTGCTCCGACGCAACAAGGAGTTGCCCCTAGCAGGGTTGGCCCGCACTTTGGAGCCTGAGACTCCCGGCGGTTCTCCTGGAGGGGCCATGCAGCGGTGCCGTGCAGTCGGGGCGATTGCGCTCATGGGGCTGGGCGGCTGGTCTGCCGCATGCGCCCTGGGCGACGTGTTCCGCCCCGGGCGCCTCGAGGACGTGGTCATCGCGTTCCGTGGGGACACGATCATCGCCGCCGGAGACACGGTGCCGTTCAGCGTGGACGTCTGCGTAAGAGACGCGCGCTTGCCTAACCCTCGCCTCGAGATCGTGGTGCCGGCTGCGTTTGCGGATATTGTGCTCCTGACCTCCGGCGGCGACTCGCTGGTGGGCCTGAGGAACGGCCAAGCCGAGCTGAGCATCCGCTTTCTGAATTCGATCTTCACCGACACCGTGCCGACCCTCATCCAGAAGATTCGGGTGAGCTCGAATCCGCCGGCGGCCGCTCCCGGTTGCGGGACCTCCCCATCGCCCTGACGCGGTGCTTTCGGTGCGGGGTGGACATCCCTCCGGGCTCGCGCTTCTGCGGCAACTGCGGAGTGCAGGCGCTGGATCCGCACGCTGTCACTGAGGTGGCGCCCCCGGTCGAAGACGATGCCCTGCTCGAGCGCTTGCGGATGGTGTTCTCGGGAGAGTACGAGGTGGAGCAGGAACTGGCCCGCGGTGGGATGGCGGTCGTGTTCAAGGCCACGGAGGTGGCCCTCCAACGCCTGGTGGCCCTCAAGGTGCTCCCACCGGATCTGGGCATCACGGTCCACGCCGTGGAGCGCTTCAAGCGCGAGGCGCGGATGGCGGCCGAGCTCGACCATCCGAACATCATCCCGGTGTACCGGGTGGGGCAGGTGGGGGGCATCCTCCACATCGTGATGAAGTTCATCGAGGGGCGCGCGCTGGACGCCATGGTCGAGGCCCAGGGCGCGCTGCCCGTCCCGGTGGTGCTGGCGGTGCTCCGGGCCGCCACGCGTGCGTTGGCCTTCGCCCACGAACGGGACATCATCCACCGCGACGTCAAGAGCGCCAACATCCTGGTGGACACGGACGGGCGGGTCATGGTCTCGGACTTCGGCATCGCGCTCCGGGCGTCCGACGCCACCCTCACGGCCGTCGGCACCTTGATCGGGACGCCCGCGTTCATGAGCCCCGAGCAGTGTGCGGGGCGCCGGGCCGGACCTCAGAGCGACCAGTACTCGCTCGGCATCGTCGCATTCCAGATGCTGACGGGCGCGGTCCCGTTCGAGACGGAGACGCTCGCCGGCATTCTCCAACATCATCTGTTGACCCCGGTGCCCGACGTCAGCGCGGTGCGGGACGACGTCCCCGCCGCCCTCGTCCAGGTCGTGACGCGCGCGTTGGCCAAGGATCCCGCGGAACGGTTCCCCACGACCGGCGCGATGTTGGCCGCGATCGAGTGCATCCCATTTACCGAAGCGGATCGACGCGGCAGCGAGCGCATCCTGCGCGAGCTCGCCGGCGGTGCCTCCCGTCCCAAGCTCCACACGCGCTCGCTCCCTCCGCTGGCCGACGCGCACACGCTGTCGCTCGCGCTGTTCCGGGCACAACGCCCGTGGCGGCGCCAACGCGCCCTGGCGTTCGCCGCCGCGGGAGCGGTGCTGATCCTGGGCGGCGCGGCGTGGTGGGCGCTCCGCGAGGGTCGCGCTGCGCTGGGGCCGGAGCAGCAGGCCCCGCTCCCCCCGCCGGTCGACAGCGCCGGGCGCGCCGCCGTGGCGTCCTCGCTCTCCGCACCGTCAAGCCCCGTATCTCCTCCTCCTCGGGTCGCGGTGGGGAGGCTCCGGGTGCTGACGACCCCGGGCGACGCGGAGATCCTGGTGGACGGCCGGCGCGTGGGGATTGGGAGCCTGGTCGACCTCCCGGTAGCGGCCGGCAGCCGGCGGCTCCAGGTGCGAGCGGCCGGGTATCGCACGTTCGACACGACGCTCGTCGTACAGGCCGATTCCACGCTGTGGCTCGGACGGATCACCCTCCAAGAGGGCGGAGGAAGGCCGTGAGCCGGCTGGCGCTCGCGGTGACGCTGCTGCTGGTGCCGCTCCGCGCGGTGACGGGGCAGGAGCAGACCGCCGAGCTCCTGCGGCGGGCGCGCGAACTCTACGAGCGGGTCGACATCGAGCGCGCCCTGCCGCTCCTGCGCCAGGTCGTTTCGCCCGCCTGGCCCGACGAGATGACCCCCGGCCAGCGCGTGGAGGCTTACCGGTACCTGGGCGCCTCGCTCGCCCTCGTCGGACAGGCGGACTCCGCGGCATTCTACTTCCGCAACGCGCTGGAGCGAGATCCGTTTACGGATCTCGACCGCCGCCAGTTCACGCCGGCCCAGCTCGCGGCGTTCGATGTGGCGCGCCGCCGGAGTTTCGGGGTCGGGGTGAGACCCGTCGCTGCCGCCCGGGTGGATCCGCGGATAGAGCGGGTCACGTTCTCGGTCGTGTCCACGCACGCGGCGGTGCTGCGCGGGGAAGTGCGGCCGGCGGTCGGCCCGGCACCGGAGGAGCGACGGGTTGTGGTCTTCACCGGCGACAACGACGGCCCCCGGGAGATCGGCTGGGACGGCCTCGCTGCCGGCGGTCGCCTCGCGCTGCCGGGACGCTACGAGCTCGTGATCACCGGGCGCAGTCGTCTGGAGACCAGGACCGACTCGGCCCGCGTCTATTTTGAGATCCGGCACGAGGTCACGCCCCTGGAGGACACACTGCCGGACCTGGGCCGGGACGACCTGCTCCCCGAGCGCTCCACCACGTCCGCCGCGACCGGCGACTTGCTCAAGGGGCTCGGCGTCGCCGCCGGCGTCTGGCTGATTGCGGACGGCCTGGCGGCCGAGGCCTTGAACGGCGGCGATGGCGGGGGCGGGCGGTCGGCGGCCGTGATGCTCGGCGCCAGCTTCACGGGTGTCGTCGCGTTCGTCACTGGCCGGCGGCCGCGCGACCTGCCCGACAACGTCGCCGCCAACGAGCGCCGCCGCGCCGAGCGGCGGGCGGCCAACGACGCGATCGCGCGCCGCAATGCGGACCTGATCGCGCAAACGATCCTCGTCATCACGCCGGCCGCCGGAGTGGGTCCCTGAGCCGCTGGCCGGGACCGCTGCGCTCAACCGTCGCGGTCCTCGGCTGCGCGCTGGGCGCCGGTTTCCCCGACCTCGCGGCCCAGCGACAGCCCGTGACGGGCCTGGTGCGGCTGGCGTCGGCCGAGCACCGCGTGGACGCGGGCTTCGGGGTCGAGCCGTCGGCCGGGGTGCTGCTCAGCCTCGAGCTGGCGGTCGATCTCACCCCGCGCTGGCGCCTCGGGGGGTGGGTGGAACTGGGGTCGCTCGAGGCCAAGGCCACGGGGGCGGTGGACCGGGATGTCGGCGCGCTCGGCGTGGCGGCGAGCCTGGAGCTGCGGCCGTGGCTCGCACTGGTCGGACGGGCTGGCCGCCGCAGCTATTCGACCCCGCTCGCCCGCCAGGGCTGGACGACGGTGTCGCTCGGGGCCGAAGCCCGGGTCCCGTTCGCGAACCGGCGCGTGCAGGCGGTCGCCAGCACAGCCCTGCTCCCGGTCGTGGCGGTGAGCGGGTTACCCGGTCCCGACCTCGCGCTCGCCGCCGGCGCGGGGATGAACTACCGGCTCGGGTCCGCGAGCGTGGAAGCGCGCTACGCCCTGGAGCGCTACGACTTTCCCAGACAAGGCGCCGCTCGGCGTCTGGAACAGCTATCGAGCCTGAGCATCGCCCTGCGCGTGCCGCTCCGGCGCGCCTGACCGCCCGCGCCGTGCAACCTTTTCCGCCTCTCCTACGTCTCACATCATGACGGCGCGACGGAAGGGCCCTGATGAGATGGCTGCCCTGCCGCCTCCGGCGCTCCGGCTCTCGGAACGCAGGAGGCGATATGAAGGGCTATGCGCTGTTGCTGGCAACCGGCTTGTCCCTGGCCTACGGCTACGCCGCGCAGGCGGCGATCGCCGCTGATCAGGCCCGAGTCTTCGGGGGGACCCGCCCCCCCGCGGCGGCGGCGGCGCGGTCGGCTCCGGTCTACTACGGCGGCACGCTCGACCCGATCACGGTAGTCGCGCCGACCGGCTCGAATCCTCATGCCGGTCGGTGCGTCTGAGGACCTGAAGGACGAAACTTGACAAGGGGCCCCTCCGTACGCTCTCCTATGGACATGGCCGATTCCAACCACGCCGCCTCCCCCCTCCATCGGTTCTGGCGCGGGTGGCGCCGGGAGATCATCCGCGGCGGCGTGACGCTCGCTCTCGTGCTCGGGATCGGGCTCGTGGCGACCAACAGGATCGGCTCCTTCCGGGCGTCCGTCCTGGACATGTTTTCCGATGGTGGCGAGCGGCAGTCGGCCGAGGCGCTGCGCTGGGTCGGCCGCATGCCGGCGGGACAGCAGGTGTGGATCCGCAACACCAACGGCGGCATCACCGTCGAGGCGGCGCTCGGCGACTCGCTCGAGGTCGTGGCGACCAAGAGCTGGCGGGGATCCGACTCCACCGCGGTTCGCGTGGTCGCGCTGCCCCATGAAGGCGGCATCACGTTCTGCGCAATGTGGCGGGGCGAAGAGGCGCGCTGCGAGTCGCGCGGCTCCTACCGGATGCGCGGCATGATCGGCCGCGAGATGGCGGAGACGCGGGTGCGCTTCGCGGTCCGCCTGCCGCGCGGCGTCGCCGTGGACGCGTCGACGCTCAACGGCGCCGTGAACGTAGCCGGGGCGACGGCGCCGATCGTCGCCGTCACCACGAACGGCTCGATCGATGCGACGAGCGAGAAGGGGTCCATCAAGGCCCGCACCGCGAACGGCAGCATCCGGGCCACGGTCAAAGCCCTGCCGCCGACGGGCGCTCTGGACTTGGAAACGATGAACGGCTCGATCACCGCCACGCTTCCGCCCAAGCTCAACGCCGAGCTCGACGCGAAGACCGCGACCGGGCGGATCGAGACCGATTTCGCGTTGACCATGAGCGGCCAGATGAGCCAGCGCCACATCGTGGCCCGGATCGGCACGGGTGGCCCGCGCCTGAAGCTGGCCACGATCACCGGAACCATTCGGCTGCGCGAGCTGGGCCGCGAGCCGCAGTAGGCCGGCGCGGCACCGCCCCACACGGCGACCATCCACGGGTGGTCGCCGTTTCGTTTACATTTCGGCCCGATGCGACCGTCCACGCTCGGAGTCATCGGCCTTGGCGCCATCGGCGGCTCCGTGGCCCGGCAGGCCAAACGGGCAGGGATTCCGGCGGTCTTGGGGTGGTCGCCGGACGCTGGGGAGCGGGTCGCCGCTGCCCGGCAGGGGGCGCTCGACGACGCCCCCCCGCGCGCGTCGGACGTGGCGCGCGCGGCCGACCTCCTGATTCTGGCGGCCCCACCGGCCGCGAACCTGCACCTCCTCCAGACCCTCGCGCCCCACCTCTCCGCGGGCGCGCTCGTCACCGACGTGGGCAGCGTGAAGCGCGCCATCGTCGTCCACGCCGAGCGCCTCAGGCTGGCGGACCGCTTCGCGGGGAGTCATCCCCTGGCCGGCACGCACGCGAAAGGGTTCGAGGCGTCGCGGGCGGACCTGTTCCGCGGAGCGGTCGTCTACGTCACCCCCGTGGGGGCGGGGGCGGGGGAGCGGGCGGCGCGCGAGGTGTCCCACTTTTGGGCCGCCGTCCTGGAAGCCCACCCCGTCCTGCTCGACGCCGAGCGTCACGACGCGCAGGTCGCGGTCACGAGCCACGTACCGCAGGTCGTCGCCTCGCTGCTCGCCCACTATCTCGCCCGGCGCACGCCGCCCGGCGCGTCGCTCGGTCCGGGGGCGCGGGACGCGACGCGGCTCGCCGCGAGTACGCCCGCGCTGTGGACGGAGATCCTCCTGATGAACCGGGACCAGCTGCTCCCCGCGCTCCGCGCGTTGGAAGAGCCGCTCGGCGAGATCGAGCGCGCGCTCGAAGGCGGCGACGCGGCCGCCGTCACGGCCTGGCTCGCCCGCGGCGCCGAGTGGCGCGGCCGGCTGGGCGCGTGAAGGTCCGGGGCAGCATCCGCCCGCCGGGGGACAAGAGCATCTCGCATCGCGCCCTGCTGCTGGCGGCCCTGGCCCGCGGCACGAGCGAGCTGACGGGACTGCTTGGGAGCGATGATGTCAAGAGCACCGCCCGCGTCCTGCGGCAGCTCGGCGTCGAAATCTCGCCGATCCGCGACGGCGCCCGCGTGGCGGTCACCGCGCCCCGCTTCACGCGTCCCGCCTCCCGTCTCCACTGCGGCAACTCGGGCACCACGGCGCGCTTGCTCCTCGGGATACTGGCCGGGCGGCGCATCGCGGCGACGCTCACAGGCGACGCGTCGCTCCGCCGCCGGCCCATGCGGCGGGTGACGGAGCCGCTGCGCGCAATGGGGGCCCGTATAATGGAAGAGCGCGGGGACCGCCTCCCCCTCACCATCCGGGGGGGGGGGGGGAGGCTGCGCGGCCTGGTCTACCAGACACCGGTGGCGAGCGCGCAGGTGAAGAGCGCCCTGCTGTTCGCCGGCCTCACGGGTGGCGTGCCGGTCGAGATCCGTGAGCCCTATCGGTCCCGGGATCATACGGAGCGGCTCTTCGCTCACTTGGGGTTGCAGATCCACGATCACCGCGGCGCGATCGTCTACGAGCCCACGGTCCGCCTGACCGACTGTCCGCCCGTCCGCCTGGCGGTCCCCGGCGATGTGTCGAGCGCCGCATTCCTGGTCGCCGCCGCGATCCTGGCGGAAGGCGGAGAGCTCGCCGTCGAGCAGGTCGGTGTGAACCCCACACGCACGGGATTCCTGGTCGTGCTGGAGCGCATGGGCGCGTCGGTGGAGCGCGTGAATCTGCGGGACGAAGGTGGCGAGCCCGTGGCCGACCTGGTCGTCCGGCCGGCCCCGGCGCTGCGGAGCACCGAGGTCAGCGCGGCGGAAGTGCCGACGCTGGTGGATGAAGTCCCCGTCCTCGCGGTCGTCGCGAGCCGGGCCGCGGGCGAAACGGTCTTCCGGGACGTCGGCGAGCTGCGGGTGAAGGAAAGCAACCGGCTCAAGCTCATCGCCGCCAACCTCCGCGCGGTGGGCGTGGCGGCGGAAGCACGCGGCAACGATCTGCACGTTCTCGGGACGGACCAGCCGCCGCGGGGACGGGTCGAAACGGCGGGCGATCACCGCCTCGCCATGGCCTTCGCGGTGCTCGGGACCATACGGGGGTCGGCCGTGCGGCTGTCGGAGCGGCAGTCGGTGGCCGTCAGCTACCCGACCTTCTTCCGCGACCTCACCCGAATGGCCGGCGATGCGCGTCATCGCGATTGACGGGCCCGCCGCGTCCGGGAAGTCCTCCACCGCGGCGCTGGTCGCCCGGCGGCTCGGCTGGGCGCACCTCGACTCGGGGGCGTTGTACCGGGCGCTCACCCTCGCCGCCCTCGACCATCTTGGGGAAGGGTGGCGCGGGACGCGCATCGTCGCGCTGGCCGAGGAGCTGCCCGTCCGTCTGGTGCGCGTGGGCGACGCGTTCCGGCCCGAGGTCGCGGGGGTCGACGTGGGGGAAGCGATCCGCAGCGCGCGCGTCACCGCCCGGGTGTCGGAGCTCGCGGCCATTCCGGAGGTGCGGGCGTGGGTCAACGCGCAGCAGCGGCAGCGGGCGGCCGAGCATCCGGGCGGCGTGGTGGTCGATGGCCGGGACATCGGCACGGTCGTGTTTCCGGACGCCCCCCTCAAGGTGTTCCTCACGGCCGCGCCCGACGAGCGGGCCCGGCGCCGGTTGTCCCAGCGCGGAGAGGCGCTCGAGACGGAGCACGTGCGCCGCGAGAGCCAGGTCCTGGAAGCGCGGGACCGGGCGGATGCCTCCCGCCCGGTCGCCCCCCTGCGGCCAGCGGCGGACGCCGTGCGGCTCGATACCACGACCCTGTCACTGGACGAGCAGGTCGCCCGCATCGTCGCGCTGGCGCGGCAGCGGTTCCCTGGGTAGCTTCCGGTCCCTCGGGGCCGGGCCCCGGGCTTGGCCGCCTCCCGGGCCCGCGTCCCGGGAGTCACGCTCAAACCCACAACCAAACCGGTGTAACGCATGTTGGTCGATACCCAGGACGAGCCGTCCGCCGAATCCCCCGCCGCTCCCAAGACCTCCCACTCCCACCTGCGCGTTCGCTCCGATCTGCACGAGGAATACTCCTCGGACGAAATCGCCAAGATGACGGAGCTGTACGAGGGCACCCTCTCGAACATCGAGGAGGGGGAAATCGTCAAGTCAAAGGTGCTGCGCGTGACCGACACCGCCGTCATCCTGGACGTCGGGTTCAAGTCGGAGGGCGCGGTCGCCATCGACGAGTTCAAAGACCCGCAGAGTCTGAAAGAGGGAGATGAAATCGAGGTCTTCCTGGAGCATTTGGAGGACCAGGAGGGCGCGGTCGTGCTCTCCAAGAAGAAGGCCGACTTCATGCGGGTGTGGGAACGGATCCGCGAAGCCTACGAGAAGGACGAGCCGGTGCACGGCTCGCTCGTCAAGAAGATCAAGGGCGGCGTGGTCGTGGATCTGATGGGGGTGGACGCCTTCCTGCCGGGGAGCCAGATCGCCCTGCGCCGGGTCCCGAACATCGACGAGCTCTTGGGGCAGAGCTTCGAGTTCAAGATCATCAAGCTCAACAAGCGGCGCCGCAACATCGTGGTGAGCCGGCGCGTCCTGCTCGAGGCCGAGCGGAAGACGAAGCGCGAAGTCCTGATGAAGGAGCTGCAGGCCAATCAGGTCCGCAAAGGCGTCGTCAAGAACATCACCGACTTCGGCGCATTCATCGACCTGGGTGGCGTGGACGGACTGCTCCATATCACCGACATGAGTTATGGCCGCGTGGGGCATCCGTCGGAGCTGGTGCGCATCGGCCAGGAAGTCGAAGTCAAGGTCTTGGACATCGACTGGGAGCGGGAGCGTATCAGCCTCGGCGTGAAGCAGCTGCAGACGTATCCGTGGAAGGACGTCGCGGCGCGTTATCCCGTCGGCACCCGCGTGCAGGGCAAGGTCGTGTCGATCACGAACTACGGCGCGTTCGTCGAGCTGGAGCCGGGCATCGAGGGGCTGGTCCACATCTCGGAGATGAGTTGGACACGCAACGTCCGGCATCCGTCGAAGCTCGTTTCGATCGGCGAGTCAATCGAGGCGGTCGTGCTGAAGGTGGACGAGACCGAAGAGAAGGTCTCGCTCGGCATGAAGCAGACCGAGCAGGATCCGTGGATGGCGCTGCCGCAGAAATATCCGGTCGGCACGCGGCTGCGCGGCAAGGTCCGCAACCTCACGTCGTTCGGCGCGTTCGTCGAGATCGAGCCCGGCATCGACGGCCTGATTCACATCTCCGACATGTCGTGGACCAAGCGCGTGCAGCATCCGTCGGAAGTGGTCAAAAAGGGCGATGAGGTCGACGTGCTCATTCTCAACGTCGACGCCGAGAACAAGCGCATCTCGCTCGGCCTCAAGCAGGCGCAGGAGGATCCGTGGCTCCGCATCGGGGAGACGTACCCCGTCGGCACGGAGCTGCGCGGCCGGGTGATGCGGTTGATGGATAAGGGTGTGGTCGTGGATCTGGGCAGCGATATCGAGGGGTTCGTGCCGATGTCGCAGCTCGGAATCCCCGACATCCAGCAGCCCGGTGATGCGGTGAAGGAAGGGCAGGCCGTCGAGCTGAAGGTGCTCGAAGTGGATCCGATTCATCACCGGATCGTGCTGGCGGCGACGGGGTTCCCGAAGGATGACATCATTCCGGTCCCGGCGACGCCACCGCCAAGCGAGGACATGCAAAAGCTAGATGCATAGACGCACCGCGGTGAACGGTCTCGAGGGGACAGGACATCCTGTCCCCTTTTGATTTCCGGTCCTAGATTCTCGAACCATGTCAATGCGCGAAAAGTTAGAACTCCTGCAACAGAAGCGTTCCGAATCTGAGCAGGGCGGCGGTGCAGACCGCATCGAGACTCAGCACAACAAGGGCAAGATGACGG
>JBOHSA010000126.1:0-3559 GCA_050732995.1 Gemmatimonadales bacterium | reverse complement strand
CCCCCCCCCCCCCCCCCCCCCCCACCCCCCCTCCCTCGCGCAGGGGAACGCCAGGGAGCCGCTAGCTCCCCGGCGTTACTTTTGAGGCCATGCCGCAGAGGCCCGAGCCGACCCGCCTCTCCAAGTCCCGCTTCCTCCAGGGCTTGCAATGTCACAAGCAGCTGTGGTGGCGGGTCCACGAGCCCAACGCCCCGGAGCTCCAGCCGAGCCCGGACCTAGAAGCGCGGCTCGCGGCGGGCAAACGGGTAGGGGAGGTCGCGCGCGACCACGTTCCGGGCGGCACGCTGATCGGCTTCCGCCCCTACGAGGTCGAGCAGAAGGTGGCTGCGACTCGGGCGGCGCTGGCGGACGGGGCCTCCGCCCTGTACGAGCCCTCGTTCCTCGCGGCCGGCGCCTACGCGGTGGGGGATATTCTCGAACGCCGAGCGGCGGTCTTCGGGCTCGTCGAGGTCAAATCCACCACCAGCGTCAAGAACGAGCACATCCCGGACGTGGCCGTCCAGGTGCACCTCGCGCGCGCCAGCGGGATCGACGTCCGCACGGCGGAGGTGATGCATTTGAACCGCGAGTGCCGCTATCCCGACCTTTCGAACCTCTTCGTCCGCCAGGACGTCACGAAGCTGGTCGAGGGGTTCCTTCCCTGCGTCCCGGACGAGCTCACCGCTCAGGCACGGGCGGTGGCCGGCCCCCTGCCCGACGTGGCGATCGGGGACCACTGCTTCGAGCCGTACGAGTGCCCGTTCATGAAACGCTGCTGGCCCGCCTGGCCCGAAAATCACATCAGCCGGCTGTATCTCATGCGCCGCCGCGCCCTCGAGCTCGAGGAAGCGGGCTATCGGACGCTCGCCGACCTGCCCGGTGATCTCCGGTTGAACGCGATCCAGCTGCGCCAGGTGGAGGTGGCCAAGAGCGGGGCGCTGCTCGTCGAACCGACGTTGGGCACGGCGCTCACCGAGTTCCAGGGGCCGCTCGCGTTCCTGGATTTCGAGACCGTGAGCCCGGCGATCCCGGTATGGAACGGCTGCCGGCCGTGGGACAAGGTGCCGGTCCAGTTCAGCGTGCACGTCGAGGGGCCGGGCGGGCGCTGGGATCATCACCAGTGGCTGGCCGACGGACCGTCCGACCCGCGGCCCGAGCAGGCGGAGCGGCTGGTACAGGCGTGCGTCGGCGCGCGCGGCGTCGTCACCTACAACTCCTCGTTCGAGCGCGCCTGCATTCGGCTCCTGGCCGACAGCGCCCCCCGGCTCGCGCCCGAGCTGGGGGAGCTCGAGCTCAGGCTGCTGGACCTGCTGCCTGTCGTGCGGCAGCACGTGTATCACCCCCGGTTCGCCGGGAGCTTCTCCCTCAAGAGCGTGCTCCCCGCGCTCGTCCCGGAGGTCGGCTACGACGATCTCGAGGTGCACGACGGCGCGACTGCGACGCTGTGGCTTTGGCGGCTGGTGTTCGAGGGGGAGCGCCTCCGCCGGCGCGAGAAGGCCCGCATGCGCCAGGCGCTGCTCGCCTATTGCGAGCGGGACAGCTGGGCGACGGTCAAGCTCTTGGAGCGGCTCCGGGAGCTGGCGCGCCTCGAGGCCCCGATGCCGGGAGCCCGGCCCGCCCGGTCCACCGAGGGCGGGTTGGAGCAGCTGGAACTGTTTTGAGGCACTTCGTTCCTCCCCAGGGGTAGCAAGTTTCCCGCCTGAGCGCCCGGGGCTGTCCGCGCCCGACGACCGACCCGCGGGCCGGTGACTCACGTCACACGGTTTCAGGCAAGAGGACAGAGGGAGCGCTCCTCTTTCGGTACAAGCGCTCCGGCCACGTTCGCGCGAACCGCGCGAGAGGGGGTGTCGACATGTTCGACGAGAGCCGTCGAGCGGCGAGAGGCGCATGGCTCCCCGTCATGCTGCTTGCCGCGCTCGGATGTCAGCAGGGCCCGAGTCCCGAGGCGCAAGCCAAGATCGAGCAACTCGAACAGATGTCCGCCGAGCGCGACCGGCTGATGCAGGAGGTGGCCGAGAACGCGCAGGCGTTGAGCGAGATCACGGGCGCGCTCGCCCAGGTTCGCGTGCCGCCGAAGACGCTGAAAGTCACCGCGGAGTCGCCGCTTCGGGCCTCCCGGGACAGCATGGTCCAAAAGATCCGTTGGGTGACGGCCCGCGTGAACGAGAGCGAGGTCCGGCTGCGCGAGAGCCGCGAGCGGGTCCAGGCGCTGACCCAAGTGTCGGACAGCCTGCGCACCGCGCTGGATGCCACCATCACGAGCTTCCAGGACGTGCTCGAGACCCAGAAGTCGACGATCGCCTCATTGACCGAGCAGGTCTATCAGCTCTCGCTGGAAAAGGCGGCCCTGAGCGACACGGTCAATTTCCTGGCCGCGCAGAACAACACCGTCTACTACGTGATCGGGACGAAGGACGATCTGCTGGAGCGGGGCATCATCGTGCAGGAAGGCGGGACGCGCTTCCCCCTCCTGTTCGCGAAGCTGGGTCAGACGCTCGTACCGGCGCGGGATCTGCCGATGACCGAGTTCACCGCAATCAACAAGCGCGTGGTGAAAGAAATCCCGCTGCCGCACCCGGACCGGACGTACCGCATCGCCTCGCAGCAGTACCTGGGCGCGCTGGAAACTCCGGTGGACGGCGGAAAGGTGTACGGAGCCAACAGCCTGCGGATCGCGGCTCCCGAGCAGTTCTGGATCACGTCGCGGTTCTTGATCATCGTCGAAGGCTGAAGCCCGACGCGGAAGGCGGAACGCGGAACTGAGCGCTGGGGACTCCCCGCCGATCAGTTCCGCGTTCCGCCTTCCGCGTTTACTTCGCTCGTTCGAGGTACTTCCCCTCCCGCGGATCCACCCGCACCCGATCGCCCGGCCCGACGAAGTCCGGCACCTGAATCGTCACGCCGTTGGACAGCTTGGCGGGCTTGGTGCTGGCGGTCTTCGTGGCCGTGCGCATGACCGGCGAGGTGTCGGTCACCTCGAGTTCGATCACCGACGGGAGCTCGATCGCGATCGGGCGCCCGTCGAGCCACTCCACTTGTACCATCATCTCGGGCTGCAGCCAGTGCGCGTCATCGCCCACGGTTTCTTCGCTCAGCGTGTACTGCTCGTAGGTCTGGGTGTCCATCACGTGCACCCCGGCCGCGTCGCGGTACAGGACCTGGAACTCCTTGTGGTCGAGCCGAGCCTCGTCCACGAAGTCGGTGGCGCTGAGGCGCTGGTCGAACGTGTTGCCGGTGACCAGGTTGCGGAAGCGCACTTGGACGAACGCGCGCAGGTTGCCGGGCGTCCGGTGGGTGAAGTCCATCACGCGGCACGGCTGGCCGTCGATCAGCAGCACGTGGCCGCGGCGGATGTCGGTCGCTTTCATCTGACGAACTCCGAACGGCGTGGGGTGTGGGGTGTGGTGCGTGGTGCGGGGGGGGGGGGACACCCCACGACCTGCGATCGCGCGGGTGGAAGATAAGCCGGGGGTGAAGGGGGTCAACGGCGCAGTTGCCGACCTGCGTGGACCGCGGCAACTTGACCGCGTGCGGGGGGGGGGGGGGGGGGGGGGGGGGGGGGGGGGGGGGGGGGGGGGGG
>JBOHSA010000125.1:0-4432 GCA_050732995.1 Gemmatimonadales bacterium | reverse complement strand
CCCCCCCCCCCCCCCCCCCCCCCCCCCCCCCCCCCCGGCTCCCCCCTCCGTTTCGTCGAACCGGCCGCCCGAGTCGAGCAGCTCGCGGGCCTCCATACTGCGCCCGTCGCATAGCACCCGGCGGACGAGCACCCACTCATCCGCCGCGCTGACCAGCACGCCGCGCTCCGCGACCGAGCCCACCGAGCCGGGGAGCGCGTCCGACGGCATCCCCGTGCGGGCGGCCTTCAGCACCACCACTTCGCGTTCGCGGAAGACGCTCTTCGGATGACCCCAGGGGGAAACCCAGGGCAGGTAGTCGCAGGCGCGGACGAAATTGACCACGTCGCGGGCCGGGCGCGACCAGACCAGGCTTCCGTCCTGCGGGACTTCGCGCCCGTGGTAGCGGCGCCGGGTGAGATCCTGGGCGCCGGCCGGAATCGCCGCCGGGCTCGTCGCCGCCGCGGCGAGCAGCCGCTCGATCAGGGGCACCCCAGCCTTCACGCTCTTCACGCTCATGGTCAGGGCCGTGTCCTGCTCCTCGATGTCGAACCGCGCCTGGTAGGCGATTGCCCCGGCATCGATCTCGGGCACCATCCAGTGAATCGTGCCGGCGTGCGTGGACTGCCCCTCGTAGAGCGCCCAGCTCACCGCGTTGAGTCCCGCGCACTCGGGCAGCGGACCCGGATGCATGTTGAAGCTGCCGATCCGCGGTGCCGCCAGGATCTCTTTGCGGATGACGAACAGCGAGTGGACGTTCAGCAGGACATCCACACGGTCGCGCTTGATCCGCTTGGCGAAGGCGGGGTCCCGGACCGAGCGGGCCGGCCACACCGGGCAACCCAGGTGGTCCGCGGCCGTGCGTACGCCGTTCCCCAGACGGGGCTCGTCCCCATGGCGCTCGCCGGTCAGGAGGCCAGTCACCGCGAACCCGGCGGCCGTTACAGCCCGCAGCACCTGAGTGCCGGCCGCTTCGGCCGCGACCAGCAGGACGTTCAGTGGGTGTCTCACGATCCTCGCTCCCTTGGGTGGCCGGGCCCGGCGCTCCCGCTCCATGCGACCGCGCGTTGGGTCAGGGCGTGCGCCGGGCGGTTCCGGTCGCTTGCGGTCCGGCCGCGCAGCGGAGCAGCTCGAACAGCAGCCGGTCGTGCGCCCGTCCGTCGATCTCGTGGCACTGCTGCAACCGGCCGACAGGGGTGAAGCCGTTGTGCTCGAGCACCGCGAGCGAGGGAGCGTTGGCCTCGACCGCCCAGGCGTGCACCGCCCGCAGGTCGAGCTGACCGAACCCGAGCGCCAGCAGCTCCGCGACGGCGCGCGTCGTATAGCTCCGTCCGCCGAAACGCTTGTCGCCGAGGACGTACCACAGCACTGCGGTCTTGTGGATCGCGCTGATGTCGCTCAAGGCGACGAGACCGATCGGCGGATCCCCTTCGTCCGGCGTGTACAGCCGCAGCAGGTGCAGCCGCTCCCGCTTGCTCATCGCCGTCAGCAGCGGGGCCGTCAGGATCTGCAGGTCGCGCCCGAAGTCGAGCCACTGGTAGTTCTCCTTGGACGCCAGCCAGCTCGCCGCGAGGGGAATGGTGGCAGGCTCAAGCGGTAGGAGCCTCATGCATCCCGAAGAGCGCCCGCAGCGCTGGCCGGTCGATCTTGCCGTTCACGTTCTTGGGGAGCGCGTCCAGGTCCTGCCAGCGCGACGGCAGCATGTAGTTCGGCACGATCTGCGCGATCCCCTCCCGCAGCCGAGCCGGGGGCACGCCGTCCGCGGCGTTGGGCACGTAGGCGCAGCAGATCGCCATCCCCTCGAACCCTTCGGTTGGCACCGCCACGACGGCGCATTCGCGCAGGATTCCCAGGCTGTGCAGCGCCGTCTCGATTTCTCCGAGCTCGATGCGATACCCGCGCGACTTGATCTGGGTGTCGGCCCGTCCCACGTACGTGACGAGTCCGTCCGCCCCGATCCGCGCCAGGTCCCCGGTGCGGTAGATCCGGTCCCGGGCACCGCCGAACGGGCTCGGCAGAAACGCGAGCCGCGTCTTCTCCTCGTCGCGCCAATAGCCCGGGCTCAGGCCGGCGCCCGCGATGTAGAGATCGCCGATCTCCCCGGGCGCCACCGGGCGCAGCTGGTCGTCCAGGACGAGGAGCTCCTCTCCGGGGCACGCCCGTCCGATCGGGATGTCGGCGCGCTCGTCCGTCGGGCAGGCGGGCACGGTGTAGTAGCTGCTCGCGATGGTCGTCTCGGTCGGCCCGTACAGATTGGTGAAGACCGCGTGCGGGAGCCGTTGCATCCAGTAGATGAGCGTAGGTGTCGGCAGCACCTCACCGCACCAGAGCAGCCGGCGCACGCTCGGGAAGTCGCCCGGCCGGACGGCATCGAACTTGGCCATGTAGTTCAGCACGCTGGGGACGGAGAACCACTGGGTCAGCTGCGCGCTGCGGATGAACTCGGCCAGCCGGTGCGGCAGGAGGCTGAGTTCGGGCGGCACCGGATACAGGCTCGCGCCGGCCCCGAGCGTGCCGAACAGGTCGAAGGTCGACAGGTCGAAGTGGAGCGGCGGGTGCCACGAGACCCGGTCGCCGGGGCTCGTGCCGAAGTAGCCCCGCGCCCACCGCACGAAATGCAGCACGGTGCGATGGGTGATGATCACACCTTTCGGGATGCCTGTGGACCCGGACGTGAACAGGAGGTGCGCCGCGTCGTCCGGCCCGTTGGCGCAGGCCACCGGCGCCGGCGAATAGGCCGCGACGTCCGCCCGCGTGAAGGCCGGGCGGAACCGCCGAGCCTCCGCCCCGGCGGCCGACAGCCAACCGACGGCGTGCCCAGCCGCGAATTCCGCGTCTTCGAACAGCTCGTCCAGCACGCCGACCCCGGCCTCCGCGGCGAGAATCCAGCGGCAATCGCAGGACGTGATCACCTTGCGAATCCGCGCGGGGGGACTGGCGGGGTCGAGCGGCACCCAGACCGCGTCCGCCTTCAGCACCCCGAGAATCGCGACCACCACGGCGGGCCCCTTGGGCAAGAGGAGGCACACGCGGTCCCCGCGCGCGCACCCGGCGTCGCGCAGCAGCCGCGCGAGCCGGTTGCTTTCCTCCTCCAGCTCCCCATAGGTGAGGCGCTCGCCCGGGTGCACGATGGCGAGCGCGTCCGGCCGGCGCGCCGCCTGCGCGGTGATCTCCCGCTGCAGCAGGTCCGTCATGACGTCACGCGGGCTCCGGCGCGGTCGAACGCCACCCGGATGTGCTCCAGCTCTTCCGGGTTCGCCGGCACGTCCAGGATGAACGTGCGGTACCCGACCGACATGTAGCGGGCGAGCTCGTCCGCCACCCGCTGGTAGCTGCCCACGAGGTAGGGACAGAAGGTCTTGTAATTCTCGAACGGGACGAGCCAGTAGGGGTTTTCCTCACTGTAGCCCGCTTTACCCAGCTCCGAGAGCTGCTTGTGCCACGCCGAATCGGACACCTTCATGGCGAGCTGGTGCGTGATCTGCCCCTTGCGGTTCTCGGGGAACCGCTCGCGAGCGACCCGCCATGCTTCGTCGCCGTCCTCGCGTGCGATGATCCCAACGCGAATCCCCGATTCGTTGTCATCGACGACGGTTCCGGGAGTGTACTCCGCTGCGGGCTTGGGGTACTGCACCGCGGTCGCGCCCAGCTTGCGGGCCGCCTCGAGGCCCGCCGCCGACGAGCCCGAGACGAACACGCCCGGCACGAGCTCCGCCGGAAGTGGCGGCGTCATTTTAAGGTTGGTCACGCCGTAATAGCGGCCCGCCAGCGTGATCGGCCCGGGGCCCTTCAAGAGATCGAGCACGAGCGCCGTGTACTCGACCAGGCGGGCGTAGCGCTCGTCGTGCGGAGTCGGATCGTTGAGCGCGTTCAGGTCGTTCTTGAAACCGCCGGCGACCATGTTCAGGTACACGCGCCGGCCGTAGAGGAATCCGAACGAGGCGACCATCTTCGCCACCGAATACGGATGCATGTACACGGCCTGCACGGCCACCAGCGGGCACAGCCGCTCCGTGCGCTCGATGATGATCTGCGACACGAGCCACGCGTCGATCAGCCCGTTGTCGGTGTACACCAGGATGCCCTCGCACCCCGCGGCCTCGCTCCAGCGCGCGATTGCCTCGACCTGCGCGAGATAGCGCCGCGGCTCCGCGAGGTTCGACGGCGGACACGTGGAGAAGATCTTGATCGATTGACCATTTGCGATTGCTGCCACACGGGCCTCCGCGATCCAGTCGCCCAGGGCTAGGGGACTACTCGGCCCGGATTGGCCCGGGCCGCACCTCCCGAGAAAACGGCAAGAGATGGGCTGCGCCTCCTCGCCGGGGAAGCTCTTTCTCATATCATTACTGGATAAGCAGTTATGCGACCAGCCCGATCGGGTGCCCTGGCGCGCGTTGCTCGGGTTGTTGCTCTCGCGCAACAGTTTTCGAGCTCGCGTTTCCGTTGGCCG
>JBOHSA010000124.1:0-11715 GCA_050732995.1 Gemmatimonadales bacterium | reverse complement strand
CCATCCAGCCCGCGGAGCTGCGGCGGCTCGTGGCGGACGTCAACGCCTACAACACGGCCATCGCCGGCGCGGCGGCCAGCCGGGGTTGGACCTACTACAATCCCAATCCCACCCTCGACTCGCTGCGGACCGTCGCGACGGCCGTGCGGCCGTTCCCGCTCTTCAACCAACCGTGCACGGCGAATCCGTTCGGTACCGCCTTTTCCTGTGACGCGGTACATCCCAGCGCGGCCACGCACCGCCTGCTCGCCAACAAGCTGATCCAGCTGATCAACAGCACCTACGGTACCCGCATGCTGGCGATCCCCTGACGCGAACCATCACCGGGACGCGGGGTAACGGAAGAGGAACGGCATCCGGCGCGACCCGGATGCCGTTCTGCTAATGCGGACTTTCCTCCTCGCCCTCGCGCTTCCCGGGCTCCTGCCCGGGCTCGGTGCCGCCCAAGCGGCACCCCGCAGCGACACGCCCCGGGCCGGGACGATGCGGCTCACCTTCGAGCCGCGGATCGAAACCTGGGACCACCGCTTCTTCAACGGCGCGCGCGAGCGGCTGGGCGCGCCCCTGACCGGCGACACCGTGGGCGGCGGCAGCGCATTTCTCCCCGTCGTCGCGCGGCTGCAGCAGGACGTGCGAACCGCCTCAGGCGCCACCGGCTTCGTCGCGAGTCTCGGACGGGGGCTGTTCAGCGTGCGCCACGAGCGGCGCACGACGCCGATCACCGCCGAGTTCGGCGTGACCGACCGGCTGGCGGTGGGCGTGACGCTGCCGCTGGTGCGCGTGTTCACGCGCGCGCATCTCGCGCTCGACACCGCGGGGGCGAGCCTGGGCCTGAATCCCCGGCTCGCCGACCCCGGGTCGGCCGGTGCCTACACACTGTTTTTCGCCGATTTCGACGCCGCGCTCCAACAACTCGATGCCAACATCGCCGCCGGCAGCTACGGCTGCCCGCCGAGCCGCCAGTGCCCCGCGCAGGCGGACCTCGACTCGGCGCGCAGCGTGCGCGACGCGCTGCACCGCTTGGTCTACGGCGTGGGCACCGCCGGCGCGGCCCCGTTCCTGCCGCGCGCCGGCTCCGACGGTGGCCAGGCCGTCGCCGCGAACGTGACGCGCATCCAGCAAGAGCTCACCGCGAGTTACGGCGTCGCCGGGTTCACGGACGCCTTCCTGCTGCCGGCGGACCCGGTGGGCGAGGCCGGCTTTGCAACCGCCCTGGCCGACCCTACGCCGGGGGGGGGGTTCGGGATGCGGCCATTCGAACCCACGCCCCGGCGGTTGCGCTACTGGCCCGGGGACGTGGAGCTCGCGGCGCAGTACCGGCTCGCCGGGGGGGGGAGCCCCGCCGGGCGCTACGCCGCGGCCGTCGCCCTCGTGGTGCGGCTGCCGACCGGGCACCAGGATTCGCCCCACGACGCGCTCGACCTCTCCACGGGAGACCATCAGACCGACGTCGAGGTGCAGGTGGTCCAGGAGGCGGTGCTGGCCGGGCGCCTATGGCTGAACCTCGCGCTGCGGGCGGCGCGGCAACTGGAGGGAACGCGGGAGCGCCGGGTGGCGCCCGTCACGGCGTTTCTGGTGCCGCGGGGCGCGACGACGCCGCTCCGCTGGAACCCCGGGGATTACGCGGCGGTGGACGTCGCGCCGCTGTACCGGTTCGGCGGCGCCTTCGCGGCGGGGGTGACGGTGGGTTACTGGACGCGCGCGCGGGACCGGTACCGGTTTCGCGCCGCGCAGGACTCGATCGACCTGGCCGCGCGCTTGGGCGCGCCGACGGCGGCGCGCGTGCTCGACGCGGGCACGGCCGAGCGCCGACTGCGGCTCGGCGGGGCCCTGACCTACGTCGGGCCCACGGTCGAGGCCGGGGTCTCGGTGGAGCAGACCGTCAGCGGGCCGAGCGGCGTGCTGCCGGCCGGGACGGTGTTTCGGATCGTGCTGCGGACGACGCGCCGGCTGTTCTGAGCAGCTCTTCCGCGTGATGCAGCGCGGTGCGCATGTCGGGATCCCCGAGCATCCGCGCGATTTCGCGCCGGCGCATGTCGCCGGTCGCGACCTGCACGTCGCTCGTGGCGATGCCTCCGCGCGCCCCCTTGGCTACGACCAGGTGGTGGTCGGCGTAGACGGCGATCTGCGGCAGGTGAGTGATGACGAGCACCTGCCGGTGTGTCCCCCCCCGCTCCCCCCCTCCCGCCACCTCCGGGTCACGGCGCGTGGCCACGTCCGCCAGCGCCCGGCCGAGCCGGCCGCCCACCTCGCCGCCGATGCCCTGGTCCACCTCGTCGAACACGAGCGTCGGCACGGCGTCGTGCCGGGCGAGCACGACCTTGAGGGCGAGCATGAGGCGGGACAACTCGCCCCCGGAGGCGACCCGGGCGAGGGGACGCGCCTCGAGTCCCAGGTTGAGCCGCACCTCAAAGACCACCGCTTCGGCGCCCAGTGCCTGGGGTGTGGGATGCGGGGGCAGCAGAACTTCGAACCGGCCGCCGGGCATGCCGAGTGAGGGGAGCAGTGTGTTGACGGCCTCGGCGAGGTGCTTCGCGCCCCCGTGGCGCTTGGCCGTGAGCGCGGCGCAGGCCCGAGCGAAGTCGCGGGCTGCCGCCTCGCGCTCGGCCGCGAGGGCGCGCAGGTCCAAGTCAGCCGTGTCGAGCAGCTCGAGCTCGCGCGCCGTGGCGTCGCGCGTGGCGATGACGTCGGGCAGCGTGGGCCCATACTTCTGCCGCAGCCGGAACAGGACGTCGCGGCGTTGCTCCACTTCCGCCAGCCGGCCGGGGTCCCCGTCGATGCCGCCCGCGTAATCCCGGACCGCGGTCCGCAGCTCCTCGACGTTCGCGAACGCGCCATCGAGCAGCTCCTGCCACCGGGCCACGGACGGGTCGAGCTTGCTCAGCTGCGCGAGCAGCCGGGCCGCCCGCGTGAGTCCGGCGGTGTCGAGGGCATGCTCGAGCTCCCGCCCGAGTCGCCCGAGCTCGTCGGCGTGCGCGAGGCGCCGGGCCTCGATCTCGAGCGCGTCGTCCTCTCCCACGCGCGGGGCCGTCCGCTCGATTTCCTCTGCGACGTGATGGAGATAGTCGGCCTTCCGCCGGACTTCCTCCGCTCGCGCCTGGAGGTCGGCCGCGCGCCGCTCGAGCGCGGCCCAGCGGGCGTGCGCGTCGCGCGCCGCCGCCCGCTCCACGCCGGCATCGGCACAGGCGTCGAGGATCTCTCGCTGCGGGTCCGCGCGCACGAGGGACTGGGTCTCGTGCTGGCCGTGCAGATCCACCAGCAGGCCGCCGAGCTGCGCCAGCACGCTCACCGTCGTGGGGCTGCCGTTGACCCAGGCGCGGGATCGGCCCTCGGGAAACACTTCACGGCGGACGACGACGAGATGTTCCGAGACATCGAGGCCCAGCGAGGCGCCGGACTGAGCGAACGACGGAATGTCCATGACGTCGAACGCCCCCTCGACCACGGCTTTCTCCGCGCCCGGCCGCACGACGTCGCCCGAGGCGCGCTCGCCCAAGAGCAGCGCGAGGGCGTCGACGAGCATCGACTTCCCCGCGCCAGTCTCCCCGGTGAGGACGTTGAGGCCGGGCTGGAGCGGGAGGGTGACGTCGGCGATGACGGCGAGGTCGCGGACGCGCAGCTCCGTCAGCACTACTTGCGCTCGCGGTCGGAGAGGTCGCCCCACTGCAGCTTCTTGCGCATGCGCGCGAAGAAGCCCTCGGGGCCCAGGCGCACGAGCAGCACCGGTCGCTCGGCGCGCCGGACCAGCAGGCGCTCGCCGGCCTGGATGGTGGTGCCCACCTGCCCATCGAACGACACGAGCACCTCCTCGGACCACGGCGGGATCGGCTCGACGGCGATTTGGGCATGGGACGGGAGGACGAGCGGCCGCACGGCCAGCGTATGCGGGCAGATCGCGGTGACCACGATGGCGTCGACCCCCGGGACGACGATCGGCCCGCCGGCCGAGAGCGAGTAGGCCGTCGACCCGGTGGGCGTGGCGACGATGATCCCGTCGGCCGAGTATTGCCCGACCTCCTCGCCGTCCACCAGCACGCGGAGCCGGACGACGCGGGCCACGCCTCCCTTGTGCACGACGACGTCGTTCAGCACGAGCGGCTCAGTGCGCTTTGCGCCCTGCTTGTTCTCGATCGAGGAGACGAGCGCGAGCCGGGACTCGGTGGCGTAGGCCTTGCGGACCAGCGCGTCGAGCGCCCACTGGAGGCTCTGCGACGACGCGGTCGTCAGAAACCCGACGCGGCCCAGGTTGATGCCGAGGATGGGGGTGTTGGCGCCGTTCAGGGCGCGGGCGCCGCGCAGCAGGGTTCCGTCGCCGCCCAGCGTCAGGAGGCAGTCGAGCGGGGAGTGGGCCTCGAGCGGCGCGGGCTTGGGGTCCGGCCAGAGGGGCAGGAGGCTCGCTTCGCTGAACAACCGGAAACCGAGGCGGGGCCCCGCCTCGGCCAGCAGGCCCAGGATGCTCCCGAGGTCGCGGTAGCTCGGGTTTCCGACGACCCCGACGTTCATGGGGTCGAGAGCGACTCCTCGGCGGCGAGCGCGCGGATGCGGGCGGCGATCCCCGCGCCGGTGAGGCCGACCTCCGCGAGCTGCTTGGCGCGGGGCGCGTGCTCGTAGGTGCGATCCGGCACGCCGAGGGCCACGACGCGCACGTGGGGCGCGGTCGTCTGCGCCACGGCCGCGAGGCTCGCGCCGAAGCCGTTGCGGACGACGGCGTCCTCGACGCTCACGAGCAGGTGGTGGTCCCGCACCAACGCGTCGAGCAGCGCCCGGTCCATCGGCTTCAGGAACCGGCAGTTGACCACCGTGACGTCGAGCCCGTCGGCGGCGAGGGCCGTGGCGGCGTCGAGCGCAGGCCCGCACATCACCCCCACGGCCAGCAGGGCGCAGTGCTTGTCCTTGCCCACGCGCAGCACTTCCCACGTCCCGTAGGGGATGGGCGCGACTTCGGCCGCGGGCGGCGCCTCGGCCGGCGCTTTGTCCCGCGGGTAGCGCAGCGCGAACGGCCCGTCGGTGTGCCGCAGGGCGCAGCGCAGCAGCCCAATGAGCTCCGCGCCGTCCTTCGGCGCCGTGACCGTCATGTGCGGCACGGCCAGCATGTACGCGATGTCGTACAACCCCATGTGCGTCTGGCCGTCTTCGCCCACCATGCCTGCGCGGTCCATACAGAAGATCACGGGCAGCTGCTGGATCGCCACGTCGTGGATGATGCTGTCGTAGGCGCGCTGCAGGAACGTCGAGTAGATCGCGACGACGGGGCGCACGCCCTGCGTGGCCAGCCCGGCGGCGAAGGTCGTGGCGTGCGCTTCGGCGATCCCCACGTCGAAGAAGCGCTGCGGCCACTTCTTCTGAAAAATGTTCGTGCCCGTGCCCGAGGGCATCGCGGCGGTGATCGCGACGATCTCCGGATACTCGGCCGCCAGCTGGGTCAGGGCCTCGCCGAAGACCTTGGTCCACTGCGGCGGGCCGGGGTTCACAGGTCTCAATTTCCCCGTCACCGGGTCGTAGGGCGCGCGCGCGTGGTACTTCTCGAGATCCGGCTCCGGGAGCGGGAACCCCTTGCCCTTCTCGGTGATCACGTGCACCACCCGGGGGCCCTTGAGGGTCTTCACGATCTCGAACGCCTGGACCATCTGGTCGATGTTGTGGCCGTCGAGCGGCCCGAAGTAGCGGAATCCCAGCTCCTCAAACAGCATGCCGGGCGACCAGAGGTTCTTGATGCTCTCCTCGATGTTTTTGGCGAACTCGACGAGCTTGGGCCCGCCGACGATGTGCGAGGCCTTTTCGATGATGGCCTTGACGCGCTCGCGGATCCGTACCGTGATGGGCGCGGCGATGATCGACCCGAGGTACTTGTTGATGGCCCCGACGTTCGGGGCGATCGACATGCCGTTGTCGTTCACGACCATGATGATGTCGCGGCCCGAGTGCCCGGCGTTGTTCATCGCCTCGTAGGGGAGGCCGCAGGTCAGCGCCCCGTCGCCCACGACGGCGACGACCTTGAAGTCCTCACCCCGCAGATCCCGCGCGGTGGCCATGCCGAACGCGGCCGACATCCCGGTCCCCGCATGGCCCGCGCCGAACTGGTCGTGCGGGCTCTCGGTCCGGCGCAGGAAGCCGCTCAACCCGCCCACCTGGCGCAGCGATGGGAGCCGGTCGTTGCGGCCCGTGAGGATCTTCCAGGGGTAGCCTTGATGGCCCACGTCCCACACGATCTTGTCGCGTGGCGACTCGAAGCAGTGGCACAGCGCCACCGTCAGCTCGACCACGCCGAGGCCCGCGCCGATATGCCCGCCCGTCTGGGACACGACGTCGATCAGGCGCTGGCGCACCTCGTCGGCGAGCGGCTGGAGCTGGGCGCGCGTCAGGCGTCGGACGTCTTCGGGACCGCGAATGGACTCGAGAAGCGCCATCGAACCTCGCTAACGCGGAACGCGGAAGTCGGAACGCGGAACAGGCTGTCCTCCCTCTGTGCCGCGTTCCGCGTTCCACCTTCCGCGTTTCAGTTGGGCCTCGTCACAATGTAATGCGCCAGCTCCATCAGCGTAGGGGAAACTAACCCCGCCTCCCGCAGCCGGTCCACGGCCCGGGCGGCCAGCCGCTCGGCCTCGGCCCGCGCCGCCCCGACGCCCAGCAGGGTCACGAACGTCGACTTGGCAAGCGCCGCGTCGCGGCCCGGCGTCTTGCCGAGCTGATCGGACGTGGCGGTGGCGTCCAGCACGTCGTCGGCGATCTGGAACGCGAGCCCGATCGTCCCCCCGTATTCCCGCAACGCGCCGATCCGCGCCGGCGGCACGCCGTCCCCCGCCGCGAGCCCGCCGATCACGCACGACGCGGCGATGAGCGCCCCCGTCTTGCGCCGGTGGACTTCCTCGAGCCGGGCGAGCGGCAGACGCTGTCCCTCCGCCTCGAGATCGAGCGCCTGGCCCCCGATCATGCCGCCCCCGCCGGCGGCCCGGAACAGCTCGAGCGCGATCGTACGGCGTCGCGGAGCGTCGAGGTCGAGCGCCGCCAGGCCCCGGGCCAGCACCCGGGCGGCGAGCTCGACCATGTGAAAGCCCGCGGAGGTCGCCGTCGGCACATCGAACGCCCGGTGGGTCGTGGGGCGCCCGCGGCGGAGATCGTCGTCGTCCATGCAGGGCAGATCGTCGTGCACCAGCGAGTAGGCGTGCACCACCTCCACGGCGGCCGCGAGCTGGAGCACCCCCGGCGCGCCCCCGTCGCCGCCCACGGCGTCGTACGCCGCGAGCACGAGCGTGGGCCGGAGGCGCTTACCCGGACCGAGCAGGCAGTAGCGCACCGCGGCGGGCACGGGCGCGGGCCAGAACCCGGCCGCCGCGGCGCTCCACTGCTCGAGTACCGTGTCGACCTTGCGCCGGACATCGGCGAGGTAGGCCTCCAGGACCGTGCTAGTCCGGGGGGGAGAGAGGGGGGGACGCGTCGAGGTCCTCGAAGCGAAGGGTGCCGGGCTGATCGGCGAGCACCTGTTTGACCCGGGCGTCGGCCGCCGCCAGCCGATCGCGCGCCTCGCGCAGCCGCTCGATGCCTTCCTCGAACAGCCGGAGCGCCTCGTCCAGGTCCAGCTCCTGGACCTCCAGCCGGCGGACGATCTCCTCGAGCCGCTCCAGCTGCTCGGTGAATGACGGCGGACGGCCGCTCATCCGGTCTCCGCGACGCGGGCGGCGACGTCGCCGTCGGTGACCCGCAGGCGAAAGCCCGCGCCGGGGACGAACTGGGCCACGCGCCGCAGCACGCGTCCCTCGGCGTCGCGCGCGACGGCGTAGCCGCGCGCGAGCACCTTGAGGGGAGAGAGCGCGTCCAAGCTGGCGCCGTGCGCCGCGAGCCGGGTGCCGGAGCGTTCCAGGCACGTTTCCATGTTGCGGACGAGGCGATCGGAGGTGCGGTCGAATCGTTCCACCACCCGCGCGGCGCGGGCGCGCAGGTCGCGGGCGAGGCGCTGCGAGAGCTGCGCCAGGTGGCCGAGCACGTCCGCGCGGTCCGGCGTGGCGGCCTCGGCCGCGGCGGAGGGCGTCGCCGCCCGCCAATCGGCCACCAGGTCGCACAGGGTCACGTCGGTTTCGTGCCCGACGGCGGAGATCACGGGGACGGGCGCGGCGGCGACGGCGCGCGCCACGCGCTCGCTGTTGAAGCACCAGAGGTCTTCCTTCGAGCCGCCGCCCCGGCCCACGATCGCCACGTCCACGCGGGGCAGGCGGGCGAGCAGCGCGAGCGCCCGACAGATCTCCCGCTCGGCCCCGTCGCCCTGCACGCGCGTGGGGACGACCACGAGCTCGGCGACGGGCCAGCGGCGGCGGATCACGGCGACGATGTCGCGCACCGCGGCCCCGTCCGGGCTGGTCACCACGGCGATGCACTCCGGGAACGCCGGGAGCCGCCGCTTGCGCGCCGGATCGAGCAAACCGTCCCGCGCGAGCGCCGCCTTGGCCTGTTCGAAGGCGATCTGCCACAAGCCGCCGGCCTCGGTCGAGAGCAGCTCGACCACGCCGAGCCGGAACTCGCCGCGCTCCTCCCACACCGTCGGCCGCCCGAAAACGAAGACCTGGAGCCCGTCAGCGGGCGCGGCGGGGAGGCGGCGGTTGTCGCGCGCCCACATGACGCACCGCAGCTGGGCGGCCGCGTCCCGCAGGGTGAAATACCAATGCCCGCTCGCGTAGGCCTTGAAGCCGGTCACTTCGCCCCGGACCCAGACCGGGGGCAGGCTCCCCTCGATCACCGCGCGCGCCCGGCGGGTGACCTCGCTGACCGTGAACGCCCCCTCGGCGGAGACGCCGGCGAACAGGTCTAGGCCGGGGCCCACTGTCGCGCGGCCTGGACGGTGTTGTAGAGCAGCATCGTGATCGTCATCGGGCCCACGCCCCCCGGCACCGGGGTAATGGCCGAGGCGACCTGCTTCGCCTCCTCGAACTGCACGTCGCCGACCAGCCGGTACCCTTGCTTGAGCGCGGGGTCCTCGACCCGGTTCACTCCCACGTCGATGACCACGGCGCCCGGCTGGATCATGGCGCCCGTGACGAACTCCGGCTTGCCGATCGCGACGATGAGAATATCGGCCTGACGGGTCACCTGTCCGATATTGCGGGTCCGCGAATGGCAGACGGTGACGGTGGCATTGCCGCCCGGCGCGTCCTGGAGCAGCAGGGCGGCCATCGGGCGGCCGACGATGTTGGAGCGGCCCACCACCACCGCGTGCCGGCCGGTCGTCTCCACCTGGGTGCGGACCAGCAGCTGTTGCACGCCGTAGGGCGTGGCCGGACGGAACCCGGTGGGGTCGCCGACCGACACCTTGCCGACGTTTTCCGGATGGAAGCCGTCGACGTCCTTGGCGGGGTCCACGCGGTGCAGCACGCGCCCGCTGGTGATCTGCGGCGGCAGCGGCAGCTGGACGAGGATGCCGTGGATCTTGTGGTCCACGTTCAGCCGCTCGATGAGGGCCAGCAGCTCGGCCTCGGTGGTGTCCTTGGGCAGGCGGATGGTCTCGTGGTACAAGCCCGCTTCGTCGCAGGCCTTGCCTTTCATCCGCACGTAGACATGGGAGGCGGGGTTGTCGCCCACCAACACCACGGCCAGGCCGGGAGTGACGCCCCGCGCGTTGAGCGCGGCGATCTCGCCCGTCAGCTCGGCCCGCATCTGTTTGCCGATGGTCGTGCCGTCGATGAGCCTAGCGGGCAACGTCTACCGCCCGCGTTTCGCGGATCACCACCACTTTGATCTGGCCGGGGTACTGCAGCTCGCCCTCGATCTTGCGCGCGATGCGGTCGGAGAGCGCGCCGGCTTGGGCGTCGTCGACCGCATTGGGGGTCACCACCACCCGCACCTCCCGTCCCGCCTGGATGGCGTAGACCTTCTCCACGCCCGGGAACTCGCCCGCCAGCTGCTCGAGTTGGGTCAGGCGCTTCACGTAGGTCTCGAACGCCTCCCGGCGCGCGCCGGGCCGCGAGCCGGAGACGGTGTCCGCCGCCTGCACGATCACGCTGATCGGGGACGCGTGCGCGACGTCGTCGTGGTGCGCGGCGATGCAGTTGATCACGACCGGGTGCTCGCCGTGTTTCGTCGCCACCTCGACGCCGAGCTGCACGTGCGTGCCGTCGTGCTCGTGGGTGAGCACCTTGCCGATGTCGTGCAGCAGGGCGCCGCGTTTGGCGAGCGCGACGTCCAGCTTGAGCTCGGCCGCCATGATGCCGGCCAGCCAGGCGACTTCCTTGGAATGCTGCAGCATGTTCTGCCCGTAGGAGGTGCGGTACTTCATCCGGCCCACGAGCCGGATCAGCTCCTGATGCAGGCCGTGGATGCCCGTTTCGTAGGCGGCCTGCTCGCCCGCCTCGACGATGCCCGCGTCGACCTCCGCCTGGGCCCGATGCACCACCTCTTCGATGCGGCCGGGGTGGATCCGGCCGTCGGCGATCAGGCGCTCGAGGGCGAGCCGGCCCACCTCGCGCCGCACGGGGTCGAAGCAGCTCACGACCACGGTGTCGGGGGTGTCGTCGATGATGACGTCCACGCCGGTGGCGGCCTCGAATGCGCGAATGTTGCGGCCCTCGCGGCCGATGATCCGCCCCTTCATCTCGTCATTGGGGAGGGCCACGGCCGAGACGGTGGATTCCGCCGTCTGCTCCGCCGCGATGCGCTGGATGGCGAGCGCCACGATGTGACGCGCCTCGCGCTCGGCGGTCTTCTTCGCTTCTTCTTTGATGTCCCGCAGCCGCGCCGCCGCGTCGCTGCGCGCTTCATCCTCGAGGTGGCGGATCAGCTCCTGCTTGGCTTCGTGCGCGCTGAGCCCCGCCAGCTGCTCGAGCCGGCCGCGGGCCTCCTGCTCCCGTCCGGCCAGCGCGCGGTCCCGGTCGCGCAGCACCTGCTCGCGGCGCTGGAGGTCGCGCTCGCGGTCCTCCAGGGTTGCCAGCTTGCGTTCCACGGCGGTCGCGCGCTTCTCGAGCTCGACGCGGCGCCGCTCGGTGTCGCGCTCGAGCGTCTCGCGCGCCCGCACCAGCTCCTCGCGCGCCTCGAGCGTCACCCGCTGCCGGGTCTCCTCGAGCAGCCGGCCGCTCTGCTCCGCGGCCGCCCGCGCGGCCGCCTCCGCCACCCGGCGCTGGACGCGCCGCCCCAGGATGTAAAAGGCCGCTCCCGCGGCGATGCCGCCGCCCAGAACGGCCGCTATCCGCTCGAGCCAGTCAGCCATCAGATCTATCTCCGACTCATTCCGCCCTTGCGGGGACGGAATGCTCATTATTTGACCGAACCCAGGACTACCGACTAAAGACTAACCGCTTTTCGTTTCCCCGGCGGCAACATTTTGGCGAAATCGTCCGCCAGGGCGGCGATCCGGGCGGCGACCTCGCGCTCGCCCTTGCGCGCCTGAAACAGCTCGTCAGTGATCGCGAGCGCCGCGAGGATGGCCGCTTTGTGCGTCTCCACCAGCGGCCCCTGGCTCAGCACTTTTTTCAGGGCCTGGTCGACAAAGGCCGCCACGTCGCGGGTGTACTCGGGAGGCAGGTCCGAGCGGACGGTGTACTCCTCACCGCCGATCATCACTTTGACGGCGTGCTTCTTGGTGCTCACTTGCCCTCACCGCCGTGTGGGGGGGGGGCGGGGCGCGGGCGGGGGGCGGGGGGGGGGGGGGGGGGGGGGGGGCGGGCGGGGGGCGGGGGGGGGGGGGCGGGGGGCGGGGGGGGGCGGGGGGGGGGGGGGGGGGGGGGGGGGGGGGGG
>JBOHSA010000123.1:0-8125 GCA_050732995.1 Gemmatimonadales bacterium | reverse complement strand
CCCCCCCCCCCCCCCCCCCCCCCCCCCCCCCCGGCTGACGGGGCGGGAGCCGCCGCGGGGATATCCGCGGCGCTGACGTCCACGATGCCGCCGTGCGACTCGAGGAAGGCGACGAGCGCCCAGATCTGCTGCGGGGAAAGCGTGCGGGTCAGGTCGGGCATGATCGGCTCGTAGCCCGAGACGACGAACGCGCCCGGCTGCGTGAGCGACTCGTAGAGGTACTGCTTGCAGGGCTTGCCCGGGACGCGAACGCCGCAGCGCGCGCCGATCGTGCCGGTCTTGCCCTCATCGGTGAGGAGGTTCGGAGCGCGGGTGCCGAGGCCATGACACGTGGGGCAGCCCCCGATGCCGTTGTAGACCTGCTCGCCCGCCTGGACGAGCTGCTCGGGCGTCACGTTCGCGCCGAGGCTCAGCTCGCGCGGCACTTCGGATTGCACCTGCGGGATGCTGATGGCGAGCACGGTGTAGAGCGCCAGGGTGCCCAGCACGACTCCGACGATCTTGAGGTTAGTGGCCCACATGGGAGCCGCCCGCCGCGGGCACGAAGGTGGACTTCTCCGCCAGGCCGCCCAGCCAGAAGATGAACGCCACGAGGCCCAGGAAGATGAGCACGCAGGTCGAGATCATGATCGCCGCGTAGCCCAGCGCCGGGGTCGCGGCGTACTGGGTGGTGTCGGGCAGCACCTGCCAGACGTGCCAGTGCTGGCGGATCCCCGAGCGGGCGAAGCCCATTAGGCCCATCAGCCAGGTGAACGTGACGGCGAGGATGAACAGCGCGTACTGGGAGCGCGGCGGCATCTGGCCCCACCGGATGGCGCCGCGCGAGGTCGCCCCGCGGGCGAGCAGCACATCGATCACGGTGACGAACACGATGCACGCGAGCACGGCGCCCACCTGGTACACCGAGTACCCGATCCGCACGATCGCCTCGACAAAATAGCCGCGGATGCCGTAGAACAGCACGACGCCCGCCGCGATGGCGAACATCGCCCCCTGGACCAGGGTCCCCGTCCGGGCCCATGGCACGACCGGCGTCGTGTTCGCCCGGCGATACAGGAGAAAGGAGAGGAACGTCGTGAGGATCATCAGGTTCACCGCGGTGTTCTTGGCGCTCATCACGCCCAGCACGCCGAGGAACGGGTGGAGCGACCCGCCCATGGCGGCGAGCTCCTGCGAGTTGGCGATCATGGTGTGCGGCGTGCCCCACACGATGGCGCCCAGCACGAGCACCATCAGCAGGTACTTCGTGTAGGGTCGGAACCGCTCGGCGCCCGGGATCCGCCCCATCCCGACCCACAGGTAGTAGTTCCCCGCCAGGAACAGCACTGCGATCAGGAACGCCTGGATCACCCACAGCCAGCTCATGAAGCCGCCCATCATGGTGATCCCCATCGACTGGTCGTACTGGTAGATCTCGCGGCCCAGCCAGTAGCCGGCGAACGGCAGCACGATCAGGGCGGAGATCGCGATGAAGTTGCCGACGTAGCCCATCCAGTCGTAGTGCGCGCGCTCCTCGTCGGAGCGGGCGGCGAGGAACCGGTAGCTCGCGTAGGCGCCTACGATCGCCCCGCCGAACACCACGTTGCCGATCAGCCGGTGGATGTTGATCGGCATCCAGGTGTGGTTCAGGATCGCGTGCCACAGCTTGATGCTCACGGGGGAGGTGTCGGGCGTGATGTCCCGCGGCGGGGTCATCATGTAGGTGAGCCACGAATCGGCGATGAACATGACGATCGTGCCCCACACGTTCAGCAGGATCCCGAGCCCCCAGTGCATCCATTTGGCCCGGCCCCGCTTCCAGCGGTCCCACCCGTAGTAATAGAGGTAGAGGGTGAACGACTCGACGAAGAACAGGGCGACGTAGACCCACATGGAGGGGCCGAAGATCGCCGTGAGATAGGCCCAGAACCGCGGGTACAGCGTGGCGAGGGCGAACGTGAGCATCGCGCCCCAGATCGCGGTAGCGCTGTAGGCGATGAGCAGGAGCCGGGTGAATTCCTTGGACAGCCGGTCGTAGCGCTCGTCCTTGCCGAAGATGCCGATCGCCTCGGCCACGACCGCGAACATCGGCACGCCCAGCACGAACGCCGCGAACATCAGGTGGATCTCGGCCGAGATCCAGATCGCGGCGCGGCTCCCGATGAGCGGGAACTCGCGGTACGCCGGAATCGAGTCGGTGGCCGCCTGGAGCAGCCACAGGGCGTCCGTCATCCGGTCTCCGTCATCCGTTGTCCGTGATGAAGAACGGGCGCCGTTTCGAGAAATCGATGGGCATGGCGCCGCGGATCTCGGTCAAGAGCTCCGGGGTCACCTCGCGCAGGCCGCGCGTGCGGGCGAAGGCCTCCACCCGCTGCATTACGACGCCGCGGACGAACGACGGGATCCGGTCCACGCGCGCCAGCGCGGCGGGGCTCCAGGCCAGCGCGGGAGCGAAGTCGGCCCCGTAGGTCACGGCGCGGAGCGGCTCGATCACCAGCGCGTTGCCCGAGGGCTCGTAGGCGCACGAGGGGTCGGCCGCGAGCACGTCGCCCTCGAGCGCGAACGCCCGGGCGCGGCAGCCACCGCACAGCTTGCGGTATTCGCACCGGCCGCACTTGCCCCCCAGCTCGCCCTCGCGCAGCCGCCGGAACAGCGGCGCTTCCCGCCAGATCTCCCCGAAGCTCTGCGCCAGCAGGTCGCCTGCCACCTCCGGCAGGTAGGGGCAGGGGGTGAGCTTCCCGTCGGGCGTGATCCGGCAATACTGCGTGCCGCAGGGGCAGCGCGTTTCGTAGTTCAGGACCGGCGACTCGGGGTCGGTCTGATGCACGTGCCGCATGAAGTGCGGGGCGCATTTCGCCCGCACCATCATCCGGCCGCGGTAGACGCGCTGCCAGCGGGCCAGCGCGGCGAGCACGACCTCGTAGTCGGCCGGCGCCAGGTCGCCCAGCGCGGCCCCGCGCCCCGTCGGGACCAGGAAGTAGCAGTTGAACGCCACCGCGCCCTCCACCGCCGCCCAGTCCACCAGCTGCTCCAGCTCGGCGCGGTTCCCCTTGGTGACGGTCGTCTGGATGATGAAATCGAGTCGTTGCTCCCGCAGCCGGACGAGCGCTGCCGTGGTGTCGCTGAGCGATCCCCGGCCGCGGCGGAAGTTGTCGTGGTAGGAGGGGCGCAGCGAATCGACGCTCACCGCCACGCCGCGCACCCCCGCCGCCTTCAGGGCCGCAATGCGCTCGTCAGTGAGCAGGGTGCCATTCGTGCCCACGACCACCGTCGCGCCACCCCGGGCGGCGTGCGCCGCGAGCTCGCACAGATCCTCCCGGACCAGCGGCTCCCCGCCCGACAGGATCAGCATCGGCGCCGGGTTCACCGCGAGGATCTCGTCGATGATCCGGCGGCAGGTCGCGGTATCGAGCTCCGCCGCGGCGGTCTCCAGCGGGCCCGCCGAGATGTAGCAGTGGGCGCACTCGAGGTTGCAGCGCCGCGTCAGGTTCCAGGCGACGACGTGGGGAACGTAGTTCACGGCAACAGCTTCTCCACCGCCCGCTTCGCCTCCTCCGGGGTGACCGCCTTCAGGTCCACCGGACACTGATCCATGTTCTCCTCGATATCGCGGATCGGGCAGCGCGTGATACCCTGCGCCTTCGCCTGCTCGATGAACGCCCGCATCTCGGCGGAGAGCCCGTCCGTCCCTTCCGCCTCGGCGCGGATCTGCTTGGCGCGCAGCTCGGTGAACATCACCATCATCGTCTCGGCGTCGAACTCGTCGGCCGCGATCATCGCCTGCTTGTTCTCGTCCATCACGCGCGTCGTGACCCGCCAGATGGCGTGGCTCCGGGCGAAGCGCTCGACCGTGTTGCGCGCGAGCGGCCGGGCGATGAGCGGCACGAACTGCAGCCGCTGCCAGGCCTCCTCGGTCCACACGATGGGGTCGGTGGCCACGCGGGGGCGCCGGCTCACCGCCCCGGTCACCGGACATCTGACCTCCACGTCGGGAGCCAAGGGCTCGGGGTCGGCGTCAGCCCCCTGCACCTTCGTCGCCTTCAGCTGCTCCTGCGCCTTGACCTCGGCGAGCGCGAGCTCTTCGGCTGAGCCGATGCCCATGATGAGCTGCATGTGGGTGGGGAGCAGCTTCCCGATCGCCTCGTCCAGCCAGCGGTTCGTGACCGTCGGCGTGCCGCCGTCCGCTCCGACCTGCTCCAGCACGTACTCCTCCACCGCGCGCCGGGCGATCCCCTGCGCGAACGGCGGGACCCGGAGGATCCGCACCTCGGCCTCGGGCGCCCACGGCAGCCCCGCCTGGCCGTCCTCCTCGATCCAGGGGATGTCTTCGGGGCGGATGCCCACCGTGCCGATGAGCAGCGTGTTGCAGGGCGCCAGGCGTACCAGGTTCTCCGCCTGCGAGCCCAGGTCCGTGCCGTCGATCCGGTGCGCGCCGTGGCGCGCCAGCACCAGCAGCGACGGCTGAATCTCCTCGGCCCACTGCAGCACCACCTGGAACGGCTTGCCGATGAGGATCTGGGTCTTCAGGGGGACGTCCCGGTATTCCCGGGCCATGACTTCGGCGCGCTTGAGGTTCGCCTGGCACAGCTTCAGCAATCCCTTGTCGATGATGTTGTTGTGCAGCGCCTCCTGCTCCTCGAACTTGAACACCTTGGAGGCCTGCGCCGAGAGCACGTCCTTGATGTTGTGGAACACGACGTGGTGGTACTCCACGTCGAAGGCGCTGCACACGAACAGCGAGCCGCCGAACGCCTGCGCCAGCTCGAGCGCCGTTTTCATCGCCTTGTAGCTGTACGACGAGCCGTCCACGCACACGAGGAACCGCCCGCCCGCGAGCGGCCGGTCGTCGCGCGCGACGAGCATGTCCTTTTCGATGCCGCGCAGCGCGCGCGCCACGACGCCGCCGAGCTGCGACAAGGGCTGGCGGCCGAGGCCGTGGGCCCCGATGGCGACCAGGTCGTAGCGGCGGCCCGAGGAGCCGACCAGCCGGGCGGCGGCGTCCTCGTCCTCGGCGACCAGGCGGCCGTTCGCGCCGACTTTGACGTCGCTCCGCCCCTGCGCGCCGCCGTCGTAGCCCGCGGCGCGGTTGGGGTCGAAGCCGATGAGCCCGGGGAGCCGTCCCGCGCCCCGGTTCACCTCGTTCACGATCTCTTCGTAGTTGATGCCTTCGAGCAGCTGGCGCGTCAGCGCGACCCCGGCCGCGTCGCACCGCTTCCCGAGCTGATCCAGAAAGCTGTCGGCGATCAGCTGCAGACCCTTCTCGATCAGCTTGTCGTGGATCTTGCGCTGCTTCTTGATCTCGTCGGGGGTCTGGAACTGCGCGGGCAGGCCGGTCTCGAGCTGGCGGAAGCGCACGTCGTGGAGGCGGGCGGCATACACGTGGTTGCCGGTGATGCGCCCGCCTCCGTTCCCCTGGCGACACAGCTCGATCGCCCGCTCGACCGCCCAATCGGAGTGCTGTGAGTTGTCGACGGGTACGAAGATCTCACGATACACCGGCACCTCCCGAGGGCGAGAAAAAGGCGGGGCGATAATGTTGCCTGCTCGTCAGCCTGTCAAGAAACCGCTCGGCGTCTTGCCGTCTTGCCGTCTTGCCGTTTACGTGGGCACGACCTGTCTTCCCTCTTCATCCCACACGGTGATCGCGTCTACCGGGCACAAATCGCTCGCCGTGATCAGCCGCTCGCGCGCCACGGCCTCCGGGCGAACGAACACCACGGTGCCGGCATCGTCCAGCTGGAATGCCTCCGGGGCCGCGGCGACGCAGTCCGCGAACCCAACGCACAGGTCGCGGTCGATACGGATCTTCAGGCCGTGGACGACCCGCTCCTCGTACTGGCTCACATCCCCTCGAGCCCGAGCGCCACGCGCGCCGTGTCCATGACTGCGGGAGTGATTTCGGCGATCCCCCGCTCTGTGGCGTAGTCGGCGTAGATCTTCTTCACCATCCCCCGCACGAAGGTCGGAACTCGGGCGAGGCGGGCTTGCGCGTCCGCGGACCAGGATGGACCGCGCCCCGCTCCCGGCTCGCGCTCCGCGAAGGCGTCCTCCCGCCCCGTCGTCACCATGCTGCGGATCGTCTCGAGCGGCTGGGGCGCGACCGAGCTGCCGCCGATCTTCACGCCCAGTGACGCCACGAGCTGTGTTTCCATCGGATTCGTCAGCATCGCCACGACGCGGCCGCACTTGGGGCATTTGAACGCCGCCGCCAGCGTGCCGTCTCCCGGGAGCCGGCGCTCCTCGAACGCCATTTGACGGTCGCAGTCGACGCAGAGGAATTTCATACCCGTCCCACCAGCTCATCCCAAGTGTCGGGTCTCGGGTGCCAGGGGATGCGGGCGAGGATCGGTACGTTGAACTCTCGCGACAGCGCCGCACCCGCGTCGCCCGCGAACGGGCCGCCGGTCATGTTCTCGATCACGCCGAGGCAGGAAGCCCCACGATCTCGCACGGCGTGCAGCGCCCGGCGGACGGCGTCCTCCGACTCCTTGGTGGGAATCGTGACTGCGAGCACGGCGGGCGGCGCGGGGAGCAGATCGCACAGCTCCAGGAAACGCTGGATCCCGGGCGGGAGATCGAGCAGCAGCACGTCCAGCACTCCCCAGGCGACATCCGCGAGCAGCTCCCGCAGGACGGAGGCTTCCAGCGCCCCGCGCCACACGAAGCTTTCCGCCTCGGGGCCGCGGAAGGCGAGGGGTTTGCCGTCCTCAAGCAGGTGGGCCATGGAGATGCAGCGCACCCCGTCCGCCCCGACGACCGGCTCCACCGCATCCGAGGGAGCAGGGAGCACAGAGCAGTCCGCTCCGAGCAGGCGGGGGATCGTCGGACCGTTGAGGTCGGCGTCGAGCACGCCCGTTGGCCGGTCGGCGCGGGCCAGCGCGCGCGCGAGGTGCGCCGTGACATAGCTCTTGCCCACCCCGCCCTTGCCGCTCAGCACGGCGATCACGCGCCGCACCGCGGCCAGCCGCTCGGTCACCCGGCGGCGCTGGGCCCCGATCTGCTCGGCCAGCCCGGAGCGGTCGGGGTCGGTCAGATCGTGATAGGTGCGGATCCTGAGGGGCATACTGCAAAGATGGCTCCGGTCCAGGTCTCTCGCCATCCGGTTCACCGCCGTCTAGTTTCCCCTCCGTATGCTGGGTGAGCTCAAGGGCAAGCTGCAGGCGGAAGTCGAGCGCCTGAACCATGAGATCTCCTTCGTGCTACCGAACGAGATCCAGAAGGCGCTGGCGCACGGCGACCTGCGCGAGAACTCCGAGTACAAGGCGGCGCTCGAGCGCCAGCAGTTCGCGCAGGCCCGACTCACCCACCTGCGCGTGCGCCTGTCGAAGCTCTCCAACGTCACCGAGCGGGACATCCCGCGCGACCGAGTCGGGTTCGGCTCCCGGGTGACGGTGCAGGACGAGGAGACGAAGCGGAAGGAGACCTACGCGCTCACGCTGGGCGAGTTCATCGAAGGCGGCGCGGAGGACGGCGGCGAGTTCCCGGTCTCGATGGCCTCACCCCTGGGCAAGGCCCTGATTGGCACCAAGGTGGGCCAGAAGGTCGAGATCGTCCTGCCGATGGGCAAGCGCCGGCTGAAGATCGTCGCGCTCGCGACCGTGCACGACCTGGCGGCGGAGCGGTAGCGCCTAGAGGTGGACGCGGAACACCATGGGGCCGCGGGGCTCGGTGGAGCCCGCGCGCGGCTCGATGCTCATCGCGGCTCCCATCACCTGCCCCGCTCCCTCCGGCATCTCGAGCGTCATCACCATCGGCGCTTCCGACTCCATCGGCATCACCGACGCGCTGCGGGCCCCGGTCTCGGTGATGAACCACAGTTGGTACGCCTGGTCCGGCTCGTTGGGCGCCAGGTTGTGGCAGGCGACGAGCCAGCGGTGGGTCGCGCTGTCAGCGAAAATCGTGATCGCGCCGAGCCGTCCCCCCGTGGTCACGGGGATCTGGATCACGCGCGTGCCTGGGCTGCGCACGAGCGAGAGCGTGTCCTCGAGGGCCGCCACGCGGGCCGCGAGCACCGCCCGCTCGGCGGCGAGCGACTCGAGCCGCCGCACCGAGCGTCCTACCCACAGTGCGCTGGCGGCGAGGAGCACGACGCTCGCCGCCACGGTCAGCGGCCGCTGCCAGCGCGGCCGCCGCCGCGCCGCCACCG
>JBOHSA010000122.1:0-28222 GCA_050732995.1 Gemmatimonadales bacterium | reverse complement strand
CCCCCCCCCCCCCCCCCCCCCCCCCCCCCCGCCGCTCCCCCCCCGCCGTTGCCGGCGAACGCGTGGAACTCCGCGACGTAGCGCTCCCGGACGTCCGCCAGCGTCACGCGACCGCGCTCTCCGGTTTGATCCAGTCGTAGCCCTTGGCTTCGAGCTCGAGCGCCAGCTCCCGGCCCCCCGACTTCACGATCCGCCCGTCAGCGAGCACGTGCACGTAATCGGGGACGATGTAATTGAGCAGCCGCTGATAGTGGGTGACCACCACCGCGGCGTTATCCGGCCGGCGCAGCTTGTTCACCGCCTCGGCCACGGTCTTCAAGGCATCGATGTCGAGCCCGGAATCGGTCTCGTCCAGGATCGCCAGCCGGGGCTCCAGCACGGCCAGCTGGAGAATCTCGTTGCGCTTCTTTTCACCCCCGGAGAACCCATCGTTCACGGCGCGGTTCAGGTAGCTGTCGTCCCAGCCGATGACCTTGAGCTTGTCTTCCAGCACCTGCATGAAATCCAGCGGATCGAGCGGCTCCTCGCCGCGGTCCGTGCGGATCGCGTTCACGGCGGAGCGCAGGAAGTAGGCGTTGGTGATCCCCCGGATCGGGACGGGATACTGGAAGGCGAGAAACACCCCCGCGCGCGCCCGCTCCTCCGGCTTCAGCGCCAGGAGGTCCTTGCCGTCGTACTGTACGGATCCTGTCGTAATGGTGTACGCAGGGTGCCCGGCGAGCGCCTGGGCCAGCGTGCTTTTGCCGGAGCCGTTCGGCCCCATGATGGCGTGGACTTCCCCCGCGAGGACGGTCAGGTTCACCCCTTGCAGGATCTCCTTCCCGTCCACCGCTGCGTGGAGGTCGCGGATTTCCAGCATGACCTTCCCCGCTTCTCGCTTCCCGCTTCTCGCTTCCCGGCTCACCCGACGCTCCCTTCCAGGCTGATCCCGAGCAGATTCTGGGCTTCGACCGCGAACTCCATCGGCAGCTCGCGGAACACTTCCTTGCAGAAGCCGTTGACGATCATCGACACCGCGTCCTCGGCGGACAGGCCGCGCTGCTTGCAGTAGAAGATCTGATCCTCGCCGATCTTCGAGGTGGAGGCCTCGTGTTCCATGATCGCCGTGCTGTTGCGCACGTCGATGTAGGGGAACGTGTGGGCGCCGCACCGGTCGCCGATCAGCATCGAGTCGCACTGCGAGTAGTTCCGCGCGCCCTCGGCGCCCTTCATGATCTTCACGAGGCCGCGATAGGTATTCTGGCCCAGCCCGGCGGAGATGCCCTTGGAGATGATGGTCGAGCGGGTGTTCTTCCCGATGTGGATCGTCTTGGTGCCCGTGTCGGCCTGCTGGCGGTTGTTCGTCACCGCGACCGAGTAGAACTCGCCGATCGAGTTGTCGCACTGGAGGATGCAACCCGGGTACTTCCACGTGATGGCGGAGCCCGTCTCGACCTGCGTCCAGGAGATCTTCGAGTTCCGGCCCCGGCAGTGGCCTCGCTTGGTGACGAAGTTGTAGATGCCGCCGCGGCCCTCCTCGTCGCCGGGATACCAGTTCTGGATGGTCGAGTACTTGATCGTCGCGTTGTCCAGCGCGATCAGCTCCACCACCGCCGCGTGCAGCTGGTGCTCGGCCCGCATCGGCGCGGAACAGCCCTCGAGGTAGCTGACGTGGCTTCCCTCTTCGGCGATGATCAGCGTCCGCTCGAATTGCCCGGTGGACGAGGCGTTGATGCGGAAGTACGTCGACAGCTCGAGCGGACAGCGGACGCCCTTCGGGATGTACGCGAAGGAGCCGTCGGTGAACACCGCGGAGTTGAGGGTGGCGAAGTAGTTGTCGGTGTAGGGGACCACCGTGCCGAGGTAGCGGCGCACCAGGTCGGGGTGCTCCCGGATCGCCTCGGAGATCGCGCAGAAGATGATCCCGTGCTTCTCGAGCTCCGCGCGGAAAGTGGTCGCCACCGACACGCTGTCGAACACGGCATCCACCGCCACGCCCGTCAGGCGCTTCCGCTCCTCGATCGGAATCCCGAGCTTCTCGAACGTCTCGAGCAGCTTCGGATCGACCTGCTCGAGGCTCTCGAGCTTGGGCAGCGCTTTGGGGGCGGCGTAGTAGCTGATCGCCTGATAGTCGATAGGACCGTACTTCACGTTGGCCCACGTGGGCTCGCGCATCGTGAGCCAGTGCCGGTAGGCCCGCAGCCGCCACTCGAGCATCCACTCGGGCTCACCCTTCTTGACGGAGATCAGCCGGATGACGTCCTCGCTCAAGCCGGGTGGCACGACCTCCGACTCGATGTCCGTCACAAACCCATACTTGTAGGGCTGCAGGACCTGGGCTTCGATCGACGTCATGCGGACTCCCGCTGCGTGCTCGCTGGATGGAAACTGATGGCGTATTCGCAAGCGTTGCAGCCGGTGGGGATGTGGGCCAAGCGCTCGACGTCGGCCCCGAGGACGTCCCGCAGAAACCGGGCTTCCGCCGCGCAGACTTCGGGGAATCGCTCGGCGACCGCCCGGATCGCGCAGTTGTGCTCCGACAGCCGGAACCGTCCCTGCTGCTCGTCCCACTCCGCCATGTAGCCGGCGTCGCTCATCAGCCGCGCCACGGCGGCCAGGCGCTCGGCTGGCGCGACGGTGGCGAGCTCGGCTTGCATCCGGCGCGTCAGCTCCGCGTAGTGCGCGTCGAACAGCTCCACCGCCGCGCCACGGCCGCCGCGCTCCGCCACCCGCTGGAGCAGCTCCGTCAGCGTCTGCTCGTACGCCCGGGGAAACAGCGCCTCACCCTCGGGCGAGAGCCGGTAGGCGAACGTCGGCGCCCCCACGCCGCGCTGCACCCGGCCATAGGCCACGACCCGCTCGAGTTCCAGCTCCTTCAGGTGATGGCGCACCGCGTTGAGAGAAACGCCGAGCTTCTGGGCCAGATCGCGCGTGGTCAGCGGTTGCGCGCGCTTGAGCTCGAGCAGGATCTCACCCCGAAGTCCTTTGTAGGCCGTAAGTTGCGGTATGAGCGCGGTCATGTGAGTCGAATCCTAAGTGACTCTGTCAGGATTGTCAACTAAACAAACGAAGATTGGTACGAATTCGTAAGTCGCTGCGCTGCTGGCCTCTAGTACACATCGCGGTTGATGTCCCGAATCAGCCGTTCGTAGTCCTCGGGCGTGTTCAGGTCGTCGACCACGGCCGGGTCGTCGACCGCCACCGTCGTAATCCGGTCGGGGTGGGCGTGGAGCACGGCGCGCGCCCCCTCGCGCGTGGCGTCCGCACTCGTCTCTAGGTCAGGGAACAAGGACGCATCCCAGATGATGGGATGCCCCCGGCGGGCCCCGAAGCTGGGCACGACCACGCCCGAACCCCGACGGTGAGCCTCCACCAACCGCTCCACCGTAGCCACGCGGACGTGGGGCAGGTCGACCGGCCAGACGATAACTGCGGCGGGGCGAACGCCGGAGAGGGCCCGCAGGGCCGCCCGCAGTGAGCTGATGGGCCCGGCGTCCACGTCCGGATTCTCGACGATCAGGCACTCGTGGGCCGCCAGGGCCGGGCGGATGCGCGCCGCGTCCGGGCCGAGCACGACCACGCGGGCCTTGAGGTCCAGCGCTTCGAAGGCTTCGAGGATCCGTACCACGAAGGGCTCGCCGCGGTAGTCCAGCAGGGCCTTGGAGCTGCCCATCCGCTGCGAGCGACCCGCTGCCAGCACGACGCCGGCTAAGGACATAGCTGGAACAGGCTAGGTGGCTGAGTGGCTGCGCCCACAACTTAGCTTCTCAGCATCTTGGCGTCTTGGCAACTGCGGATTGACGGCTTGCAGCCCCGTCTCAAACCGCCAAATTGGCGACCACCATGGCAGTCCGCCGGATACGACAATTGGGGGACCCGGTCCTCCGGATCCGCTGCGAGCGGGTCCAAGACGCGCGCTCGCCCGCCACCCGCCTCGTCGCCGATGACCTGCGGGACACCCTGCGCGCCGCCAAGAAGAAGTACCGCATGGGCCGCGCGATCGCGGCGTCGCAGATCGGCGCCCCCGTGCGCATCGTGATGGTCGAGGTCGACAAGCGGCGCTGGGTGATGGTGAACCCGGAGATCATCGACATCGGTCCCGAAGACTTCGCAGTGTGGGACGACTGCTTTTCGTTCCCCAACCTGCTGGTGCGGGTGACGCGGGCGTACACGATCACCGTCGTCTACCAGGACCTGAAGGGCAAGACACAGCGGCTGGACCTCGAGGGCCCGATGTCGGAGCTGATCCAGCACGAGATCGACCACCTGGACGGGATTCTGGCGGTGGACCGCGTGACGGGGCTCGACCCCTTCTCGTTCCGATCGGAGTGGGAGAAGCTGCACGACGCGGCTGAGCGGTACGGGCCACCCCGGCCACGAGAGGTGTGACGGCTGAAAGCTGAGACGCTAGGCGGCTAAGAGGCTAAGGTGGCTCCGTGACCTCCTAGCGTCCCGTAGCCTCTTAGCGTGTTAGCCCCGTAGCCTCTCAGCCCCTAGCCCCTTAGCTCCTCTCTTCATTTCAGCAGCAGTTGTCAGCGCACCACGGGCAGTCGCTACACATGGGGCTCACCTCCTTTGCGTCGTTGGGGAAGAGGCGCCGGTTCTCGTGGCACCCACCACGCATTTGCCGCCACGGCGGAGCCGGAGCCGGGGGCTGAGCCGTCCCAGGTCTTGCTGGACGTCGGCGCAGCAGCACACGGTTTCGATGCAGGTGCGGAGGCTCTGCAACAGGGGATGTTCGGGGTCGCGCAGTTGGTAGTAGATCCAGCGGCCGTCGCGCCGTCCGGTCACCAAGCCGGCAGCTTTCAGCACCTTCAGGTGTCGGCTCACGTTCGGTTGGGACTCTTGGAGGGAGTCGACCAGCTCGCAGACGCACAGCCCCTGGGAGGCGGTGAGCAGACAGCACGCCAGGCGTAACCGCATTCGGTCGCCCAGGGCCGCGAAGTAGGTGTTGACAGCCGCGGTCGAGGCCACATTCATATATGCCAATTTATGCATATGAGCTCTGCCGTCAACCCCCACCGGTCAGGGCGGCGACGATGAGATTCCTGGCCAGCTCCACCTTATACGCGTTCTGGGACAGCGCCTTGGCTTCGGCGAGGCTGGCCGCCGCCATTCGCGCCGCCCACTGCCGCCCGCTTCCCGCTTCCCGGATCTCGATCTCCCAAGGCCGCGGCGCCACCCCGCCGAGCACGAGCCGCGGGATCGGGGTCCTGCCGCGCGGCCGGACCACGCCCACGCTCACGAGGGCGAAGTCCCACATCTCGCGTTGGGCCGTTTTGAGAAACCGCTGCCGTGCCCCGGCGTATTTCGCGGGGAGTGAGATCCGCTCGATCACATCGCCCGGCCCGAGGACGGTCTCGGCGTCGCGGCGCTTGGCGGCGTCGCGGTAGAGGTCCGCAATCGAGAGCCGGGCCGCCCGGCCGCTCGCGAACCGCACGTGCACCCGCGCATCCAGGGCCGCGAGCGCGACCGCGGGATCGCTCGGGTGGGGCGCGTGGCACGGACCGCCGCCCAGGATCGACAGATATTCGTTCAGGCCGTCCACCGCGGGACACCCGCGACCGCCGGTCTTGTGGCACGGGACGTTCTGGCGGAAGTACCAGCACCGATTCCGCTGGCACAGGTTCCCGCCCAGGGTCGCCATGTTGCGAATCTGCGTCGTGCCGACCGCGAGGCACGCCTGGGCGAGCGCCGGAAACCAGCGCCGCACTCCCGGGTGTTCGGCGATGTCGGCGAGGAGCGCCAACGGGCCGAGTGCGGCGCCGGTCTTCCCCGCCCGGATCTTGCCGGCGCCGCGAATGGTCTTGAGGTCCACGACCGCGCGCGGCGTCACGAGCCCGTCCCGCATGAGCGGGACGAGATCGGTCCCGCCGGCGATCATAACGTCCCCGCGCCGGGCGAGCCGGGCGACCTCGCGGAAGCTCCGCGCCTCGAGGTGAGCGAACGCCGGGATGCTCACGTCATGGCCCGCAGCCCTCGCGGCGTTGCGTGTCCGCGATCGCGACGACCTTCCACCCCCCCTCCGTCCTGGCCAGCTGAAACGCGTCGTAGCCGCAGTGGGACAGAGTGCCGCCCAGATAGAACACGTACCGCGTCCACACGGTGGCCAGGTTCCCGTCCTGGCGAGCCTCCGGCTCGAAGATCCGCTCATCGAGGAGCTGTTGCGCCCCACCGACGTTCTGGATGAAGCGCTGAATCCCCGCGCTCCGCATCGCCGGCTTCCCGTCGCGGGTGAAGGCGGTCACGAGCCGCGCGCTCGAGTCCACCAGCGCCTTGAGCGTCACGGTGTCCCGGGCGCGCATTGCATCGAAGAACCGCTCGACGGTCTTCAGAATCTCGGGATCCGCAGCGGGCGCCTGCGCCGGCGCGGCGACGGCCATCGCCGCCAGTACCAGCGTGACGAAGATCGATCTCACAATGCTCCTCCTTAGCCTCTTAGCCTCTTAGCCCCTTAGCCCCTTAGCCCCTTGGCCTCTCAGCCGCTCGGCGTCTAGATTGTCAGGCGACAGGGGTGCCCGCCAGTAGTCAAGGCCCGGCGGGCTGAGATCACACCCTTAGAACCTGATCCGGTTCGGACCGGCGAAGGGAGTCGCGATGACCTGCCGCACGCAGATGTTTTCCGCCCGCCAGGGCACCATCACCCCCGAAATGCGCCGGGTTGCCGAGCGGGAGGAGCTCCCGGTCGAGGTGATCCGCGCCGAGGTCGCCAGCGGCCGGCTGGTCATTCCGGCCAACGAGAACCATCTCCAACAGCGCCTGGATCCGATGGCGATCGGCAAGGTCGCCCGGGTCAAAATCAACGCCAACATCGGCAACTCGGCCGTGGAGTCGAACATCGAGCAGGAGCTGGAAAAGCTGCATCACGCCGTGCACTACGGCGCGGACACGGTGATGGACCTGTCGACCGGCGGCAACATCGATGCGATCCGCCAGGCGATCATCGACGCCTCACCCGTGCCGATCGGCACAGTGCCGATCTACCAGGCGGTGACGCAGGTGAAGAAGGTCGAGGACCTCACGGCCGACGACCTGCTGGACATGATCGAGCACCAGGCCCGGCAGGGGGTGGACTACGTGACCGTGCACTGCGGGATCCTGCGGGAGCACGTAGGGCTCGCCCTGGGCCGGGTCACCGGGATCGTATCCCGCGGCGGCTCGCTGCTCGCCTACTGGATGATGCACCACGACCGGCAGAACCCCTTGTACACGGAGTACGACCGCATCCTCGAGATCGCGCGCGCGTACGATGTGACGTTGTCGTTGGGGGACGGGCTCCGGCCCGGCGCCATCGCCGACGCGACCGACCGGGCGCAGCTCGCCGAGCTGGTGGTGCTGGGGGAACTCACCGAGCGCGCCTGGGCGCGGGACGTGCAGGTGATGATCGAGGGGCCGGGACACATTCCGATGCATCAGATCGAGGTGAACGTCCGGCTCGAGAAGGAGCTGTGTCACGACGCGCCGTTCTACACGCTGGGACCGCTGGTCACCGACGTGGCGCCGGGCTACGACCACATCACCTCCGCGATCGGAGCGGCGATGATCGGCTGGTTCGGGGCCGACATGCTGTGCTACGTGACGCGCAAGGAGCACCTCGGCCTGCCGAACGCGGAAGAAGTGCGTGAGGGCGTGATCGCCTACAAGATCGCGGCGCACGCGGCCGACCTCGCGCGGCGTCGGCCCGGCGCGCGCCAGCGCGACGACGCCCTGTCGCGCGCGCGGTTCGCGTTCGACTGGTCGGAGCAGTTCCGCCTGTCGCTCGACCCCGACCGGGCGCGGGCGCTGCACGACGAGTCGCTGCCCGACGAGTACTTCAAGTCGGCGGAGTTCTGCGCCATGTGCGGACCCAAGTTCTGCTCGATGCACATCACGCGGGAGATCGAGCGGAAACTCGGGGAGCGGGACGCCGGCCGCGAAAACCGGGCGGAGGCGGTGCCGGCGGACTAGGGGCCGCGCGATCGCGTGCCGCTCAGCCATCGATCAGTCCGAACGCGCGCACCGGAAAACTGCCCATCCCTTTGACCGTCACCGGCACCGCGAAGAACCGGCAGCCGCGATCGGGGAGGGCGCCCAGGTTCGTGAGGTGCTCGACGATCGGGATGCCGGCGCCGAGCAGGAGCGTGTGCGCCGGCCGCACCACGAGCGCCTCGAGATCCGCCACCGCCTCGAGCGCGAAGGCCGCCACGTCCGGGCCGTCCGCGTACCGGTGAAACGAGGCGTCGATGTAGGCCTTCCGGTCCAGCCAGTCACCGATCACCGGCGGCGGGAGCCCGCGGTAGGTGACCATCCCATGCTCGATTTCGTGGCTCAGATCGACGAACCGGCGCGGCATCGCTCTAGTCCCACCAGCAGTACAGCTGACGTGTCGTCCGCAGCCCCCGCGCCAGGGCGGCGACCGATCCCGTGCCCTGCTCGACGATGTCGGGGCAAAAGGCCTGGAACCGGCGGGCCAGGGCGGTCGCCGCGGCCTCGGGGATCTCCCCGAGAAACCGGCCCGCCACCCAATCGAAGCCGATACCCGTCAGCACGAAGGGATGGTCGCGCTCCAGGGCCCGGAGCCAGGCGGCCACCGCCCGAACGGGTCCCCTGCACGAGGCTCATGGCGCTCATTTGCCCGAGCGAGCTGCGACCTTGAGGGTTCGTGCGCACGATGCGCTTCGCGAGCTCCGGGTGCAGGGCGCGCGCCATGCGCTCGCCGTTCCCTGCGTAATAGCCTTCGATCTAATCGAGCGCGGTCGCGCGAATGGCGGCGGAATCACTCGCGGTCTGCGCCCGGGAGAGTGCCGGAGCCACGAGGGCGAGCCCCAGTACGATGGCACCGCATTTCATTGGTCGGTCTCCTGTAAGGGATGGGATCCCTACGGCGTCGCCCGGTCGGGGGTTTGAGCAGGCGGGAAGACTCGCGCCAGGGCCTTCAGCAGCTGCCCCTCGGCCGACCCGCCATCGGGGGCCTCGGCAAGCACCACGGCCAACCGGCGCTTGAGGAGCGGATTGCGCATGGCCTGGGCGGCGAACTGCAAGCACAAGGGGATGAACCAGGGGGCCTGGCGGGCGCCAGACCCCGCCCGGGCGACTGCGGCGAATTGCTCGAACAGGGCGAGAACGAACGCGCCTCGGGTTGGGAACTGTCGATAGATCGCGCCTTTGGTGAACCCAGCAGCTTGGGCGACGGCGTCGAGTGTGGCCAGCTCCAGACCGCGCTCGGCAACGATCTTCAGTCCAGCCTCGAGGAGCAGGGCCCTCGTCTCGGCTTTACGCCGCTGAAGGATGATACTCATGGGGATCAATGATACTGAGTCGAATCTTGCTTGCACAAGCATTCTCGGCTCGGGCGTGGTTGCCATATTTAGGCTCACCCATGTCCACCCTCGTTGTCCCCTCCGGGTTGTTCGACGCCGTTACTGCCAGCGCGATCGGTGTTGGGTCCTTGGCCGCGGCAGCCGCATTGTATGGCCGACACCGAATCCTTCCCAGTTTCCTCACGGGACCAAGGGTCTGTCGACTCGAAGCCGGCGGGTGCCAGGTGCTGTTTCGCACGCCCAAGGCGGCGCTGCTGGGAGTGCCCAACGCGACCCTCGCGCTCGTACTTTATGCCGGCTTGGTTGTGGGAACGTGGCTCCGCTGGCCGACAGCCGCGCTGCTGGTCGGCGCCAGTCTGGCGCTCGCGATGAGTGTCTACCTGGCTCACTACCTGGTTTCTCGCGATCTCGAGTGCCGCATCTGCTGGGTGGGACACGCTGCGAACCTGGTCCTTTGGCTGAGCCTGCTGGCACGGGTTGGGACAGGACGGGCCTAGCGCTCGCGGTAGGTTGAGTAGCACAGGACGATACCGGATGGTATCTGAGATACCAGCTAGCGTCGCTATCAGCCCCGCTTGCGCCCCTCCAGCCGAATCAGAACATTGGCTCCCGCGCCCAGACATGGACTCCCGGTGGAGCTCATCATGACCGAAAACGAGAAACTGCAGTTCGACCGTGCAGAGCACGCCGAGGGCGGGGCGGCCATCTCCGCATGCGGCAACTGCCGTCAGCCCATCACCGGTTCGTATTACGAGGTGAACGGCGTGGCGGTGTGCGAGCGCTGCCGCGGGCCGCTCGAGGCCGCGTGGAACCGGGGCACGAGCGTCGGGCGGTTCGCCAAAGCGCTGGGCCTGGGCCTCATCGCGTCCCTGGTAGGCGCGGGCATCTACTACGCCATTCTGGCGCTGACGGGATATGAAATCGGCCTGGTCGCGATCGTGGTCGGCCTGCTGGTGGGTAGCGCGGTGAAGAAAGGGTCCAACGGGCGTGGTGGCTGGCGCTATCAGGCGCTGGCGATCTTCCTGACCTACAGCGCCATCGTCTCCACCTACGTGCCGCTGATCATCAAGGAGGTCCGCAAGCAGGACGTTGCCTTGCTGAGCCCGGACTCATCGGCAAACGGTGGGGCGGCCAGTCTGCGCGACACGGCGGGACTCGCGGCCGCGACCGGTAGGGACTCTTCACGGGCAGCGGGCGGGGGAATGTCGACGGCGGGGTTCCTCGTCGCCTTGGTCGTATTCGCGGGATTCGTCTACGCGCTGCCGTTCATCGCGGGCCTGGAGAACATCATCGGCTTGCTCATCATCGGGTTCGCGCTGTACGAGGCCTGGAAGCTGAATCAGCGAGCGGAGCTCAGGATCACGGGCCCGTACAAGGTCGGCGCCGGCCCGGCGCCGCAGACCGCTTCGCGGTGACGGACGCCGCAGCGACCGGGGCCTCCGTTTGCCCGCAGTGCGGCACGGAGCTGGCCGTGACGCTCCTCGCCTGCCCCGCCTGCGGACGGCTGGTGCACGGCGCCGAGCTGAAGCGCTTGGCCGAGGAGGCGGAGCGGGCGCAAGCGGCGGGCGACCTGGCCGCCGCCAGCGCCGCGTGGCGCCAGGCGCTGGACCTGCTCCCGTTCGGCACGCGCCAACGCGAACGGGTGAGCGAGAGATTCACCGCGCTTTCGAAGCAGCTCGACGCGCAGCCGGCTGCACAGGCCGTCAAGCGATCCGCGTGGGCTTCGGGCGCCGGTCTCATCGGCGTCCTCGGCCTGTTCCTTTGGAAATTCAAGTTCATCCTCGTCTTCCTGCTGACCAAGGGAAAGCTGCTCCTGCTCGGTCTCACCAAGGCGAGCACGTTCTTTTCGATGATCCTGTCGCTCGGCGTCTATTGGGCGGTGTGGGGCTGGAAATTCGCCGCGGGCCTGATCGCCTCGATCTACATCCATGAAATGGGTCACGTGGCCATGCTGCGGAAGTTCGGCATCAAGGCCACCGCACCGATGTTCATTCCCGGTTTCGGCGCGATCATTCGCACTCGCGCCTACCCGAACGACCGTCTCGCCGACGCCCGGGTCGGCTTGGCCGGCCCGATCTGGGGGCTCGGGGCGGCGCTCACCGCCTTCACCGCGTACCTCGTCACCGATATCCCGTACTGGGGCGCGCTCGCCCGGATCGGAGCGTTGGTGAACCTGTTCAACTTGGCGCCGATCTGGCAGCTCGACGGCGGTTGGGCCTTCAACGCCCTCAACCGCCGCCAGCGCTGGATCGCGGTCGCAGCGATCGGGGCGGTGTTTATCCTCACGGCCGAAGGGATGCTCCTGCTGCTCTTGCTGGTCGCATTCGGGCGGGCGGCGGCCGGGCAAGCGCCCGATCCGGGCGACCGCCGCACCCTCTGGGAATACGGGTTCCTCGTTGCCGCCCTCGCGCTGCTGATGGAGCTCCAGGTTCCCATCAGCGCTGCGCGGTGACGTGGGGAGATACTGACGGGTATCTGTGATACTGGAGCGGGGCGTTATGGCTCCGCACGGGCCTGACGAACGGCGGCGAGGATCCGGCTCGGCGTCAGCGGCAGCTCGGTGACCTGCACCCCGAGTGCGTCGAACACCGCATTCGCAATGGCGGGCGCGGTCGGGATGATCGGCGGCTCGGCGAGCCCCTTCACCCCCACGTGGTTTGCGACCGGGTCCGCCGCCGAAATGATCCGAGCATCGATCGCGGGCACGTCGGCGAACGTGGGGATCTTGTACTCGTGGAGCCCCAGGTTGAGCGGGCGGCCCAGCGCGCCGTCGGCGAGCCGGCGCTCGAACAGGGCATAGCCCAACCCGAGGATGATGCCGCCGTGGAGCTGGCTCTCGGCCAGCTCCGGGTTCACGGGGCGGCCACAATCGTGCGCCGCCACGATCCGCAGCACCCGCACGCGGCCCGTGAGACGATCCACCTCTACCTCCGCCGCCTGCGCGCCGAAACTGTTGACGGTGACCCCCGGCGGGTTCGGGCCGCGGTGCCCCCGCCCGATGATCGTGATGTCCCCGAGCTGCTCCGTCACCTTCCGGACCGGGATCGACGGCCCGCGGCCGCACACCGAGATCCGGCCGCGCCGGGTTTTGAGCTGGTCCGGTTTCGCCCCGCCCAGTAGCTCGGCGGCGACCTCGAACAGCTGCCGCTTGGCATCCTCGGCGGCCATCCGGACCGCGGGCCCGACGGACGCGGTGGTGATGCTCCCCCAGGAGTTGTTGGTGTAAGGCCCGGCGTCGGTGTCGCCGATGACGATACGGACGTCCTCGAGCGGCAATCCTAACGCGTCGGCCGCGATCTGAGTGAAGACTGTTCGGGCCCCGGTGCCCAGGTCCTGGGTGCCGGTTAGAACCAGCGCGGTGCCGTCGCGGTGCAACCGGACCAGGGCGTAGGCGGGGGGCCCGCCGCCCCCGCCCCACACCTGGCTCGCGACGCCGACCCCGCGCGCGAACCGGCCACTCCGCTTGCCACGCCCTCGTTTCTCAGCCCAGCCGATCCGCCCGGCTACCGAGTCATAGCATTCGCGCAGGAGCTCGCTGGAATAGGGCCGCTGCTTGACGGGGTCCTCGTGCGCATGGTTGCGGCGGCGCAGCTCGAGCGGGTCCATCTCCAGCCGGCGCGCGAGCAGATCCATGGCGCTCTCAAGCGCGAACGCCCCCTCCACGTGGAACGGGGCGCGAAACGACTCCATGCCGGCCACGTTGCCATACCAGAAGTGCTGCACGACGCGCACGTTGGGACAGCGGTACAGATCCTGGAAGATTCTCCCGGGCCCTCCCGGCCACCCGGCGACACCCATGGCGACCCAGGCTTCGACGTCGAGCGCGACGAGGGTGCCGTCCCGTCGCGCCGCGGCCGTCACGCGGAACACCGTCTCGGGGCGGTGCCCCGCGTCGACACACTCCTCGTGCCGATCCCAGACGCAGCGCACCGGGCGGCCAGTCTTCCGCGACACCAGGGCCGCGATCACCGTGTAAGCCCCGCAGGAGTTCTTGGCGCCGAAGCCGCCGCCCATGTAGGGTGTGACGACGCGCACCTGGTGGTGGCCGATTCCCAAAAATTCCGCCAGCTCCCGGCGGACGCGGAAGATGCCCTGCGTGGAGTCGTAGACTGTGATCCGCTCGCCCTCCCAGTGAACTACGGAGCCGTGGGTCTCGAGCGCCTGATGCAGCGCGACGGGGACCCGATAGGTCGCCGTGACGGCGACCTCGGCCGCGGCCAGCGCGGCCTCCACGCCGCCCCGCTCTTCCTTCCGGGTCTCGGGCGCGGTCACGTGGAGGTGGCCGGTGCGGATCGATTCGCCGGCGGGCAGATCTACGCGGAACCGACCGGCGGCGTACCGCACGCGGGCGAGCCGCACCGCGTCGCGGGCCTCCGCCTCCGTGTCGGCGGCGACGGCGGCGAGCGGCTGGCCCCAATAGCACACGCGCGGGCTGAACAGCGGCTCGTCCCCGAGCCACGCGGTGCCGGGAACGTCCTCGCCGGTGAGCACGGCGCGGACGCTGGAGAGCCGCCGGACCCGGCTCAGATCGAGCCGCACGACCCGACCCGCGGGAATCGCGGCGCGCACGACGCGGGCGTGCACCATGCCCGGCAGCTGCACGTCCTGCGTGTAGCGGGCGCGCCCGGTCACCTTTTCCACCGCGTCGAGCCGCGTCACCCGGGAGCCGACCGTGTCGAGCAACGCATCGGGTCCCCACGGCGCGGGCTCGAACGCCGGGAGCTCGACCACGGTCGTTTCCTCGCGACCCTCGATCTCGACGGTGGTGGTGACGAACCGCTTGCCGGGTGTTGGCTCGCTCATCCGTGTTCCCCCGTCCTTCGCCGTCTGCCCCCGTCCTTCCCCGTCTCTTGCGAGGCGATCCGAATGGCGCGCCTGATCTTCGGATAGGTACCGCAGCGGCAGAGGTTCCCCGCCATCGCGCGGGTGATCTGCTCGTCGGTGGGGCGCGGGTGGGCCTCGAGCAGCACGACGCCCGAGAGGATCTGCCCGGGCGTGCAGAACCCGCACTGCAGCGCGTCGGCGGTGATGAAGGCCCGTTGCAGGGGATGCAGTTCGTCGGTGCCGAGACCTTCGATCGTGACGATAGGCACGCCGCCGGATTCGCAGGCGAGGGCGAGGCAGGCGTAGATCGGCCGGCCCGCGGCCAGCACGGTGCAGGCGCCGCATTCGCCCCGATCGCACACCTGCTTCGCGCCCGTGAGTCCGAGGCCGTCGCGCAGCGCCGCCAGCAAGCTGGTGCGCGGCTCGACCGTCAGCGCGTGCACGCGACCGTTCACGGTGAGCCGGATCACCATCGCGCCTGCGGGCCCTTGACTGGGGTGAGAGCCAATCTACGTTTGGGAGTCACCCGCGCCACCGCTCCGGGTTGCGCGTGTTTTGTTTCGGGAGTCGTGATGCCGTATATCATTGCCGAGCCCTGCATCAATGTGAAGGACCGCTCCTGTGTGGACGTGTGCCCCGTGGACTGCATCTACGAGGGCCCGGACATGCTGTACATCCACCCGGACGAATGCATCGACTGCGGGGCGTGCGAACCCGAGTGCCCGGTGACGGCCATCTTCCCCGAGGAAGACACGCCGCCGCAGTGGAAGAGCTACATCGCCAAGAACCGCGACGTGTTTCAGAGCGAGAACCCGCCCGGCAAGCCGCAGCGTAAGGGGGCGTGAACAGCGCGGGCCCGGGACGATTCTCGGGCCCGCGTAGTTTTCAGGGCAACGACTCGATGAATTCGGCCAGGACGCGCCCGGTCGCGAGGGGTTGCTCGAGGGGGGCAAGGTGGCCACCCGCCGGAATCTCCGCGTACCGGGCGCCCGGCACCGCAGCGGCGATGGCGCGCGCGCCCGCCGGCGGCGTGAGCTCGTCGTCCGCGCCGACCAGCACGAGCGTCGGGACACGGATGGTCCCGAGCAGGCCGGTCGAGTCGGGGCGCTCGCGCATGGCCCGAAGCGCGCCGAGGATCCCCGGCACGCTCGCGCGTCGGATCATCTCGCGCACGTGCGCCACGACCTCCGGCTGCGCGACATGCGTCGCGGGCGCGAGCAGCTTGGGCAACATCCGCTCGACCAGCACCTCGGGCCCCTCCCGCGCCACCGCCTCCGCAAGCTCGTCGCGTGCCCGCCGCCCCTCGCCGCTGTCCGCTTCCGCCCGTGTGTCGGCGAAGATCGCCGCCCGGACCCGGTCGGGATGGCGCCGCAACAGCTCGAACAGGATATAACCGCCCAGCGAGAGGCCGCAGACGACAGCCTGCCCCACGCCGAGCTCGTCGAGCACGCCGACCAGGTCGTCGGCGTAGCGGGCCATCGAATACCCGTCCGGGGGGGCCGGGGCCCCCGACGCGCCGGCGCCGCGCAGGTCGGGCGCGATCCGCCGGCAACGGGAGAGCCCGGCGAGCTGGTGCCGCCACAGGGTCCGGTCAAGCGGGAAGCCGTGCACGAAGAGCACGGGGATGCCGTCACCGCGGGTCTCGACCGCCAACTCCACTCCGTCCCCGCCGTTCACCGACACCCGTATCGCCTCGCGCCCGGCCGCCGTCGCTCCGCCGCCTGCGGTCCGCGGCCCGAAGACCCGGGCCAGCTCGTCGGTCATCGGGGTCGGCCGTCCCACGCGATCGACCATGACGAAGATGAGCTCCGCCTCCGCGACGATCGCCCGATCCGAGACGCGGGTGGCCACGTGCCGCAACGTGACGCTGGTCGTGCCGCGCTGCGCGACGGCGGTCTCGATGCGCAGTACGTCGCCGGGGTAGATGCCGGCCCGGTAGTCCATCGTAGCCCGGCGTACGGCCGGCCAGACGCCGTTGCGCCGGAACAGGTCCAGTCCCGGCCCCCGCGCCAGGCTTTCCCAGCGGGCCCGCTCGAGCACGGTCAGGAACGCGGCCGCGTTCAGGCGCCCGAACGCATCGCATTCCGAGGGATAAATCGTGACGTCGACAGTCGCGAGTGCGGTCACGGATGTGGAATCGGCAGCGGCGGAAACGTATGCCAGAACACGACGCGCGGAAAGCCGCGGCGGTGTGCCGCGGGGGGGGGGAGGGGGGGGGGAAGCGTCGCGAACGCCTTCCCGCCGTAAGTCGAGTCGAGCACCAGCCCGCGAGCGCGCGCCTCCCGCCGCGCCTCCTCACCCGCCGGCGTGGGATACCCGTAGCCCCGGCCCAACCCGTCAACCACGATAGGAACTTGCGGAAGCGAGAGGGAAGCGTCGAGGGTCAACAATAGCCGCCGGGCTGCATTGGCGAGGCGGAGGGCGCGAGCGCGGTTCGCGAACAGCCTGGAGGCCACTCGAACCGCGATCACGCGCGTCGGCCATTCCAAATACGACATCGCGAGGCACAGCCCGGCGACCGTGCCGGTCGAGCCCAGCGGCGCGACGATCGCGTCCGGGGGCGCGGGTGTCTGGGCGGCCAACTCCAGCCCGGCAAGAAAGTGTCCCACCACGGCACGGGGATGGGCGCCGCCGCCCGGAATCCACCGCCGGGAGCCGAGACCACCGGCGCTGACCCAGGCACGCGCCAGCGCCAGAGGGAACCCCGCCCACGAGTGCGCCCGATAGACGAGCGCGCTCCCGCCGGTGCATGCGGCGGCAACGGCGAGCGCGGTCTCGGTCGCTGGCTGCGGAAACTGGGCGAGCACGACACGATACCCGAGCGCTCCCCCGTGCACCGCCGTGGCCAGACAATGCGTGGAGCCCGACCCGCCAACCGTGACGAATACCGCCTCGGGCGGAGCGCCGGCCAGGAGGAATTCGAGTCCGCGTACCTTGCTGCCGCCGTAGCGGCGGGAGGACCGGTCTTCGCGCTTGACCCAGAGGGGCTCCCGGCCGTCCGCGGCGGGGAGGATCTCGAGCGGGGTCGGCCAGTCCCCGAGACTGCAGGGGGCGAGCGTGTCGCGTATCTTTCGACTGAGCCGGGCCGGATCCGTCGTCACGTCCCTTACCCCGAGCGAAACGATGCGGGTTTCGACCGATTACATCCACCATGCCGCGCGCGCCGCCCGGAAATGCGCCGGGGATCCGCTGGGCGGCGCGCCGCAGCCGCCGGACCCCGAATTCTACAAGACGCTCGCCAAAGCCCTCGAAGAGATCGCCGCTGGTTTAGATCAACTAGGACAAGAAGAGTAGTATATAGTATCATGAAACTGTCGTTACAGTTACACGACTGTCCACAGGCTATGCACACTGCCGCGGTGGTGTGTGGATAGTTACATCAGCAGCGCCGCCGCGCTCGCGGACGCCGTCGCCGGCTTCCGCCAAGCAGCCATCGTCGCGGCCGATACCGAAGCCGCGAGCTACCACAAGTATGTCGACCGCATCTACCTCGTCCAGCTCTCCACCGGAACCCACACGGCGATCATCGACCCTCTGGCGCTGACGGATCTGGCGCCCCTGGGTGCGCTGCTGGCGGATCCGCAGGTGGAGAAGGTGTTTCACGACGCTGACTACGATCTCCGGATCCTCGACCGCGACTACGGCTTCCGTGCGCGCCGGCTGTTCGACACGCGCATCGCCGCGCAACTCGCCGGGGAGCCCGCGATCGGCCTCGCCAGCCTGCTCCAGATGTACTGCGGGGTGAAGCTGTCCAAAGCGCACCAAAAGGCGGACTGGTCCCAGCGGCCGCTCCCGCCCGCGATGTTGGCCTACGCCGCGGCCGACACGGAGCACCTGCCGGCGTTGCGGCAGGCGTTGCGCGCGCGCCTCATCGCCCTCGGCCGGTTGCCGTGGGCGGAGGAAGAATTCGAGCGGTTGGAATCGCTACGGTGGACCGGATCGCCGGACGGCCGGGGGGCGAGTCCGGACGCGTACCTCCACGTCAAAGGCGCGAAGGCGCTGTCTCTCCGCAGCCTCGCCGCGTTCCGCGAGCTGCATCGCTGGCGTGAGTCCGTCGCCGCGCGGGAAGACAAGGCCCCGTTCCGCATCATCGGCAACGCTCCGCTGCTCGCGGTCAGCCGGACGCTGGCGGATTCGCCGTCGGCCCTGACCCGCGTGCCGGACCTCCCCGCCTCACTGGCGCGCCGGCACGGGGCGGCCCTGGTGGCAGGCGTGCGCTGCGCCCTGGCCCTGCCCGAAAGCGAGCTGCCGCGGCCGGAGCGGGCGCCGCGCGGGGGGAGTGGTGGGCCGGGGGGAGGGGGACCGCGCGATCGGGGACTGGAGGAGCGGGTGGAGCGACTGAAAGCTGCCCGCAACCGGGTGGCGGCCGCGCTCGGGCTCGACCCCGGCGTGCTGTGCGGCCGGGTGGCGCTCGAGGCGGTCGCGCGGGCCCGACCAAACAATCGCGCCGGGCTCGCCCAGCTGAGCGAACTCCGGCGCTGGCAAATCGACGTGCTGGGCGACGCCCTGCTCGGTGCGCTCGGCTAGAACCCCATCATCGCGCGAATCTTCGGCTCGATCTTCTCCGGCGTCCAGTACGGCTCCCACACGATCTCGATATTCACGTCCCGCACACCGTCCAGTGCCCGCACGACCTTGTACGCGTCGTTCGTGATCATCGGGCCCGCGGGGCACCCCGGCGAGGTGAGCGTCATCTGGATGTGCACGTCGCCCTCGTCGACGTCCACGTCGTACACCAAGCCCAGGTCGACGATGTTCAGGTCGAGCTCCGGGTCCTTCACCTGGCGCAGGGCCTGCCGCACCAGCTCCCCGTTCAATGCAGCGGTTGTCACCGATCCCTCCTCACTGCCGCGAACCTAGCCACCCGGCATCGCCTTTTCAACGCCCGTCGAGCGCCCGCGCGGCGGCGTCGGCCACGCGGCCCCGCACTTCTTTGAGGATGGAGAAGGAACGGCGGGTTCGCGGCGCGTACGCCCGGTTGGTGAGCAGCACGACGAACAGGTCCCGCTCCGGGTCGATCCAGAGCGAGGTCCCGGTCCACCCGGTGTGCCCGTAGCTCCTGGGACCGAACAGGGTGCCGGCGCTGGACACGGACTCGTCGGTCGGCACGGTCTGCCAGCCGAGGGCGCGCGAATCCGGCCCGACGGCGGACTCGGGGGCCTTGGTGATAAACAGGCGGATCGTGGAGGCCTCGAGCAGGCGGCCTGTGCCATCGGCCAGCGCGCCCTCACGGAGCATGAACTGCGCGAACCGCGCGACGTCCCGCGCGGTGCCGAACGCGCCGGCGTGTCCGGCCACCCCACCCAGCTTTGCGGCGCTCGGATCGTTGACGACACCCGCCACGGGCCGCCCGCGCCACACACCGGTGGGGGCGATCCGCGGGCGCAGCCTGGCGGGCGGCCGGAACAGGGTCTGGCGGAGGCCGAGCGGCGCGAAGATCTCGCGCCCCGCGAACCGGTCCAGCGGCTCCCCCGCGGCGCGCCGGACGATCTCCCCTAGAAGGATCGCGTTCACGTCGGAGTAGATCACGCGCGCGCCCGGCCGAACAACCGGCGTCGCGGCGAACACCATGCGCAGCGCCGCCGCGCTATCCGCCGCCTCACGAAGGAGCGGCAGCGTAGCCCGCAACCCCGACGTGTGCGTGAGCAGCCGGCGCACGGTGATCGCGTCGGTCCCCGGCCCGGCGAACTCCGGCACATACGTTGCGACCGGCGCGTCGAGCCGCACCTGCCCGCGCTCGACCAGGAGCATCAGGGCGGTCGTCGTGGCGAGCACCTTGGTCAACGAGGCGAGGTCGTACAGCGTGCTGTCGGGATCAACGGGCGGACCGGGCGCCCAAACCAGCCGCCCGTACCCTTTGGCGAACAGGATCGTGTTCCGTCGCCCCACGACGAGCGCCGCGCCGGGGAACGCGCCGCGCCGGATCCCCTCCAGCACCGGGGGGTCGAACGTCGCGGCGTCGAACGAAGCCCGCGCGGGCGACGGGGCGGAGGGCAGCGCGAGCCCCCCCCCCCCCCCGGCCTGGAGGGCGAGCACGATCCATCCTACGACCAAATGCCCGGGATCCTTCGGCCGCAGGCGGGGCAGCGTCCGCCAGCCCCCACCCGCTGGCGCCTGATCTCGTATCCGTAGCGCTCGACGAGCAGGTCGCCACAGTCGGGGCAGTAGGTGTGCTCCCAGCGGCCGACCCGCCCCGGCAGGTTGCCCGCGTAGACGAACTTGAGACCCGCGTGCGCCCCGATCTCACACGCCCGGATGAGCGTCTCAGCCGGCGTGTTGTCGGAGTCGGTCATCTTGTAGTCCTTATGGAACGCCGTGACGTGCCACGGGATCTCGGGTGACACCGAGGCGACGTATTCGGCGGCGCGCGTGAGCTGCGCGTCGTCGTCGTTGAACCCGGGGACGATCAGCGTGACGAGCTCCAGCCAGAAGCCGCGCTCATAGACCATCCGAATCGCGTCCAGCACATGTTGCAGCACTCCGCCGAGCTCGCGATACCGCTTATCGTCCATCGCCTTGAAGTCGATCTTGTAGCAGTCCGTCACCGGACGGATGTAGTCGAGGACCTGGGGGGTCGCGTTCCCGTTGGAAATGAAGGCGGTCCTGAGCCCGTGGGCGCGCGCGACCCGGAACACGTCCATCGCCCACTCGGCGGTGATCAGCGGCTCGTTGTAGGAGGAGCCCACGAGCTTGGCGCCTCGCTGCAGCGCCAACCGCACCAGGTCATCCGGGGTGACGTCGGTCGGCACCACGCCGGCCGTTTCGTCACGCAGCGCCTGAGACGTGAGCCAGTTCTGGCAATACCCGCAGTGGAAGTCGCAGCCGAGCATCCCGAACGTGAGGGTATCGCTGCCCGGCAGGCAGTGAAAGAAGGGCTTCTTTTCAGTCGGGTCACACTGCAGCGCGGCGACGTAGCCGGCGGGGACGAACAGGGTGCCGTCGCGATTGAAGCGGACCTTGCAGATCCCGCGGCGGCCGGGCTTGACCAGGCAGCGGTGCCCGCAGGCGAAGCACCGCACCGCGCCCTCCCCGCTGGGGACCTGCTCGAGGAGCGCCCCTGCCCCCTCGCGCACGCGCGCGTCCAGGAGCTGCGCCAGGGTGACATCCCCGCCGTCGGGTGGAGCACTCTCGTGCCGCAGAAACGAGACGATGTGACGCTCCGCCATGTGCCGCCCTCCGCCGGGATTATACCCCGCTGTTCAGCGCAGGCTGCCGGGGACGAGCTGGTAGAGCAGCTGCGCGGTCGACACGTCCCGCGAGGACAGGTCCCGGACCTTCGCCACGGGGAACATGATGTCGGTCGAGTCCGGGGAGTGATCCAAGCCGAGGAGGTGGCCGATCTCGTGCAGGGCGACTACGCGCACGTCATCGGTCTGCATCGGCCGTCCCTTAGGATCGAACGTGGCCAGGGTGACGAAGCCGCTCTGCAGGCGGCCGCTCTCGTCCCACGTGAGGTCGGTCTGGCCCGAGCGGTCGATCTCGAACTGGATCTTCCAGGTGAAGTAGACTTCGGCGGCTGCCGAATCGGCGTCGAGATCGAACCGCACCGGGATTCCCGACTCCTCCCAGCGGCGGAACGCCTGGCGCACCGCATCGAGGAACACGGGTTGAAAGTTGGCGGTGGTCGCCGGCCCCAGAAACACGCGCACGGGCCGATAGGCCCGGTCGTCCCACCGGTGCAGCATCGAGTCCCCGCTGGCGGCCACGATCTGGCTCAGGTAGGTGAGGCTGGCGCTGGCGCGGATGCGGCGCCGGGTTTCGGCGCGGGCCAGGAGCTCGATGTAGCCCGGCCCCCCATTCCCCGGCGTCGCCGGCCCCGCCGCCGCCGCTGCGCCCTGGGAGGCCGAGAGGGGTTCCGGGTGGGCGGCCACCAAGGAGGCAGGGGCAGACGCTGGCGTCGACTCCGAGGTCACCCGCACCAGGGAATCGAGGACGGCTGGCTGGGGGGAGGTGCGGCGGCGGGGTTTCATCATCGCGTCCCACATCACCACCAGGATCAGCAGCACCCCCGCGGCCGCAATCAGGCGGGTGAGGCGGGGCTCGAGCATGGCCGCAATATGCCCCGGACGGGCCCGCCGCCGCTAGCTTTGCCCATTGGGGCTCTCTATGATTGGGGCCCTCGCGCTGATCCGGGACGCTTTCCCCAACCCCTTCGCCGAATGCGTCGCGGTCGTCGTGCACGGCCCGGTGCGCTGGACGCATCGCCGGTTCGACGCCGTCAGCCGCGACCGGCGCACGACGTTCCTGATCGCGGCGCTCGCGCCGCACCGCCCGGCGGACCTGGGCCAGACGTTCGTGCCGGACCTGCGGGCCGCCGTACGGGACGTGCTCACCAGCCTCCCCGGGGCCGTGGATTTCGACGTCAAGTTGACCGGCAACCCCGCCCTCGATTACGACGTGCGGACCATCAGCGCCGAGGACACACACCGGTCGGAGGAGCGGGTGCTGCCGATGCGGTCCGCACGATCCAGACCGCCGGCGCGGCGGTGGTCACCTCCGGGCTGACGGTCGTCGTGGGGTTCGGCGCCCTGGTGACGACGCCGCTCACGGAAACGCGCTCCGTCGGCATCGGCGGGCTCATCGTGGTCGGAGTGGCCGTCCTGCTGGCGACGATGCACATCGCGGGGCGATGGAACTGGTGGCCGGGAGTCAGGGCTCCCCGATCAGACGGGTAGCACACCGAGGTTCTTCAGATGCGCCCCCCAGAGATCCCAATGCCAGGCCGGCACTCGCTGTCCGGTGCGCGGGTCCTTGAGGGGCTTGTATTGCAGCCAGGCCGGATTCAGTCCCAATCGGCGCCCGAGCGCGAGCAACCGCTCCTTGTCGGCGCTCACCAGGTGCGCCATCGGCTCGTCCCGGATCCGATGGTGATGCAGCCAAACGCCGCCGTCGAGGGCGAAGCACATCCCCTCGCGGCGGCGCGCGAACTCCTGGTAGTCACGCGCTACTGGCAGACGATACGGCCCTCGATCGTGGCGGGAGGGGGCGGCGTGGCGCCGCCAGAAAAAATCACGCACCGACGCGCGGTCTGCCCGTGCGTCGCCTCGGCCGACCAGCCCTTCGGCGTCGCCTCCAGCACGTTCAGCGTCACGCCGGCGCTGGCCGAGAAATTGTTCAGATCGGCCAGCACTGTCGTGTAGGCCGTGCTGTCGTAGAAATAGGCCTCCTCGGCCGTGGCGAGATTCCGCAGGTCGGACTTCATCGCCGCGACGTAGGTCTTTTCCTTCGTGTTGACGAACTTCGGGATGGCGATGGACGCCAAAATCCCGATGATCACCACCACGATCAATAGCTCGATCAAGGTGAAACCGCGCTGCGACTTCACCGGTCACTCCTTTGGGCGCAAAAGGGCGCCGGCGCGGGCGCAAGCCAACCCACGGTCCGACGCCCATATATGGGCGCCCAGGCCCTTTCCTGCAAGAGACATGCTTACCCCTTGGCCTCCACCCAATCCCTTCCGGCACCAATGGTTACGACCAGCGGCACCCGCAGGGTGGCCGCCGCCTCCATCTCGCGTTTTGCAACGTCTCTCGTGGCCGCGACTTCACTCTCCGGCACCTCGAAAACCAGCTCGTCGTGCACCTGTAGCAGCAGCTTGGCGCCGAGACCGCGCTCCGCCAGCCGGCCGTGGATGCGGATCATTGCGATCTTGATGAGATCGGCGGCCGAGCCCTGCAGCGGGGAGTTGGTTGCGGTGCGCTCTCCGAACGAGCGGATGTTGAAGTTCTTGTCCTTGAGCTCGGGGACATAGCGGCGCCGGCCGAAGAGCGTCTCGACGTAGCCCTTGGCTCGGGCCTCCGCCACGGTGCGATCGAGCCAGGCGCGCACGCCGGCGAATCGCTCGAAGTACTGCCGGATGAACTCTTTAGCGTCCTCTTGGCTGATGCCGAGCTGCCGGCCGAGCGCGAACGGCCCCTGGCCGTAGATGGTGGCGAAGTTGATGGTCTTGGCCCGGGCGCGCATCTCGGGCGTCACCTGGTCCTGCGAGACGCCGAAGATCACGGCCGCCGTCTGGCGGTGGATGTCTCCCCCCCGCACGAATGCGTCGACGAACGCCGAGTCGCCGGACAGGTGGGCGAGGAGCCGCAGCTCGATCTGGGAGTAGTCGGCCGTGAGCATGAGGGCGCCAGGGGGGGCCACGAACGCCCGGCGAATCGCCTCGCCCCGCTCGGTGCGCACCGGGATGTTCTGGAGGTTGGGATCCGAGCTCGAGAGCCGCCCGGTGGCAGCCCCGGTTTGGTTCCAGCTCGAATGGATCCGCCCGGTCTCCGGACTCACGTACGCGGGGAGCGCGTCGACGTAGGTGGACTTGAGCTTCTGGAGCTCCCGATACTCGATAAGCAGCCGCGGGACTTCGTGCCCCATCGCGGCAAGCTGCTCCAGCACCTCGAAATCCGTGGACGCACCGGTCTTGGTCTTCTTCAGGACGGGCAGTTGCAGTTTCTCGAACAGCACCGTCCGCAGCTGCGGCGTCGAATTGATGTTGAGGTCGGTGCCCGCCGCGCGGTGGATGGCCTGCTCCAGCTCGACCAGCTCCCGGGCGAACCCACGGCTGATCTCGCCCAGGAGCTCGCGGTCGACCAGCACGCCGTGCCATTCCATCGCCACCAGCACCGGGATGAGCGGGATTTCGACGGACTCGAGCAAGGGGACGAGCTGGTGGTCCTCCAGCTCGGGGCGGAACGCGTCGTGGAGCCGGAGCACCGCTGCGCTGTCCTCGCAGCAGTACCGCGCGGCGGCGACGACAGGCACCGTGGCGAAGGGACGCTCGGGTTTTCCCACGAGGGCCGCGTACGTCCGCAGCTCGATCCCGAGTCGGTCGCGGGCGAGGTCGTCCAACCCGTGGGTGCGGCGGCCGGGGTCGAGGACGAAGCTCGCGAGCATCGAGTCGTACACCACGCCCGCGAGCTCCACCCCGGCCCGCCGCAGGACGAGCCAGTCGTATTTGATGTTGTGGCCGGCCTTGGACACCGCGGCGTCGCCGAGCAGCTCGCGCAGCGGACGCATCGCTTCGGCCTCGAGCGGCGGCAGGTTGCGCGGCGGCTCGCCGCCGGCGAGCGGGCCGTCCGGAGGCTCGTGGCGGAACGGCAGGTACCACGAGCGCCCGGGAGCGACGGCGAGCGAGAGCCCGACGAGGTCGGCGCGCATCGGGTCGAACGCCGTGGTCTCGGTATCGAGCGCGACGAGAGGCGCCCGGCGACACTCGGCGATCGCCGCCACGAGCCGCTCGAGGGTGTCCACCACCTCCGCTCCCGGTTCCTGCGCCGGGGCGGGGCGGACCGGCGCCGCGCGCTCCGCCGCGGGACGCTCGGTCGGGGCGGTAGGGGGAGCAAGGGAGAGTGGCGGGGGGGAAGTGGCGGACGGCGGGGGGGATGACTCCGCCGCGGCGGTGAGCCGGGCCAGTCGGGGCAACAGCGAACGGAACTCGAGCTCGGCGAACAGCTCCGCCAGGCGCGCCGCATCGGGCGGCGTGACGCGCAGCCGATCGAGGTCGAGCACGAGCGGGACGTCGCGCCGGATCGTCACCAGCTCCCGCGACAGCCGGGCGAGATCGGCCTGCGCCAGCAACGCCTCGCGGGCGCGCTTGGCCGGGATCTCGGCCGCCCGCGTCAGGATCGTGTCGAGATCGCCATAGTCGCGCAACAGCTCGAGCGCCGTCTTCTCCCCGATCCCCTTCACTCCCGGGACATTGTCCGAGCTGTCGCCGACCAGGGCGAGGTAGTCCACCACGCGCTCCGGAGGGACGCCGAGGCGCTCCTTGGCGTTGGCGGTATCGACCCAGTGCTCCTCCACCGCCGCCGGGCCGCGGCGGCCCGGATTCAGGAGCGCGATGCCCGGCCCGATGAGCTGGTGGAAATCCTTGTCGCCCGACACGATCACGGCCTGCAGCCCGCGCCGGGCCGCCAGGGCGGCGAGGGTACCGATCACGTCGTCCGCCTCGAACCCCTCCAGCCCGAGCACCGGAACCCGGAACCCTTCGAGAATCTGTCCGATGCGTTCGACCGAGCGATCGAAGTCCTGTTGCATCTCTTCGTCCAACTTCTGGCGGGTGGCCTTGTAGGCAGGATAGGTCTGATGGCGGAACGACTCCCCCACATCGTGCACCCAGCCGAGGTACGGCGGGCGATGCTGCTCCAGCAGGCGCAGGAGGAAGTTGGTGACGCCCCAGGCCGCGGAGGTGTTTTCGCCCCGACGCGTCGTGAGCGGGCGCGCGATCATGGCGAAGAAGGCGCGGTAGATCAGCGCATAGCCGTCGACGAGGAACACGCGCTCGGCGGAAGGGCGGGGGGGGCGGCGGCATGGCGGAAAATAGGCCGAAAACACGAGCCCCGCCCACGGTGCGCGGGCGGGGCGGAACGAACGGCGCGGGGACCGACTAGACGCGCATGACGTTCGCGGCGTGGAGTCCTTTGTCGCCCTGCTTCACCTCGAACTCCACGACTTGACCTTCGGCGAGCGTCTTGAAGCCATCCATTTGGATGGCCGAGAAGTGTACAAACACGTCCTCGCCGCCTTCTTGCTCAATGAAGCCGTAGCCCTTGGCGTCATTGAACCACTTCACCTTGCCCTTAGCCATTCGATCAGCCTCCTGCGAAGTCACACGTTAGGCGGTATCGCCTGCCCGGCAGCCGTGTCGGGCGCGATAGAAATGCGGCCGGCTCGAAATGTTGTCAAGCGAGCGCGCGCGCCCGGGCAAGGCGAGCGACTAACCTTCTACCGATCAATTGTTTGGCGGGGCGTACAGCGCGCGGTACAGATCGCGGTTGCGCAGCACGACGCGCACGTAGCCGCGGGTCTCTTGGAACGGGATGAGCTCGATGAACTGGTCGGGATCCTCGGTGCCGGGGCGCGTGAGCCAGCGTGCGATGGGTCGGGGGCCGGCGTTGTACGCCGCCACCGCCGCCTCGAGCCGCCCGCCGAAGCGCTCGAGCAAGTCGGCCAGGTGCGCGGCGCCCAGGTGGAGGTTGAGGTCGGGCACGGTGATCCATTCCGGCGAGAAACTCACGTCGAGTCCGCGGGCGGTGAGCGTAGCGGTGCCGGGCATCAGCTGGGCGAGCCCGCGGGCCCCCGCCGGGGACAGCGCCTCGGTGTCGAACACGCTCTCCTGGCGCACGATCGCGACGAACAGCAAGGGATCCACGCCGAACTCGGCGGCCTCGCCCTCGACGGCGGCGCGATTGGGCCAGGGGTAGATCGCCCGCAGGACGCGCGGATCGGTTGGCGCCCGCAGCGCGGCCTGCCAGCCCAAGCGGACGGCGGCCGAGCCCCAACCGCGCACCGCCAGTCCGTCGCTCCAAGCCAGGAGCTCGACCAGCTCCTGCGGCGGCCGCGCGAGCACCTGCCGCACTTCGGCCCGCGCTTCGCTGTCGAGGCCGGCCAACACGAGCGTGTCGATGCGCGCCAGGACCGTGACCGCGGCCGGCGAGGTCGCGGCGGGCGGCGCGGCCGCGATCGTCAAGGGTGGCAGGTCTGTCTCCCGACGGGCGCGGAGGCCGTAGTAGCCGATCGAATCGTCGCGCGCCAGGGCGCGCCACAGGGCGCGGGCTTCGGTAGTGTCGCCCCGGCGCCACGCGAGCTTGCCGAGCCAGAAGCGGGCGCCGAAGCGCTGCGGGGCCGCGGCCTCCACCTCCGCACGGTAGAGCGCGGCGGCGCTGTCGAGCCGGTCCACACGCCAGGCGCGCGCCGCCAATCGGAAGCGGGCCAGCGAGGCGCGGGGGTCCGCGGGGTAGCGGGCAATCAACTCGCCGAGCCAGCGTTCCGAGCCGGTCGTGTCGCCGCGATCGGCGAGCAAGTCGCCGACCGTGTACAGCGCGGTGGGCGCGGCGCTGTCGGCCGGGAAGGCGTGCGCGAAGCCCGACAGCGCCGCCGCCGCGCCGGGATCGCCTATCCGGGCGAGCAGCCGCGCGCGCCGGTAGAGGGCGAGGGCGCGCGCGCTCGAATCGCGGGCGGCGGCGCGATAGGCGCGCTCGGCGTCGCGCGTCCGGCCGACGGTGGTCAGCAGCTCGCCCAGGAGGAGCAGCGTCGCCGTGCTCGAGTCCCCCTGCCGTGCCGCGCGCTCGGCGTGGAACAAGGCGTCGGCCGGGGCGCCGCGGGGCTTCATCGCGCGGGCCAGCGCGACC